>NZ_LZZU01000075.1:0-136624 GCF_014170355.1 Cupriavidus sp. UME77
GGCGCCAGCGTGCTGCTGCTGGAAGCCGCCCCGTGCGAGTGGCGCGGCGGCAACTCGCAGCACACCCGCAATCTGCGCTGCATGCACGACGCGCCACAAGACGTGCTGGTCGATGCCTATCCCGAAGAGGAATACTGGCAAGACCTGCTCAAGGTCACCGGCGGCCTGACCGACGAGCGGCTGGCTCGCCTGGCCATTCGCGCCTCGTCGACCTGCCGCGACTGGATGCGCAGCCACGGCGTGCACTTCCAGCCGCCGCTGTCAGGCGCGCTGCATGTGGCGCGCACCAATGCCTTCTTCATGGGCGGCGGCAAGGCGCTGGTCAACGCGTACTTCCGCAGCGCCGAAGCCCTTGGCGTCAAGGTGCGCTACAACGCCCCGGTGGACGCCATCGAGATGGACGGCGACCGCTTCAAGGCCGCCCGCATCGGCAGCGAGCGCATCGAGGCGCGCAGCTGCGTGCTGGCCGCCGGCGGCTTCGAGTCCAACCGCGCATGGCTGCGCGAGGCCTGGGGCCAGAACGCCGACGGTGACTGGCCGGCCGACAACTTCCTGATCCGCGGTACGCGCTTCAACATGGGCGTGCTGCTCAAGTTCATGATCGAAGCCGGAGCGGACGCCATCGGCGACCCTTCCCAATCGCACTGCGTGGCCATCGACGCGCGCGCGCCGCTGTACGACGGCGGCATCTGCACCCGGGTGGACTGCGTCTCGCTGGGCGTGATGCTTAACCGCAATGCCGAGCGCTTCTACGACGAAGGCGAGGATTTCTGGCCCAAGCGCTACGCCATCTGGGGGCGGCTGGTCGCGCAGCAGCCCGGGCAGATCGGCTATTCGATCATCGACGCCAAGGCCGTGGGCCGCTTCATGCCGCCGGTATTCCCGGGCGTGCGCGCCAACACGCTGCCGGAACTGGCGCGCCAGCTCGGGCTGGGCGAGGCCACCTTCATGCGCACCATCGCGGACTACAACGCGGCGTGCCGCGTCGGCACCTTCGACCACACCGTGCTGGACGACTGCCACACCGAGGGCATTGCCCCGGCCAAGACCCACTGGGCGCGGCCGATCGATACCGCACCGTTCTTCGGCTATGCCCTGCGCCCCGGCATCACCTTTACCTACCTCGGCCTCAAGGTGAACGAGCACGCCGCCGTGCACTTCGGCGGCAAGCCCAGCGCCAACCTGTTCGTGGCTGGCGAGATGATGGCCGGCAACGTGCTCGGCAAGGGCTATACGGCAGGTGTCGGCATGGCCATCGGCACCGCCTTCGGGCGCATCGCCGGCACCCAGGCCGCCGCCGCCGCGCTCGGGCGGCCCGGTCACAACGTATTCCAGGAAAAACAGCATGCAACATCTTGAAGCGCTGACGCGCGAAGCGGCGGCGCTGGCCCAGGGCGTGCTGCCGCTCACCGGGGACGAGGCCGAGGTCGGCCGCGTCATGCAGATCTGCAATGCCTGCCGTTATTGCGAAGGCTTTTGTGCGGTGTTTCCCGCCATGACGCGCCGGCTGGAGTTCGGCAAGGCCGATATCCACTACCTGTCCAACCTGTGCCACAACTGCGGCGCTTGCTACCACGCCTGCCAGTACGCGCCGCCGCACGAGTTTGCGGTCAACGTGCCGCAGGCCATGGCCAAGGTGCGTGTCCAGACATACTCCGACTACGCCTGGCCCGCCGCCCTCGGTGGCCTGTACCGCCGCGCCGGCCTGGCCACCGCGCTGGCGCTGGCAGCCGGGCTGGCGTTGTTCCTGGTGATGGTGCTTGCCATGCGTGGCAGCCTGCTGCACGCACCGCTGGCCGGCAACTTCTACGCCATCTTCCCGCACAACTTGCTGGCGGCGATGTTCGGCCTGGTGTTCGGCTGCGCGGTGCTGGCGCTGGGCGTGGGCGTGACGCGTTTCTGGCGCAGGGTCTCGCCCGGCGAGCTGCAGGGCGAGGCGCGCGGCCCGGCCATCGGCGGCGCGGCGCATGATGCATTGCGGCTGCGCTACCTGGGCGGCGGCCACGGCCAGGGCTGCAACAACGCGGACGACGCGTTCACCCTGTGGCGCCGGCGCTTCCACCATTTCACGTTTTATGGCTTCATGCTGTGCTTTGCCGCCACGGCGGTCGCCACGCTGTACCACTACCTGCTGGGCCTGCACGCACCGTATGCGCCCACCAGCCTGCCGGTGCTGCTGGGCACGGCCGGCGGCATCGGCTTGCTGATTGGCCCGGCGGGCCTGCTCTGGCTCAACCTGAAGCGCGACCCGCGCACCGGCGATGCCGCCCAGAAGCCAATGGACCGCGGCTTTATCGCGCTGCTGTTCTTCACCAGCCTGACCGGGCTGGCGCTGCTGGCCTGGCGCGACACCGCGGCCATGGCGCTGCTGCTGGCGGTGCACCTGGGCGTGGTGATGGCGTTGTTCCTGACGTTGCCTTACGGCAAGTTCGCGCACGGCATCTACCGCAGCGCGGCGCTGCTCAAGTGGAATATCGAAAAAGGCCGGCCCAGCAACCTGGCGCTTGGCTCGGACTGACCATCAAGCATTCAAAGGACCAAGGAGAACCTCATGATAAAGCCCGGCATCCTCGCCATTTCCTCGATGCGGGACCAGTGCACCGACGCCGAATGGCAGGCGCGCGTGGACCTGGCCGCCTGCTACCGGCTGGTGGAGCTGTACGGCATGGCCGACATGATGGCTAACCATATCTCGGTGCGCGTGCCGGGCGAGGACGGCGCCTTCCTGATCAACGCCTACGGCATGATGTACGAGGAGATCACCGCCTCCAGCCTGATCAAGGTGGACCATGCCGGCAACATTCTCGCCAAGCCGGATTTTGGCGCGCTCAACTACGGCATCAACAAGGCCGGCTACGTGATCCACAGCGCCGTGCACGAAGCGCGCCCGGAAGTGGCCTGCGTGATCCACACGCATAGCTGGGCCTCCATGGCCGTGTCGTCGCTGGCCTGCGGGCTGCTGCCGCTGACGCAGACCGCCATGCGCTTCCTCAAGATCGGCTATCACGACTACCAGGGCGTGGTGCTCGACACCGCCGAGCAGGCTTCTCTGCTGGAAGACCTCGGCAAGGGCGAGGCCCTGATCCTGCGCAATCACGGCGCGCTCACCGTGGGCAATACCGTGGGTGAAGCCTTCAACTGGATGCACCGGCTGGAGCTGGCCTGCCGCGCGCAGATCGGCGCGATGTCGTGCAACACGCCGCTGCGCGAGGTGGGAGCCGACGTGCTGCAGGAAACCTGGAACAACTACCAGCCTGGGACGCGCCGCCCCTACGGTGTGATGGAGTGGCCGGCGCTGCTGCGCAAGCTGGACCGGCTGGATCCGAGCTTCCGCGACTGACGCCAGGCTCCGGTGCCCCGCAGCGGCAAGATATAGAAATAAAAGACGGACGGAGAGACAAGATGAACAGAAGACACATGCTGGCGCAGGTACTGGCGCTCGGCGTTGCCCCGTGGGTCGCAGCCGCCCGTGCCCAGGCGATGCCGAACAAGCCGGTGACCCTAGTAGTGCCGTTCGCCCCCGGCGGCAATCTCGACGTGGTGGCGCGCGCGCTGGCGCCGGCCCTGGAACAGGAGCTGGGGCGCAATGTGATCGTCGACAACCGGCCAGGGGCAGGCGGCGTGCTAGGCGCGTCCGCGGTGTCCCGCGCCGAGGCCGACGGCAGCATGCTGCTGGTGACGACGCCGAACGCCATCGTCGTATTGCCGCGCATGACCCGTACCACCTTCAGCCTGGCGAGCTTCCAGCCGGTCGGGCTGGTGTCTACCACCACACTGGTGATCGTGGTCAAGGGCAGCGACAAACGCTTCGCGGATGTCAAGGCGCTGCTGGCCTATGCACGGGCCAACCCCGGCAAGGTTGCCGCTGGCCATGCTGGGCCCGGAACCACCAACCACGTGGCCACGCTGCAGCTGGAAGACGCGGCCGGCATCAAGCTCAACGAAGTGCCGTACAAGGGGTCGGCCCCCGCGCTGATGGACCTGATGGGCGGGCAGATCGATATGGTGGTGGACCAGCTCACCAGTTCCGCGCCGCATATCCAGTCCGGTGCACTTCGCGTGCTGGCGGTGATGTCGCGCGAGCGGGACGCCACCCTGCCTACCGTGCCGACCTTGCGCGAGGCCGGCCTGGCGAATTTCGAAGCCACTACCGCAACCGGCTTGCTGGCGCCGGCGGGGACGCCGGCCGCAGCCATCGAGACGCTCAGCAAGGCGCTGCGCAAGGCACTGGCCGAGGACAGCGTCAAGAGCCGGCTGCTGAACGTCGGCAGCGTGGCGCGCAGCTCGAGCCCCCAGGAGCTGCTGCAAACACTGCAGCGCGAGGATGTGCGTGCGCAGGCGCTGGCCGCTTCCGGGCGGCTGAAAGCCGACTAAGCCGTATCTTGCCCCCAAAAACTGCCACCATCATGAGCCGACCCTGCCTGCCTCCGCTGGACCATTTCACTGCGCCTACCTTCCGTGTCCCTGCCGGCGCCTGCGACAGCCACGCCCATGTGTTCGGGCCTTACCAGCGCTTTCCACTGGCCGCCGAGCGCAGCTATACACCCGCCGAGCACCCGGCCGAGGCATTCATCGCTCACCTGGAGCAGCTCGGTCTCGCGCGCGGCGTGCTGGTCACCGCCAGCGCCTGCGGCACCGACAACGGCTCCGTGCTGGAGGCACTGCGGCGCTACCCGGACCGCCTGCGCGGCATCGCCGTGCCGGCGCCCGATACCAGCGATGCCGAACTGGACGACTGGCACGCGGCCGGCGTGCGTGGCATCCGCATTAACCTGTACCAGGTGGAAGGCCACGCGGTGTACCGCAACGGCGTGGGGCTTGAGGTGCTGGAAGCGCTCGCGCCGCACCTGGCCGAGCGCGGCTGGCACGCGCAGATCTGGATCCACGCGCCGGACCTGCCCGCGCTTGCCCCGCGCCTGCGCGCGCTAGGCGTGCCGCTGGTGATCGACCACATGGGCCGCATGTCCACTGCGCGCGGCGTGGCCGATCCAGGCTTCCAGTCGCTGTGCGCGCTGCTGGCCGAGGGTGCGGCGTGGACCAAGATATCAGGGGCCGATCGCCTGAGCGCGGCGGGTGCACCCTATGCCGATGTCGATCCATTCGCCGCCGCGCTGCTCGCGGCCAATCCAGAGCGCGTGGTGTGGGGATCGGACTGGCCGCATATCAATTACTTCGAGGCGCGCCAGGTGCCCGACGACGGCATGCTGTTCAACCTGCTGCCGCGGTGGCTACCGGATGCCGAGGCGCGCCAACGCGTGTTGGTGAGCAACCCGGCGCGACTGTACGGCTTCGGCTAAGCGAACGCTTAGCCCCCAGGCCCTTCACACCCGGCGGTGCCGGCTTCGGCGACGCCGGTCATGCAGAACACACGGCGGACGCGGCGCGTCCCGACGCCGGCCATCCATAGGAGACACCATGCATTGTTTTGCTCCAACCATTTCCACGACCCTCGCATCGCGGTCCGCCGCGGGGCGGGCTCGCGCGGCGCTGACCGCCTTCGCTGGCTTGCTGACGTGCGTCGGGGCCGTCAACGCCCAAGCCGCCGGCAATGACTACCCCGCCAAACCGGTGCGCGTGGTGGTGGCGTTCACCGCCGGCGGCACCACCGATATCCTGGCGCGCAGCGTTAGCCAGGTGCTGGCCCAGCGCTTCAAGCAATCGTTTGTGGTCGACAACCGTCCGGGCGCTGGCGGCAATATCGGCACCGAGGCCGTGGTGCGCGCGCCGGCCGATGGCTACACGCTGCTGGTCACCTCGGTTGGCCCGATCTCGATCAACCAGACGCTCTACAAGCGCCTGAACTACGATCCGCTCACCGACCTGGTGCCGGTGGTGCAGATTGCCGACGTGCCCAACGTGCTGGTGGTGCATCCCTCACTGCCGGCCAAGAGTTTCGAGGAGTTCGTCGCCTACGCCAAGGCCAACCCCGGCAAACTCAACTACAGTTCCACCGGTGTGGGTACGTCGTCGCAGCTTTCCAGCTTCATGCTGACTCAGCGTATCGGGACCGAGGCTACCCATATCCCATACAAGGGCGCCGATGCACTCAACGATCTGCTGTCCGGTCGGGTTCAGTTCATGTTTGCCACGATCCCGTCGGTCATCGCCCATATCAAGGTCGGCAAGTTACGCGCGCTGGCGGTGAGCAGTGCGCACCGTTCGCAGTCGCTGCCAGATGTGCCCACCGTGGCGGAAAAAGGCTTCCCCGGCTTCGAAGCTGGCTCCTGGTTTGGCGTGTTCTCGCCCAAGGGCACACCCAAGCCTGTGATCGCCAAGCTGAACCACGCAATCAATGAGGCCCTGCCTTCGCTGCAGGCTCAGATGGTGCGGGAAGGGGCCGATCCCGTGGGTGGCTCACCGGAGCAGTTCGGCAAGTTCACGCACAAGGAATACGCGAAATGGAAAGTGGTGGTGCGCGAGTCGGGTGCTTCTCTGGAATAAGCATGAACATGAATACTAGTATCCCTGCAACCGCGCAACCCTTGCGGATTCTGCTGTCGGAGGCGGCCTTGCAGCAATATGGCGCGGATATCGGCGCCGCGCTTGGCGGAGCGGTTTTCGTGCCGGTGGTAGCGCCGTCCGGGCAAGGCGCAGCCGTGTCATCCGAACCGGATGCCGATATTGCCTTTGTCTCGCGCGACGTCACTGGCCTGTCCACCAAGCATGAAATTCTGCCCGCTACCCGGCGCTTCTATGACGCCATGCTGGCAAGCCCCGGACTGCGCTGGGTTCATACCCATTCGGCCGGTGCGGACCGCGCGATCTTTGGCGTGTTGCGCGCGCGCGGCGTGACGGTGACGACTTCGTCAGGCGCCAACGCGGGCGTGGTGGCGCAGACCGCGCTGGCCGGGTTGCTGGCACTGGCGCGGCATTTCCCCCAGATGCTGGCCGCGCAGCGTGATAGCGTGTGGGCCCCCCTGATCGGCTCGGGCCTGCCACGCGACTTAGCCGGACAGACCGCCACCATCGTCGGCTGGGGCCCGATAGGGCAACTGCTCGGCAGGCTGCTGCAAACGCTGGGGATGAAGGTGATCGTGGTACGGCAGAGCGCCGTGCCGGCCGGCCCTGGCTATGAGACGGTGGCATTCGATGCGGTGCGCAGCGTGCTGCTGCGTACCGACTGGCTATTGCTGGCGTGTCCGCTGACGCCGCAAACGCACGGGCTGGTGGATGCCGCCGCGCTAGCATTGCTGCCTGTGGGTGCCAGGCTGGTCAACGTGGCGCGCGGCGAGTTGGTGGACGAGTCCGCGCTGATCGAGGCGCTGCGAGCCGGACGCCTCGCTGGCGCCTATCTGGATGTGTTCGCGCACGAGCCACTGCCGGCGGATTCCCCGCTGTGGACGTTGCCCAACGTCATTGCAACGCCGCATAGCGCGGGCTTCTCGGATGGGAATGCCGCGCGCGTGGTGGGCATCTTTCTGGACAACTTGAGGCGCTGGCAGGCGGGCGAGGGCTTACGCAACCTGGTTGCCTGAGCTGGCAGGCTGGCTACAGGGCAGGCATTTGGAAGCGCCTTGTCACGTTGGTCAGTGAGCCAGCGCCCGTCGGATCTAGCGAGGCAAGGTCAGCGGCCAACTCTGAATGATGCCAATAGGCCGAATGGTTGCGCCGTTCCGATCGAGCGTTGGCAAAACCGTACCACTTGCCATATAGCCAGAAGTCCTCCGGCAAGGCCCGCGAGGTGGATCGCAGAAGAAAGTAGTATTCGCATGCTGTCTTTTCCGACTCGTTCAACGCGTGGTCTGTGACCTACCACAGCGAGCACACTGGTAGAAGCTGTAGCCACTGTCATTCAGAATGTAATGATAGTGAGGCCCTTGCTCCCATTTGTGCCTTCCGAGTAGGCATGCCGCCCACCCCAACCAGCCGTTGCGGATACTGTTCACAATCTTTTCCTAGTTCGTTGATTGGGTGGTCGGCTTATAAGCGTCTTCGCGTTAGTGAAAGAAAAGAGCAATCTGCCGAGATCACGAGCGATGTCCGATGGCGGCTAGCCCACTACCTGCCGTCCTCGGAAAAATCGGCGCCGCTTCGATTGCGGCCTGGCAAGCTAGCAGAAATTGCGGCTGCTTTTCCACGTTCCAGCATGCCGGAGACGATGCGATCGTAGTAACGCTCCAGCCCACCCTTGCGCTTCCGGGCCGCCATGGCCCGGCGCAGTTGGGCAGCCTCGCCAGCCGAGAAGCCGGCCGCGAGCATGGCCACCTGCATCACCTGTTCCTGGAAGATCGGCCGGCCAGCCGGCGTGAGCGAAATCGCCAAGCGCACACTGCAAAACGACGCGGCGGCCTTCGCAGCGCTGGAACAGGTGAGGGCGGTGCTGGCGAATGCACGGCGCGCAAAACCGCGCGCTGGCGGTAATGTGTCAAATTGCGTAATCGCCGGGCTGCACGCCACTCTGCTTGAGGTCAAGCGACCTAACCAGCGCCGTCCATTGCTCGTTGTCGAATTCCTCCCCATAGACATCGGCCTCGTTGCGCTAGTCGTAATCAACAAATGTTACGAGGTAGTGGCCGGGCAGATAGTCGTCTTCGCCCATCTCGTCGTCTTCTGCTGGGTCAAACACGTCAAGGACGATGAATGCGTCTCCCTGGTCGTTTTGCCAGACAGAGTGCAATGGAGGTTTTTCGAGCGCCATGACGCATTCCTTCTTCATTGATCGGGTCAATCCACGCCAGAAAAATGGACAGTGGCGCGCGGCCTTGCGGTGCCCGTTGCCGATGCGGTGGAGACGCATCATAGCGCGACGCGTTGCCGAGCTGATCCCTGCTCGGGACTGTCGCCACGGCAATGAATACATGAGGCGGTGCGGAGGGCTACCCCACCGGCCCGAAACGCCCGCCAGGCTCAGCTCGCGCCTGGCAGATTGGTGCGAATAAGGCGGGCCACTTCCGCACGCAGCTCCCAGATCTCGGTCTTCCGGCGCGTCCATGAAACCGCCGTGGGGCATGGCCTCGAAAATGTGCAGCTCGCAGCGAACACCGGCGCGGAGCAGAGCGCGGTGCAAGCGTACAACGTTCGACAGCGATAGGTCGCGCGTGCGGCTCTGGATAAAGGCCGGCACAAAGCCCTTGGAAAATCGCCGAATAGCGGCGACAGATAGGGATGGGCCAGGTCGGCCGGTCAGATGCACTTCTGGCGATAGCAGCACCTGCGCCCCCGGTAGCGGCAGGGCTTCGTCACGCGTACGCAGCTGTACGGCGGCCGGATTGCCGCCGGCGGACCGTCCGCCGATGATCAAATTGCGCCGGATACTGTTGCAGAAGCCGACGGTACACAGCCAGGCAGTCATCCAGCGCGGCCGGATACGGGTGCTCCGGCGGCATGCGGTAGTCGATGCCCCAGCAGTGCGGCGTTGACGATGCTGTACTGGCGCGTCGATCAGCATCTCCGTTCGGAAGTACTGGGCGGTAGTAGGGCGGACCTGCGCGGCGAGATGCACATCGGCATTGCGGGGGCAGACGGTGGAACATTTCAGGGTTAGGTAACGCTTGAGCCCTTCCCACTCGATCCAACTCGCTCGATATGGCTCAGTGAGTCTCACACCTGTCCGTGATTGCGCGAAGCCACGGCAACTGTGGCCGGCGACTCGGCGAGCGGTACGAATCGTCGTGTCGGGCCGTCAAGGGCATCGATGCTACCCTTCTCGATGTCGTAAACCCATCCGTGCAAATTCATGCGCCCCTGCTCGAGTGCAAGTGCCACGGACGGATGGGTGCGTAGATTGGCCAACTGCGCGATCACGTTCTCTCTGACGAGACCGTCAAGCTTAGCGCGAGGCGTATCGAACTGATATGCCGCGTTGATTGCTTTCGCGGCATCTGCATGACGCAACCAGTTCGCAACTGCCGGCAGGTGATCAAGACAAGTGCAACGCGAGATCGCGCCCATCGCGCCACAGTCGGAGTGCCCGCAGATCACGATGTCCTGCACGCCCAGGACCGCGACCGCATACTCGACGGTGGCCGAAACGCCACCAGGTTCCGGACCGTAGGACGGCACAATGTTCCCGGCATTGCGAATGACGAACAGTTCTCCCGGCTCACGCTGGGTGAGGAGCTCGGGCACAACCCGACTGTCGGAGCAGGTGACGAACAGCGCCTTCGGATTTTGTGTCGTTGCGAGTTGCTTGAAAAGCTCGACTCGTTGAGGATAGACGTCGCGCTGAAAGCGCAGAAAGCCGTCGATGATGTCACGCATGGCGTCCTCCAGATTCAAATACGGGATACGGGCACGACCGTTCGATACTTCGTCATGCCGGTGCGCTGCGATTATCGCCGATGTCAAGCTTGAGGCAGCGCCGCCAGCCGGTGCTTGCGCGCCGCCCTCGCCCGCCCGGCGAATTTCGTATAGTCATAGGCCATCGCCGAGTAGGGCCAGCCCGCATTGGCAGTACTCCGCCTCCGTTTGCCCACTAACTATGAGACCGCTCGAGCTGCTCGGCGTGTGCAAGGACATCGTAGCCGACGTCCGCGCGGCCGCGGCACGGTGGCCTGAGTTCGCTGCCGCTGCGAGCGTGCCGCGACAAATCGTTGACGATATCGTCCAGGCGCTTGGACACTTCTAAGAGATGGTATGAACGCGTCCCTCCGGGGAGCCGAGCATGAGAGCGCTGCCAATAAGATGCGCACAATGCAGATCAATCCGTTACAAGGAGTGCTATACGAGTACGGCATCAGCTTCAAGACTGGGCACCAGGCGGGTCTGGCCGAGATCCGGCTTCGTCTTGATGAAGTGGAACAAGCGGTACCAGGATGGCTATTCAGTGCGTTGCAGGAGCAACTCACACGCATTGACCGGTTGGACGAGGAGATCGGAAGGATCGAGCGACGATTGGTCGGCTGGCAAAAGCAGCTGCAGGCTTGCCAAAAGATTGCAGCCATTCCAGGCATCGATATGCTCACGGGGCTAGCGCTGGGCGCCACGTGGGTCCGCAAATAGGGATCGCCACGTTTGCTGATCCCACCCAGCCGCACTTTGCCGCCGGTGCCGGTCTGCTGCGGCACAAGGCACAGGAAGGCAGCCAACTCACACCCAGATCGGAATACCTTCGCATCGCCGGTCGATGACGCTCGGAGACGGTTAGGGATGGTATGAACGCGTCCCAGCTTGCTAGGTAGATTTGGCATGACACTCGACAGGTAAATGGCTGCAGGCCTATATCCGGCCTCGTCTTGCAGGCCAAGCCTGCGGGGCCTGATAACTACCCTGGCTCCGTGGCAGACGGTGGAACAATTCCGCGTCTAGCGGAGGGACGGCCAGGATTCGCCAGTAGGTCCTTGAGAGTCCTAAAGCTGTGCCGCACCGGACGATTCGCAGCCGCGTGGATGTCCGTGAGCGCACAGAAGAGGGGTATCTGATAGCTATCAGATACCATTTAGATCGACCATTGCCGGCATTTATCAGCTGAATGATCGTGAAAGATCAGTGCTACCAGCTCGGGGAAAAGTTGCTTTGATCCTCGCTGAGGCAAAGCGGGCGATTCAGCCGTATCGCCATGCGAGTTATTATCGATGAGCCTTAAATATAATAGGACATTGATCTAGATTTGAGGTTTATGTCAGCTCGATTTCAATATTGGGGTATCTCGATGCAGAGGAAATCGACTGCGCTGTCGAGGCCCGGGAGGACGATTTTCGCTTTCGCAGGTTCCTGTATGCGCATTTTCCCACTACATGATAATAGTAATTATCATGTAGTGGGAAAATGGTATCGCTGTGTCGGTGTACGTTGGGGAGCATGTTGGCAGGTACAATCGGCAATCCAATCGGCGGGAGATGGGCATGTCGTTGATTCGCAGCATCCAGGCCGAAGCCATCGAGGCCGCCACCAGCGTTTCGTCCTTGCTGCGCAAATGCAAGCTGCTTGCCGCACGCCTCGATCATGCTCACTTGGCGCAGTGGGTGGAGTGGGAATTGAACGGATATCCGAACGGCGTTGATCTTCCGCCTTATCGGGTGACCCCGACATATTCCTATGGAAACTTCGCCGGCATGGCCGGCCAGGCCTCCCACCTGCAAATCCCGGTGAGCGTGTTGCCGGAAGCCCTCCGCGACCACTACCGCGTCGCTCGACTCGGGGGCGCAATCAGCAGCTACGAGAATCTGGTTCAGGGTGACAAGGCCGGCAGCGTGCACTTGCCATGGGACATCGGGGCGGCCATCAAGTATGGATCGAAGATCGCAAGCGGGATGCAGTGCCATGCGGCATGGCAGGAGTTGCCGATCGGCGCCATTGACCGGCTACTGGATGCGGTCAAGAATGCGGTGCTCGGCTATGCGATTGACATTGAGAAGGTCAGCCCGAATGCCGGTGAACTTCCCATGGGCACCAAACCAATCAGCGAGGAACGATTGACCCAGATCTTCAATACCAACATCGCCGGCAGCGTGGGCAACGTGGCAAACGGCGGCACCGGCTTTACCCAGACCGCCCAGGTGGCCGTGGGCGCGGGCGACTGGGACGCGCTGCGGCAGCAGCTTTTGTCACTGGGACTTAAGGAAGCGGACCTCGCCGGATTGCAAGCCGACTTGGACGAGGCGAGGGCGAAGGGGACCGGACTGGAAGGCAAGCCACAGTCGTGGATGGGCAGGCTGGCGGGCAAGGCCATCGAAGGCGCCGCCGGCGTGGGCGTGGAGGCGCTAGCCGGCGGCGTAGCAAAGGCGATCGGCGCCTATCTGGGCGTGTCGTAACGCGAGGCCAAAATAGAAAAGGGCGCTCCGCAGAGCGCCCCCAAAGCAGGAAGTTGGGGGTCCGCCCACCCGAAGATAGCTGCCGACACTGATCCCAACTTTTCACCTGCGATTATCGAAGATTTTCTATACCAAGTCAATGGACCACCTATCCGACGAGGAACTGGCTGCAGTAGCTGTCCTCCTATCAAGTGAGAAACTCAGCACTTTCGAGCGGCTGGTGGGGTCCAACCGCGGCGCCATTGCCCTGCACCAGGAGATGTTGCGGCTTGCCGCCTCGTTGATGACGGTCACGGCGGTGGTCGAGATCGCGCTGCGCAATGCGGTCTGCGACCGGCTGACTGACCACTTCGGCGTCGCCGACTGGCTGCGCGGCCCGAGTGGCGCGTTTGCCTGGGGGGCGGAGGAACGAGACAAGATCGTTCAGGCTGAGAAAAGCGCGCAGAAGGCCGCCTATGCCAAGCTGACCCAGGAGCAAAAGCGCCAACTCGACGCGGCTGCCTTCCGAAGCCGGGGTGGTATCGCTCCCAACGGCATTCCCCATGAGCAATTGTCCAGGGTCAGGCAGGCCGCGATCCCGGTCCCGATGGGGCAGGTGGTGGCGCAATTGACGATGTATTTCTGGAAACGCCTTTTCTCAGCCGACTACGACCACGCGCTGTGGAAGCCGGCGCTCAAGCGCGTCTTCCCGGACAAAGCGATCTCGCGCGCGGCCGTGGCCAGCCATCTCGAATCGATCTACCAGACCCGGAACCGCATCGCCCACCACGAGCCGGTCTACGGCCGCCGCCTCGCGCAGACCGAGGCCGCGATCGAGTTCGTGGCGAGGCACCTCGGCAGCCGCGGGCAGGACGGATTGACGCCGCTGGAAAAACTGCTGCAACCGGAGATGGCAGAACTGCGGAACCGCGCCGGCGAGATGCGGCGGCGGCTGGATGCGCTGCAAGCTGGGACAAGCTAGTCGCGCTCGCTGTGATTTGAACTCGTGCCTCGGCGGTCCGTATGCGCAAAGGACTTTCGTACGCAAGCCGGACGTCGAACAAACTGAAAGTGTCACTGGAAAACAGCCGGGAAGGGCCTGCCTATAGTGCAGCGGTGACACTTTTTCCTTCGCGGACAGCGAAGCGAAAGTGTCAGTTTGTCTGCGAAGGAAAGGCCAGTGCATCTGGGCCAGGGCCGGCAGCGGTGGAGAATCCTAGCCCACACCTAGGAGGCAACTGGAAACAGCACAACCCTCGAATCTAGACCGAGGCAGCTCCCCGGCGTTAAACCTCCGGGCCTGGCCCAGACTCACTGGATTTTTACCAGCCATGAACAACGAACCACTTGACTTGAGGCGAGAGATCAGTGGCTGGTAGGCTTCTGACTCACAATTTTTATATAATTCGTCACTTTGGCGTTGTCGGTGGGTCACCGAGGCAGGACGCTAACTGCGAATTTTTCGGACTTTTAGAAAAAAATGAACGATGCTCAAAGGCGAGCGGATCAACGCTGGTATCGAATGCTTAATTGGAGCTGCGTGCTAGTTGAGCTCGTGGTCGGGAAATTTGAAGTGACTGCGTCGCAAGGCTTTTTGGGTGCTTTCGCGGAATTCTTGTACGTCAAGCATGATGCCGAGCGACGCTCGGTAACCCTCTATCCTGGAAATCATCCCATCGGAAACTCGTTGTCCGGCACAGGCCTAGCCGTAGAAGGCGGGGCATCCCTAACGATTGCGCAATCAATTGCCGATGGATCGGTAGCAATCATTTTGCGTCCTTTTAAGTCAGAGTTGCGGCGACGGCACGAAGAAGGAATTGTCCTGAAGCACTATAACAGTCCGGACTGTGTAACGGCACGAGTCATTGACCGCGCAATCGCGGACGCTGGTCGGTACTGGCGCGTCTCAAGCGCACTCGATGGAGGATCGCGCTCCGATCGTTGGCGCGTTAGCTACCTGCTCGGTAGATCCAGGCTCCATGACGTAATGGCTAAACCTGGCCGCTGGAGGGCCGCCAAAGTTGTCGGTGCGATCGTCGGTGTGCTTGGCTTTCTGGGCACCCTTGCAACTCTTTCAGGGACAACTGTCCCCCAAATCTGGAACCGCTGGTTCCCTTCCCCGGATGCAGGCATGCCAACCGTGAGCGGCTGGTACACCTTTTGCCCGCAGGAAGACACGGGCGCTAACCCCAACATGCTCGACCTCCTACACGACGTCAAAAGGAACGCAGGGAAGATCGCGTTCTTTGATGTCCAGGTTGATGTGTCTTGCGTAATGGGCGTCCACAACAAATCGAAGTCGAAGGTATCAAGGACAACGGAATCCAACTCGGTCACTTACGACTACGAGACCTCTGCCGGGAAGGGCGCGAAGACCTATCCATTAGGTATTAAGTCAACTGATCTCGTCTCCGATAATGGGACATTAATCTCTGTGTTGGGCGACAGGGATGGCCGGAATGCGTTCACGAGCCTTGGCATAAACATTGAAGGTGCCGACGACGTGCTGTATGGCCCATACCTCATTAAGGCTAGCTCTGACGATGCGATTACTCTCTATACACTGAGCGCACCGGTTTTGGACAGTACGATGCAGGAGTCAGCGTCGAAGATTGCGGCGCAACGCCGAGCTGCAAGAGAAAGCGCTCCGCCTACGAAGGGATTGCCGCAACCGATACAGCTAAGCGCGGATGAGATCAGAGAGTTACAGCAATCTGTCAAAGCTCGCGCGGTGACGGAAGAGCCTAGTGAAGATCAGCCAAGAGCTTCGCTACCGCCAATCCCCCCAGAATCTCTCCGCGGGCTCCCGCCGATCCCAACGTTGCCGCCTCCGCCGCCGATCAAGCAACCAACGGCCAAATCCGCGAACGATGTCCGCTGATCAAATGACTGAGCGGGCTACATCTCTTGCCATCTTGATTTCACAGTGGCCGCCCCCGGTTAGCTCCGCGCGCATGCCAGGAAGCCCCCGGCGTCAGGATGGCCGGCCCAGGCGCGCGCTGGATGACCTCGGTGCCTGTCACTACCCGATACAGGCGGTTTGTTTCCACTTCGATCTCGCTGCCCTCGACCGTAGGTCCTCGCTCGCCGCCATCTGCTGTACCGGGACCACTTCGGCTGCGTGCGGTCATACAAGATCTGCATGCACGCCCAGTGTCGCTGGCGGGTCGCGAACAAGGACGGATAAGGCTGGCCTCGCGGGCGAAACGGCATCGAAACTAGCCCGGGATCCAGGCCAAACGCGGCGTAGCGGGCGATAGGTCGGGGAGAATAGGTGCATGGAGCGGTGAGGCGTGCCTTACTTTCTCTGTTCTTGAGAAGAAAGATTATCAAGAATAGGGAAAAGTAATGCATCCGGTACAAAATAATGTACCCATTGATTTGTGTGACTCATAAGGCGCTGTTTGTCACATCTCAAAGTGGAACGACCGGCGGGGCGCCATTCCAAGGGAGGCAGACGGGAAAGGAGGAGGCAGGGCGCCATGGTCGCGATCGAGCCGTCCAGGACGAACGTTCTGGACTACACCATCTGGCTGTCGCGGCTTGACGAGCGGCACGCCGTGGACGTTCCCTCGCCCGCGGACCGTGAACTGGTCATTACCAATCCGGCCATTCCGGGGCTCGAACTCAGGCTGCCGCAGGTGTCGAGAATCGCCAAACTCTGAACTTTGGTCATTCAACTCTGAACTGCCGGTCAGAAGGGCTCGGCGAGCGAGGGTACAGGGCTGGGAAAGGAAACACTCGCCAATGGCGCATTGTGACCTGGCTCGCGGCCGAGTCGGGTGACGACGGAACGAAGCCCATCCGTTAAGCGCATCTATTCCTGCCGCGACCGTACAGGGGGCACCAGTCGCTTGGATGACCACGCGTCGACGAAGGCGAATGTCTGAGATTGGCTGTCTATCCGCGAACTCGAATTCACGAGCCGTTTCCGTCACTTTAAGCAGCATGCGCGCCCCCGTCGTGTGAGCACAGGGGTGGGAACGGGCACCGCTTCCTAACCACCCCACGCACCACCCAGCAATTGTTCATCACCATTCCTGGTCGCTGTTGCGGCAGCCCATCGCACTGTCTGCCGTCGCGTCAGTGTCTTCCGTCGTTACTGCCCATCTACGTCACGCGAACCTGAGGAAACGCGGCCCGCGCGGCGAGACTCTCTTCTCGGCGCGGAGGCCCGAGAAACCTGCGCCCCCGCCTGGAAAAAAACGCGCCTCAGAGGTCCGCCCCGCCATCCAGACTCCACGCCAGTTGCAGTACCGCCCTGAGCTGCCGAGCGGTGGTCGCCAGCCGGCGCGTGGCTGGCACCGCCCAATTGGTATCATTACCGGGTGCCCAGGTCCCGGTGCGACCGTTCCGGCAAACGAACGCTAAACAAACGAATGAGCCAACACACAACGAACATCCGCGCCTTTGCCGACGCAGCAGCATCAAGTGCCGATGAGATCGTCAGGGCCTATTGCGGCATGGTCGCAATCGAACTGGTCCTCAAACAGGCAACCGGACTAACCGACCACAATGTCCCGGCCGCACTCAATGTCTTCGCACACCGCTTTGCCGTGGGCGACCAGCGAGGCTGCAAGGTCCGGCTCAATGCGTTGTCCGCCCAGTTGAGCAACGCCCTGAAGGCCATCAGCGTGCAAGGCAAGGACGGGGTGGCCCGGTTTGCCCCTGCGGAGTCCTACCCCTACATCCGCTATACGCGGCACGTCACCGACGGCTGGCCTGCCCCGTCGACGACCCATGAACAGGCGAAAACGCTCGCCGATCTCGTGGGCGGCACCCGGTCTTATCTTGCAACGAAGTTCCAGAAATCACTCTGATCCGGCCATGACTATTTCCGAGTTCATTGAATCCATTGCGCGCATTGACAGCATCAAGGTCGAAGTCGAATACGCACATCCGACGCTATATATCCTGTGTGTCGGCGGTTTGTTCGATGGCATGGCCACCGATGCCCGGTTCACCGCGTTTTGCGAGGCTGTCGGCATGTCAGCAGTTGATGTCGCATCGGTTGCAACGAGTCCGATGATCGAGTTGGCACTGGTCACGGAAAGGGAACGTCAGGAACAATTCGGCTTTCTGGGTTCAGGCGAAGCTGGAACTAGCTGGCTGAGCGCGTTCGTCCCGCGCAGCGAAACGGCGATGGCGCCGCCCGCCGTTTTGGATGATCAGCCCGATCGGGCCGGCGAAGCCTCCCCCAGCCGGCGCACTGCGAAGGCGGTTCACTTTTACGGGTACAAGGGTGGCCAGGGACGATCGACCGTGCTGGTGGCGCTGGCCAAGGTGCTGGCCGATGCGGGCTACCGCGTGCTCACTGTGGATGCCGATATTGAAGCGCCTTCGCTAGACGCGATGTTTGGCGTCGCGGCTGCGGACATCGGCTCGACCTTGATGGGCCTGGCGACGCCAGGCGCCACTCTGACACCGCTTTCGCGCACGTACGTTGGCGCATCGGTCACGGGATACGTTGACCTTGTGTCGGCGCGGCCTGTTGCGGCCCGATTCGACATGGACTTCGCCGCTTTCCTGCTGAACGCGTCGCTGGATGCGTCGGTGCTGCAACTGGCTGTGGCGGGTCTCCGGCGGCAGATCGAGACAGAAGCCGATAACGGCTCGCCACGTTATGACATCGTGCTTTTTGATCATCGAACCGGGCTCGCCCCCTCCGTTCTGCCCATTATGGAGGCGTGGCCTGGGCCGGCCGTGATTTTTGTCCGTCCGGACGGCATGGCACGGCATATCCTGGACTCACGACTGCTCGATACCTTGCTGGCCCACGATCCAGAATCCCCGGGGGCTTTCGTCAGCTTTTCGCTCGATCCCAAAAAGACCGCAAGGGACACGCGTAGCCAGAGCGCGCGATTTATTGAGGGCCTGCTTGGTAAGATTGCTGATGCGATGCAGATCGGGGATGCGATCGATCCCCAGGATCTAGATCCCTACTGGGTGTTCTGGAGACACGACCAGAATTTCGTAGACGGACAGCAGCCGAATCCGCGCGACATGTCGAGCGCTAGCCGCGAAGCCATCGGCCAACTGCGCTCCGTGCTGGGCCTGAGCGGCAACCCTGCTGTCCCGATGCAGCAGGGTTCGCTGACGAGCAGCGGCTCAACGGATGACGGGCAGTTCATCCTGACGCCGGGGCTGGCCAAGCTGTTTACCGCAGATAGTCCGTACACCTATGTATTTGGCCGGAAGGGGACGGGAAAGACCAGGCTGTTGACCGAGCTCGTGCGTCGTGATCTGGCCGAACCGCTGCTCGTCGCGAACGACTCGCGTGCCGGCGGGTTGCCCAGCGCAAACCGCAGTTTCCAGTCCGCACTGGCCGCATGTAACCGGGACTTTGAAAAGTTCTGGTGGATGTTGCTGGGCGCCGCCCTCTCGACGCCGAGCACGAAGGGCGAAGGGGTGTTGGAAGCCGCTCTTCTCGAACAGGTCGAGCTGCTCGCCGCAGATTCAGGCGCGCTCGTTCGTTTCGGCCCACAGGATTTCGCCAGCCACACTGAGAAGCGCGTGTTCGTGATCGATGGTGTGGAAACGGCGGTTCCGGCGGGCGACCTTCGCTCCTTCGTCGAAGCCCTGTTCCGCTTTCTCGCGGCAGTCCAGTTCGATAGGACTTATTCAAGGCTGCTCACGATACGGCTGCTACTCCGCTCCGACCTTGCAACTGGGGCGGCGGAGAACGTCGAACAGCAAATTGAAGGAGCCGCGCTCTATCTGCACTGGAATAAGACCACCATTCTTAACTTCGCACTTGCGCGGATTGTGAGTCTGCCCTGGTTCCAGCAGCACTTCGCCAGCGTTTGCAACCGGATAGAAGCCAAGGCCAACAGCATCTCGCGCGGGGCTTTGTCTGATGATGATTCGGAGTCTTTACTGCTGGAGATCTTTCCCGCAGGTCTGGAGCGCAATCGCCTGAAAACGACGACATTCTTTGCCTCCTATTTCTCGGATGCGGGAGGAGATGCGGGCACCGACTCGGCCTTTTATCCGAGGCTGTTCGATGGATTCTTGCGAACATTGGCGGACAATGCCGGTGAGGCGGCACCGGCCGAACTGGTCGACGGTCGGCTCTCCAGTAAGAGTGTCCTGCTCGCCTACGATCAGGCTTCTCGGTCCTTCATCGGCGATGTGAGGACCGAACTGTATTCATTCCTCAACATCGAGTCCAACATCGACGCAAACAAATCGGCCGTAGACCGGTTGATTGCCGCCTTCGACGGGCTTCAGACGCCGTTTTCCATTGAGGAAATTATCGAGACACTGGCGGAGCGGGCAAACATTCCAGTAGATGTGGTGCGGCGCTCCCTGACTAGCATGCAGAAGATCGGGATGTTCGAGGCCCGAGCAGGGTACCCGGGTGAGCTGAGGGCGCGACAGCTCTACAAGGCGGGCCTCGGGATGAAGTATGTGAGAAAAAAGGCACAGGAATGAGATGAATTCGGCGAGTGGGTCGTCGGCCAGTCGGTGAAGCACGTAGCCAGTTTCAGTGAGACCCGCCCCTCGCGATAGGTGTGGTTCGAGCGGCCGGAAAGCGACGTTTAGCCGCCGGCCCGAAGCCGATAGTCGAATGACGGCAATGGCCGAAAAGCCGCAGCCGACCGAGCGTGAGTGAATCGCGAACGGCCGTTGACGTTGCGGAGACTTGAATGACGGTAACGGGTCGACTACGAAAAATCGGAGCCGAGTCGGGGCGATCGAGTGCCGGCCGGCGACGAACTTCCGGGTACGGCCAGAAGCTGCCACCCGACATACGCACCTAGATTGCACACAATCCGAGCATATTGCGCTAAATACCCTGTCCCGCCGTCAAACGTCTCCCGGCGACTGCGGCAACGGACTCCGAACTACTGGCGTGCCCATGCCGCGTAGCCGGCGGGACACGGACAATTTGAAGCCGGCCGCTGCTACTATCGCGTGCAAAAATCGCCATTGAGGGGCGCAATGAAAGCTGTCAAAGAATACCGTGCGCTAGTGGACCTCGTCCGCTGGATCGACGATCACACCGCTGGCATAGAGCTTCCTGCCGATGAACGATCCCAGATTGCCGTCGGTTGCTTCGATGTTGCGCTGGAACATCAGGCAGCGATTGCACATCTTTATTCGGTCCAACTATACGGCTCGATGCTGGCCTTGCTGCGCGTGCTCGCGGAATCCATGGTCCGGGGTCTGTGGCTGCATAGTTGCGCCACGGACAAAGAACTCACGGCGTTTAAAAAGGGCCGCTTGGACAAGACGTTTGGCACCCTCATTGCGGAGTACGAGAATGTCCTTCGCACGCCGGACGGCGTCCTGTCGCAGTTCAAATCGTCCGCATGGACGCAATTGAACTCGTTCACGCACACGGGTTTTTTGCAGGTCACGCGCAGACACAAGCCCGGCCGTGTCGAAAGCAACTACTCCGACGAAGATTTGTGCCACGCAATGGGTGCAGCCGGGGCGCTGGGGCTGATAACTGCCTGCCAACTCATTACGATAGCCGGTCGGCACACACTTGTGCCGGTTTTTGAAGAGAAAATGTCTGAATACGCTTCGCCAAAGTAGCCACCGGCTCAAGTTCGAATGCAGGACTGCCGGACAAGATGTGAAAGTGAACCTCCAGGCGATTGGGTCTCACGACCAGGAGCGGTCGTTCGCGGTAGTGGTAGATTGCGCATTGCAAGCAATTGAAGGGATGTAATCAGGCATGAATTCCGTCGAAGTTGAAGAGACGCACGCAGTAAGCCATCCGCTCCTTCGCGAGCGAGTGGAAAAAGGGAAGCGACCTGGAACCCGGGAGTTCGTTGCCTTGATCGACGGTGTGGAGGCGGGGCTTCTAATCTTCGAACATTTCCCCAACAATTCTTTGGGACTTGTGTATGAGATCTACGTGCTAGGGTGTTGTTGTATAAATCCGGCTGCCGCGCGGGCTGACGTTTACGCGCAACAGCCAGGGTGGTACCTCTGTTAACTCTTCGCGGACTTGCGTAGATTCTCGATTTTTTCCCGAGAAGATGCGCAAGGATGTACACAAGCGAAGCGAGCCCAAAGGCGTCTATCGCGTCAGGAACTGGGCGCAGTACAACGCTGGCTTGATTGCCAGGGGCGACGTGACGATGTGGATTGACCAGAGCGTACTGAACGCGGCGCCCCGGGGCGGAGCGCCCAGGCGGGGGCGGCCGCACGTCTACCCGGACGCAGCGATTCAGATGCTGCTCGGGCTCAAGCAAGTCTTCCATCTGCCTCTGCGGGCCCTTCAGGGCTTCGCGCGTAGCCTGCGCGAGCTCGCTTTTCCCGACCTGCCGGTACCCAACTACACGACGTTGAGCCGCCGCGCGCAGGAGCTTGAGGTGACGTTGCCCGCCTCGCACACCGGCGAACCGATGCACCTGCTGGTGGACAGCACCGGCGTGAAGCTGTACGGCGAAGGCGAATGGAAAGTGCGCAAACACGGCTATTCGAAGCGGCGAACCTGGCGCAAGGTGCATCTGGCTCTGGACGCGAAGACCGGCCAGGTATGCGCGGCACTGATGACTCACCAGGATGTTCCCGATGCCGACGTGTTGCCCGATCTGCTCGATCAGATCCCCGCAGACGTGCCCATCGGAACCGTCGGCGGTGACGGTGCGTATGACACGAGGCAGTGCCACGCTCAAATCGAGGCCCGCGGCGCGCAACCGTCGATCCCTCCGCGCGAAGGGGCTGCGCCTTGGTCTGAGAGAACGCCTGGCGCGCAGTGGCGCAACGAAGCCATCGACGCCATTGCGCGAAACGGGCGAGGGGAATGGAAGAAGGCCTGCGGCTACCACCGCCGCTCGCTGGTCGAGAACCTGATGTATCGGCTCAAGACGCTCACGGGCAATCGCCTGTGGGCACGCTGCATCGGCTCGCAAGCAACCGAGGTGGCGATCCGCGTGGGCGTGCTCAACCGCATGGCGGCTCTCGCACGCCCGCATTCCGTCCGCATTGCTTGATTTTCGGATCACGGGGGCCATTTTGTCTTCAGATTCGATTAATGCAACAACGCCACGTGCTAGCGAAATGCAGAGCGATGGGCGTTGGCAACCTGCTTTTGTCACTGGCAGAAACTGTAGCTCTTGATTCTGGGTGCAAGACACTCCGTCTTTTGGCGCGCTCTCTCGACCACGAGTTCATCAAGGACGAGAGCCTGATGTCTTGGTACTGCCGCAAAGGTTTTAGTCTAGATGCCAGCGACCCCGGTTGGATGCAGAAGAACCTCGCAAGGGCATCCACATTAGGCAGCCGACTCGGTTGACCTGGTGATCGTTTGCCTATCTCAGCTTGACAAAGTGACCGCCCTCGTGGACGCGCAGGCAAGATTCCTGCGGCCGATCACGAGCGGTCGCTCGCTGCGATGTCTCTTTCCCAGTTCAACTGTTTTTCAATAGATATTTCAATCAGTGACAGTCTGGTAGGGAAGGACATTCGCTAGCGCGAGAGAAAAGCCTTACCCAACGTCAACGCTTTTACACGCTCGGAAAAATGGAGACGGTAAGATGCGCGGCGGAGACACTAGAGAGGGGGAGTCGTGGCTGGAGTCGAAGAGGTGCGTCCGCTTGAAGGCATGCGGGCGCCGCTGAAGGTGCGCCTCGAGCTGAGGCAGATGTTCGAGCGCTGGTTGTCGCGGTCGCCGCAACCGCGTCCCATCCTCGGGCCTGACGGAATGGTCGACGAGGTGAGTCTCCTCGACCTATGCCAGCACTACCGAATGGAGTATCCAGGCAGCGCAGAGGGCGTTGCCAAGACCTGGGACGCATCGGAGCAGCGCATTGCAGGCGGCGGCCTGACGTTCGACGACCTCGCGCGTTTGGGCTGGGTGCTCTTTGACGGAGGCCGCTGGGTTATGCAGAACCCGCCTCTAGGCACGTTCTCGCACATCAACTACCCGAGCCAGAGCACGAAGACTTTTCTGACGGGGCTCGGCAAGGCTCGGCTTGTCGCGAAGAATGACACGCCGCCTCAGGGCGCCAAATCGCTTGCTGCCAGGGTCGAAGACTTGCTCGACCAGCACATTCCTACCAGAGACCCGGACTGGCTTGCAGGCCGGCTGTGGGAGCGACTGTGCCCGAAGCCGCAGCCTCGCGCCGCGGATAATGGTGGCACCGCGATGCTGGCAGCGACTCCCATCGTGAACGAGGCTAATGATTCGCCGGCCGTGCTAGAAGCTGAGGCCGAGGCTGTCGACAGGGCCTTCTTGGAGTGGGCTGCGTGGTGTGACGTCCTCGGCTGTGCCGGCAGATGGGACATTGGCTGGGGCTTCACTGAGATGCGGTACTGCCGTGAGGCGGCTAATCGAGTCTTGGACCGCCAGGCCCTTTGGGGAGCATGGGACAACGATGCTGCACGCTACGCGGACGTGCTCGAAAAGACGTTCGCGATTCCTCAGGACCAACTGCGGTTTGCCTGGACTGCGAGGAGGGCGCCGCCGCGGACACTGGTGTCTCGGGTCGACTGGCTGACAAGGCCCGATGTCGAGCCTCTGATGATGGAACGGCTCCGCGCGAGCACGGTCAGCTTTGCATTCGGCCTGCTTTGCTCCGAGCTTGAGAAGACCGGCATTGGTCCGGGCATCACCGCGGCGGCGGCGACGGTCCTATCGTTCGCAGCCGACCATCCGATGGCTATGCAGCAATTCCTGTTCCGAGTCAATGCCGTGCCAGCGCTGTTGGTGGACATGCTGATGCACCAGCGCATTGCCTGCCTGGCTGCCAAATTTGCCATCGAGTGGCGACCAGAGTCAGGGCGGGATAGTGACCGCAATGTGAGCCGCGAAGCCCAGACCAAGACGTTTGCGGTCCAAGACTCGCTATCGCTCCTGGCTTACCACCTGGATGAGGGCACGCTTGACCTCGAGGAATGCGCGTCGTTGGTTACTTGGTGCTATGCCGGCGGCGCTGGCAGCGGGCGGGCCGTTGCAGATTCGAGGAGGCCTATTGGGCGACAGCTTCTCGGGATGGTCGCAAAGGAAAAGGAAGAAGTTCAGTCTGCGGTTCTGCAAAACCTCGTGGACCAAGCGGCCTACGAGGACAACGTGCCCCGGGCGCGCTTTGCGGGAGTGCTCGACGGACTGAACTGCCTTTCGAACGCGCCGGGTGCCGACGCTTTCCCAATCGTCGCACTGTATTCAAAGTTTGCGCGTGATCTGCACCTAGAATGGACCGACGCGTCCAGTTTGTCTGCTGAACTGGCCGCGCGACTTGTCGCGACTGCATTCGCACAAGCACCGTCCGACCGAAATGCGCTGCTAGTCCCATTCGATAGTGCGAAGCTGCTGCGAGAGACGCCGGACGATGAGAGGCCATTCCTGCGCTCTTCCATTGCTCAGACCTTGAGGGGGCACGTGCGGTTGCTCGCACGCGCCGTCGCCGGTTGGCCTGACGGAGCCGCGCCGACGGAGCTCAGCGACGCATTCCAAGCGCTCATTTCGCGCAGTGTCATTGAGCATGCCGAGAAAGGGCGCGTCGGAGCCCTCACGGACAGGTACAGCCCGAGCCGCTTTCTTGCACGTGAGGAAGGCTCGCCAGCAAAAGACCTCACAGCCGCATGGCGAAAGCTAGACAGCAATAATAAGGAAGCCATGCTGCAGGCGCTTGCTCAGTCCGACGACCCGGTGCTTCTTGCCGAGCTTTGCCAGCACCTGCCAGAAGCGGCGAAGCCCGACATCCAAGCGAGGTTGCGGCAACTGAAGCCGGGGGAGGCTTCAACGCTTTGGACCTGGCCAGAGCTACAGCATCGCGTCGGGTCCCTGTTGGTCGCTGGCGAATACGGGCTTGCCCGGCAGCACCTGGATGAAGCCGAGAAGGACTTAGACCGCGCGCCATCGCAGTTCCGGCTTAGCCTTTTTGGCCTCGGACTTCAGCTGCTTCTGAAGGAGAAGAACTGGACTGCACTCGATGTCGCGGTCGTCCCATCGGCATTGGATGTACCCACGACGCGACAAGCACAAGACCAACTGGACTTCTACAGGGCGACCTCCCAACTGCTGCGCCCGTGCGGCGATCTGGCAGGTGCTCGGGTCGTGCTGAAGCGGCTCGCAGCGCGACCCGGTGCGGCCTCTGCATACAATGAGAACGCCTTTGCGGTTGCCATTCAGCAGCTTCTGGGACCCACCCTTCATCCGTTGACCGGTGCGGACAAAGTTTCCGGCGAGGGCCTGCTTGCGGAAATCAACGCTGCGGTCGCCGCGGACGGGCAACTAGCCCGCAGCAACTTGCTCGCCAACCGTGCGCTGCTCTTGCTTGCCTTGCAAAGGCCAGACGATGCATTGGAGAGTGTGGCCGCGCGTCGTCAGGAGACGCGAAGTCCAGATCTCGAGCTCATCGCCGTACTTGCAAAGTCCGAGCAGGGGTTCCGGGTCGAGGCGATGGCGATATTGGACGCTGCTATCACAGAGTTCGGTAATGATGACCGGCTTATCGCAGTCAAAAACGACCTCCAAGCTAGTGTCGCTACGCCCAGTGTCGCTTCCGCAGCTGTTGCCGTCGACTCGATTTCATCCATCCGCGCCGCCTTGCAGCAGTTGACCGAGCTTCAGCCTTCCCAGGTTGGTGACGTACTTGGCCCCCCCGGCCGCGGAGTTCGAGGCTATCTCGTACGGCAAGTATCACGTGCCGTTGCCGCGCTTCAACACATGGCGGCGATGCTGCGTGACCGTAAAAATCCAGAGGACGAGGCAAGGCTCGAGAACGACCTCAACACCGCCGTGCGAGAGGTTCTGGGAGCCTCGCTCGCAGTGGCCAAGTGGGATGTGGGTGACCAGTCGCTCGGAGGAGCAACTTCAAACGGCAATCCCGGCGAACGGGACGCCGTTATCCGGGTATCTGGTCAGGAAATATCCATCTACGAGGCGCTCGTCTGCTCCGGACTCGACAGGACTTATACTAAGGCACATTTCGACAAGCTGTTGTCGTACGGCGTCTGTGACATCTATTTCCACGTCACTTACTCGTACGCGAAGGAAGTAAAACCTCTCCTCGGCTATGTCAGACAAATGCTCGAACATGAGGTTCCTCCCGGTCTTGCATTCCTTGGCTGCGAGTTTCTGGGGCCTCCCGATTACGAAACAAACGGGTATATCGCCACCTATCGCGCCGACCACCGGGAGGTCGCTGTGGTGTTTTTGATTGCAGACCTTAAGGTCCCCCGGACTCCGGTGGCTGAGGCGGCTGCTTCAAAGGTCCAGCCAGCGCGCTCGCCAGAACCAACGACTGCTTTGCGACAGTCAGCGTGAGTACGTCCGCCTGCGCAGGCCGACCGCTGCACAACAGACATGACAGTGGCAGCCCTAGCGACAGCACTGGGGCGGGAGTGGCCCCACCGTCCCAGGCGGGCTCATTCTGCCGTACGGGCCAAGGAGGATGCCGGGCAAGCGTGAGGCCGCGGATTGTTCAACTATGAATGAACAAGGTCACCGATAGTTGGGGTCCCCTTGATTTTGCTGCAATTTACCGGGGTAACGACCCCTAGCACCCACGCGGGTTTCCGGGCGATGCCCTGCTGAAACCCCAATCAAATCAGTCACTTGCTGACTGGCCTTTTTCCTCCTTCCTTCCAAAATTTGTGAGCCCAACCGGGGCGCCCTGCCAGGTTCAGCGGCGCCTCACGGGTCGTTTTGGTCTGATAATAAGATTTATCCGTCTTACCTTGCTTTCATCCATCAATAAAGGGCCATCCTAACGCTAGCATTGTGCGTAAGATATACGACAAACTCACGCCCGGAAGCCGCCATGCCCCGCCTCGCCGCCACCCTCGATGAGATCCGCGCCACCGTGCTGGCCATGCTGACCGAGGCCGGCGACGCGGCGCCGCCCACCGCCGCGCGCTTCCGGCGCGCGGTGTCGGTGCGCAAGCTGCGCGCGCGCCTGGGCGGCGGCGACCCGGCGACGCTGTCGCGCACGCTCAACGCGATCGAGGCCGAGGTCGTGCGCGCGGGCCTGGCAGAGGTCGCCATCCCGGAGCTCCCGCCCGAGATCGCCGAGTCGATGCGCGCGCTGTGGCAGGCCGCCGTCGCGGTGCAGCTCGACGAGGTGGTGCTTCTGAAGCGCGAGGCGCAGGCGGCGGTCGAGGCCGCGCAGGCCGCGCGCGCCGAGGCCGAACTGCGGGTCGAGCTGCTGCGCCAGGAGTTGACCGAGGTGCGCGGACAGCTGGCTGCGCGCGATACCGAACTGGCCGAGGCGCGCGCCGCGCTGGCCACGATGACCGCCCGCGCCGACCAGTTGACGAGCCGGGTCGGCCCGTTGGAAGCGGCGCTGGCGACCGCGCAGGAACGCGCCACGGCGGGCGACCGCTCTCACGCGGAGGCGGTCGCCACCATCCAGGCGCGCTACGAGGCGCTGTCGAAACAGTTGCTCCAGGAGACCGCGCACCAGCGCGACGCGCTGCAGGCCGAGCGCGGCCAGTTCACCTCGCAACTGAAGTTCGCCGAGCGGCGCCTGGCCTCGCTCGAGGACGTGCGTGGGCGCCTCGAGGCGGACCTGGCCAGCGAGCGCGCCGCGCGCCAGACCGCTGCCGGCGAGGCGAGCGCGCTCAAGGCGGTGACCGCCAGCCAGCGCGCGCAACTGGACGAGCTACTGCACGCCACGCTCGCGGCCGCGGCGCCCGCTGCCAAGGCCGCCAGGCCCGGATCGGCCAAATCGGCGCCCAAGGCGAGCGCCAAACGAGGGGCCCAGTCATGAACCCGGCCGACTGGATCGACACGGCCACGATCCCGCCGCGCCCCCTGCCGCCGACGGTGGAGGCCGCACTGGCCTACCTGGCCGAGGTGCTGGGGCACCCGGTCTACGCGCACTGGACGCTGGCGCGCGTCAAGCGCCGCTACGGCTCGCTGGCCGAGGCCAAGGCCGCGCAGCCGGCCGTGCTCAAGCTGCTGCTCGCACACGACGCGGCGGTTGAGTACTGGGAGCGCGGGCGCTTGCGCACGGTGCCGGCAGACCAGGCGCCAAGCCCGGAGGCGGTGCTGGCCCGAGTGTTGCACACCCACCGGCGCCGCTTTCAGCGCGCGGCAGCGCCGACTGCGACGACGCTGAAGGCAACATCTGCGCCGGCGGCACCGGGCCCGTGGCTCGCGGATCAGGACGCGCGCACCTTGGCGTGGCTGGCCCGCGCCGGGCGCTTCGCCCAGCCGCATGCCGCCACCAACACGCTCGGCGCGACCGATGACGCCCAGGCGCTGGCGCTGTTCCTGCGCGACCGGGCCGCCCGCTCAGCCCACACGCGGCGCGCCTATGGCGCAGAGCTGCGTCGGCTGATGGCCTGGTGCGAGGCGCGTCAGCTGGGGCCGCTGTCCGACCTGAGCCGCCAGCACCTGCTCGCCTACCGGCACGCGCTGCAGCACGGTGACGACCGTGGCAATACCGTCGCGCCCGGCAACCGGCCGCTGGCGGAGGCGACCCGCAGCCGCGCGTTGGCGGTGGTGGCGAGCTGCTACCGCTTCTGGTACGACACCGGCTACCTGCACGCGAACCCGGCTGCGGGCCTGTCCGCGGGCAGCCGCGCCCGCGCCGGCTTCACGCCGACGCGGTGGCTGCCGCCGGCGCTGATGGCCGCCTGCGATGCGTGGTGCGCGATCCCTGTGCCAGACGGCGCTGACGCGTTGGTCGCTCGGCGCCAGCGCGCCATCTGGGCACTGTTCCGCTATGCCGGCGTGCGCCTGGCGGAACTGGCCTGGTCGGCCGAGGCTGGGCTGCCGCGCCTGGAAGCCGAGACCCTGGGACGCTGGACCTTGTACGTGCGCGGCAAGGGCGACAAGCGGCGCGCCATTCCGCTGCCGGCTGCGTGCGTGGCCATCGTGCGTGCCTACCGGCTCGCGCGGGGCCTACCGGCCGAGCCGCCGCCGCATGAGGCACTGCCGCTGATCCACGGCAACAAGGGCGAGGCCCCGCAGGCGGCGGGCCTGTACCGGGAACTCAAGACCCTGCTGGCGGCGGTCGCGGCCGGCCTGGCGGATAACGACCCGGCGCAGGCGCTGCTGCTACGCAAGGCCTCGCCGCACTGGTTGCGGCACGCCTACGCGCGCACACTGGTGGTCGACCACCAGGTGCCGCTGCCCGCCGCGCAGGCGTTGCTCGGGCACGCCTCGGTGCAGACCACTGCCGCCTATGCGAAAACCGACCTGAGCCGGCTGCGGGATTTTGTCGATGCCACGTTTACTGAGGATGTGCCGCAGTGATCTGTCGGACTGGCGTATCGCTGGTCTGTCATGGCAGCGCAATCCCGAGCGCGGCATAGAACGTCGCAGCTCGCGCTGGCGGGCCGCGGCCGTGCGCGCCGCAGACGCCTTTTCTCAGTCCAGTAAGGAGACTATGTATTGAGATCGTTGGCTTGTCGCCCCGGCCAGCGGCGGATCAATTGTGCAGGTGACGCGGCGCCTTGTCGGGGTCATACCAAGATGCGGCCTTATGCGCTGCAGAGCATAAGGCTTTATCTTGGCTGGAGGCCTTGTCGGCCCGAATCAGATGGCTCAGAACGACCCTTCTGGGCCGTTCAAAGCTTCCACAACTCGATGGCGGCTATCCGAGTCTAGCGGTCATCCGCGCCTACTGTCGCTCCGGCAGTGGATCGACGCTTGGATGGGTTCTCTTGCGCTGACGGAGACTTTTCTGTGACGAGGCAAAATGCCTGATGCCAATCAGTAGCGCCTCCAATCCCGGCGCAATGCGCTCGCGGTTCCACACAAAATAGGCGTAGCGACGGGGCAGGCTCTGGCTCAATGGCAGAAAGACGACGCCGGGCAACGCAATGCGCGCCAGCGACTCAAGCACGAAGCCTATGCCCAGGCCACGCGACACCAGATGTAACGTACTCATGGCCCCCTCCGATTCAAAGGAGATGTGGGGGTAAAAGCCGGCCATGGCGCATGCGCCGATCAGTTGATCATGGGTGTTTGGAGCCCGGTCGCGCGTGGGGATGACGAAATGTTCGTCGCGCAATAGTTCAATGTCGATTGTCTTGTGACTGGTCAGCGGGTGACCAATGGGAAGACACAAGACGAAGCGGTCCTCGAACAACTCAATGGACTCCAACCCTGTGGGAGGGACGGGGAAATTCAGCAGTCCCGCGTCGAGCTGGCCGGAGCGCACGAGGTCGGTCTGATTCTGCGAAGTTGTCTCCCGCATGACTATCTCGATGTCGGGATGCGCTAGGCGACAGTCGAGGATTACCCGGTCCAGTCCGGACTGCAATACCGGGCCGGAGAACCCGACTTCGATATGGCCAGCCTTTCCCTCGGCCAGCGAACGGGAGAAGTTCTCCGTGCGCGCAGCATAGCTCAACATCTCGCGCGCGGACTTCAGCATCAGTTCGCCTGCCTGGGTGATGCGAACCATCTTGCTGTCCCGGTCGAAAAGCCGTACACCAAAGTGCTCTTCCAGTCGCGCAATACTACCGCTCAAGGCTGGCTGGCTGATGCACAGCCGCTCGGCGGCGCGGTGGAAATGCATGTCCTCTGCGAGGGCCACGAAGTGGCGAAGTTGCCTGAATTCCATAAGTTGGCGCAGCAGCAGAACGATAAGAAAAACGGATCGTCAGATGGGAAATTGCGATTGGACTGTCCTCTAACCAGTCTACACAATTCCTCGAACGCCCGACTAGTGCTGAACGTACCCTGGATTACACGTGGACGGGCCACAGATCGTCTAGGTGCACAACGATAAATCGCATTTTTCGCTGCACCTCGACGGACATCCATAACGATCAACAAGAGCCGGCTTTCGGCTCGGGAGAAATCATGGCCACCATTGTCGAAAAGCTGGGCAGCTTCGCCTCCGAAACTCGCTTCGAAGATCTTCCGGATCACGTCGTGGAGGAAAGCAAGCGCCTGCTGCTTGACGCGGTCGGATGCGCGCTTGGCGGTCACAGCCATTCAAAGGGAACCATCGGTATCGAGTTCGCGCGCAGAATCGGCGCCGGCACTGCCGGGGCGCAGGCCACGGTTCTTGGTACAAACGAACGGTTGTCCGCCGTCGGGGCAGCATTCGCCAACGCTGAACTCACCAATGCCCTCGACTTCGATGCCATCCTGCCGCCAGGCCACGTAAGCCCCTATGTGATACCAGGGGCGCTGGCCGAGTCCGAGGCGCGCGGCGGCTCTGGCAAGGACCTGCTGAGCGCCATCGCGATCGGTCACGAGATTTCCTATCGGATCGCCAAGGCGCTCGACTATCTCCGCGACGTCAAGGACGGCAAGATATCTCCGCCGCCCGTCAATGGCTTTTCCAGCACGGTATTCGGGGCGGCTGCGGCGATCGGCAAGGTAAAAGGCTATTCGCCGGAGATGACGGCGAGCGCTATCGGCATCACCGGCAGCATGTCACCAGTCAATGCTCAGTGGTCCTGGTCGGTGCACTCGCCCACCGCGTCAGTGAAGTATGCGGTGGCCGGGGCACTGGTGCAAGCGGCTATGACGGGCGCTTGGCTCGCCGAACTGGGCCATACCGGCGATGTTCAACTGCTGGACGATCCCGATTGCGGCTGGCGAAGAATGATTGGGAGTTCGCGCTGGGCGCCCGAACACATCACTGCGGAGTTGGGTACCACATGGCGATTTCCGGCTGAGCAGGCTTACAAGCCATATCCCCATTGCCGGATTCTGCATGCGCCGCTCGATGCCCTCGCCGAGATACTGGAAGGCAACGATATCCGGCCCTCCGAGATCGACGGCATTAAGGCATGGGTCGAAGGTTTCGTTATGCAGCCGTTATGGCTGAACCGCGAGATCACGCACGTGACGCAAGCGCAATTCAGCATTGCGCATGGACTGTCGGTCGGCGCCCATCGCATTCCTCCGGGCAAAGCATGGCAATCGCCTGAAGTGGTATTCGATCCTTCCGTGCTTGATCTGATGGACAAGATCGAATGCGCGGTGCATCCCGACTACGAGACGCTTCTGACCAGTAATGCGGCAAGCCGTCCGACACGCATCGAGGTTCGTGCTCGCGGAAAGTCTTTTGTCGCGGAACGGCGGTATCCCAAGGGAAGTCCGTCACCCGATCCTGCCACGACGATGTCAAACGAGGAACTCGCTGCCAAGTTCGCGCGCAATGCCGAAGGTGTCATTTCAGAGCGGAATGTCGACCAGTTCATTAACGGCTTATGGAAGCTCGAGTCGATGGTCGATGTGAGGGAACTCTTCCGGCTGGTGGCGAAGCCATAGAGGAGGGCGCATTTCAACACGGTAGTCTGCAGGCAGTCGCGGTAGTCAATCAATATCCAAAATAGAAGGAGACGGCATCATGAGACCAGGAAGCGGCGTTTTGGCTGATACCAGGAAACGACAACGCATTGCTACGGAATACTCGCGACAGCGGCACACGCGAGGCGCGATCTTGCTTGGTTGTGTGCTCGCAGTGTCGAGCGCTGCGGGAATGGCGTCCACGGAAAGCTACCCCGACAAGAGCAAGCCGATCAAGATGATCGTTGGTACCGGCCCGGCTAGTGCAGTCGACATGCTCGCGCGCGCGCTCGGCAAGAGTATGTCGGATGAAGCGGGGTTGAACGTGGTGGTTGAGAACAAGCCCGGCGCCGAACTGTCGATTGGCGTGCGCGCGCTGATGTCGTCGCCGCCGGACGGTTACACCCTCATGGTGACAAGCAGTTCGTCGCAGACGCTGAATCCGGTCATCATCCCGCATCTGAAATATGACCCGGTGAAGGACTACACGCCGGTCGCCACCTTGGCTAGAACGGCGCTGGTGATGAATCTCGGTGCGAGTACTGGGTCGATGACTGCGCGCGCGTTCATTGAGGCTGCCCGAAAAAACCCCGGCAAGTACACCTGCGCAACTGGCTCGACTACGCAACGGATGGCCTGCGAAATGTTGAATGCCATGGCCGGCGTCAAATTGCTACCGGTACCTTACAAGGCAACGTCCTCGGCCATGACCGCCCTGGCGGGTGGCGAGGTCGATGTGATTTTCGTCGACGCGGGCTCAGCCAAGGCCCAGTGGCAGAGCGGGCGCGTTCGTGGTGCGGCTGTCACGGGTGAACGCCGGATTCCGGGCTTGCCAAACCTGCCCACTTTGCGTGAAGAGGGCGTGTCGGGTTTCAACATGTCCGCCTGGTACGCGGTTTATGTTCCCAACCAGACGCCTCCTGCGGTGGTGGCGAAAATCCGCGATATCGTCCGGATTTCTGCGAAATCCCAGCCTTTCACCGAGGTCATGTCCAGCTATGCCATGGAAAAGCTGGATCTGACGCCGGAGCAGATCAACGACATGACCCGCGATGAGATTCAGACCTGGACCAAGGCCGTGAACGAAAAAGTTAAAGTCCAAAACTGATGGCCAAGGTCGCAAACTGATCCAGCGGCGGAAGCAGGCCCCAGCGGCGTACCTGGGCGCCTGTTTCGGAATTTTGTGTCGGGGTCTCTCGTGCGCGGGTATGGTCCTCGCGGATACATCGAGCAGGGCGAATCGCCGGAGAGCGAGCGATGGAGTCCGAGCCACTTTGCGAGCCAAAAGTCAGCGATGTGAGGATACCGCGCTTTCGAACCACACTATTGTCTTGGCTTGACAACCCACATCGCAAACGGGGCTGCGGAATGCTTGTACCGAGTCCAAACGGCCTTGCAGGCATTGCATTGATACCCCAGCGCTTCCGAAAGCAGGCCCTGCCCAATTCGACGAAATGACTTGCCGGAGATCGGCCGCAACGCGTCGTGACCGCTCTCGCGGCGTGCATCGACGCGAAGATGTTCGCACAATCGACACAATTCGCTGGTGAGAGAAGGGGCATCTGTCCAGCCCATGCCGCCGCCGGAACGGGCGCCAGCCGGGGTAATTGGAACAACCCTGTTTTCCGACAACATGGCGGGCTTGCTCTTTTGCGTGCGCATGCGCCGGATCGCTGCCCAGTAAAGCGCCCTGACTGAGTCGGATCCCGTGTTCAGCGCTGCCTGTCTGCAACGCTCCCCTTGATGGTGGAGCGATAGGCCGAATTCCGCCGCAGACGCGAAACAAACAACCCGACCGCGCGCGTCTGCTTGGTCGATCAAGTAGTCGATGAGGCGTATCACGCGCGCCATGTAATGGCCATCGTCATCGCCATCGCACACCTGCTTCATTGCGCATTCCTGCACTTGCCTGGTCACCGCCCGAACCTCTTTCTGAAGTTCGGCAAATGCCACAGAAAGCGCCCGGAACGATTTGCCCTGGCTGTGCATGTTATCTGTTGGTGGCCGTACGTCGGTATCTGGCAGGGGGCGTTGGACGCTACAGGTACATCGGGACTAGCCGCCTACAAACCGGCTGCGTACCGCAATGCACACCGCCAGCCGATTTCGGCAAGCGGGTCCGCCTTGAGCGAGATGTCACCGGCATCCGAGGCGGCAGCCGTGCCGTCGGCAGCTCGCTGACCGATCCCTCGCAGAATCGCAGCCATGCGAAACAGGTTATAGGCCATGTAGAAGTCCCAGTGATCCGCCGCCTTTCGGCCGGTGGACTGCGCATACGCCGCCACATAGCGCGATTCGCTCGGAATGCCGAGAAGATCCAGATCCAGGCCGCCGATGCCTCGCCACAACGACGCAGGAATGTGCCAGCTCATGCAGTGATAGGCGAAATCGGCAAGGGGATGACCCAGCGTCGAAAGCTCCCAGTCGAGAACGCCGATGACTTGAGGCTTCGACTGATGGAATATCAAGTTGTCCAGCCGAAAGTCTCCGTGGACCAGCGTCGTTTCGTCACCAGGCGGAATATGCTCGGGCAGCCAGTCCATCAGCCTGCGCATTGCATCACCCATGGGAAGTGACGATTCCACGCTCTGTCTGGACCAGCGGGAAATCTGGCGCGCAAAGTAATTGCCTGGTCGACCGTAGTCGGAGAGGCCAACACTTGCTGGGTTGACAGCATGCAGTCTGGCCATCACGCGATTCATCTCTCCATAGATATCCGCACGCTCCGCGGCGGACACCCCTGGCAGCGACTGATCCACGAGCACGCGCCCTTCCAGCCAATCCATGACGTAAAACGGCGTGCCGATGACCTCCGTGTCGTCGCAGTAGACATGGACGCGGGGCACTGGCACATCGGTGCCCTGCAGTGCCGCCAGGACGCGGTACTCCCGATCCACGGCATGGGCCCCGGGAAGCGTCGCGCCGGCGGGCTTCTTGCGAAGCACATAGCGGTCACCGCCAGCGTGAAGGATGAAGGTGGGATTGGACTGCCCGCCGGAGATTGCCTGGACTTTAACGTCCGACGTACGGAGCAGTCCAAGCCTGTGCAGATACTCGCCCAGCCGCTTCACGTCGAAGGGCGCATGCAGGGGCGCATTCGAATCCGGAATCGCGTTGCTCATAGGGAACTCACCAGATGACCACCATCCACGGCCAGGCACGCACCGGTCATGGCACTCCCCGCACGGCTGGCCAGCAGCAATACCGGGCCGTCGAGATCCGTCAGTTGCAGGAAGCGCCTGCTCGGAATGCGGGAGCGAAGTTTCTCGCCGCCCTCGCTTTCGAGAAATTCGCGATTGAGGTCCGTGACGACGTAGCCGGGCAGCAGGGCGTTCACCCGGATCTTGTGACGTGCGAGCTCCAGTGCCATCGACTTCGTCGCCTGGATGATCCCTGCCTTGCTGATTGCGTAAGGCGCTACCCCACCCGCGACGCGCTCGCCGAGGATGGAGGCAATGTTGACGATGGCGCCTTCCTTGCCGGCCGCCACGAGGCGCCGGGCTGCCTCAGTCGCGACGAGCCATGCACCCTTGAGGTTCGTCGTCATGACCTGGTCCCAGTCCTCTTCCGTCTGAGCGAGGAGCGCGCGCGTGACCGTGACGCCCGCGTTGTTGACGACGACATCGGGCACACCCCAATCGGCGCACAGTTCGTCAAATCCTTGGGTGACGCTGTTCGCCAGCGTGACATCCAGCGTCAACGCCCGTGCCTGGCCGCCCGCCGCCTCGATGTCCCGCACGCTGACCGCCAGCTTGTCGGCGCGCCGGCCGGCAAGCACCACGCGCGCTCCGGCGGCGGCAAAAAGACGCCCGAAGTGCTGGCCCAAACCACTTGACGCCCCTGTTACGAGAACGATCTGGCCATCCAGTCGAAGCCGATCGAAAACTGACACGCTCATGCCGACTTGCCTCCCTGATTGTCGCTGGTCGCCGCATGCACGATCTTTCGCGCCATGCTCCAGCGGTGTACTTCGCTGGGACCGTCATAGATGCGGAACGCCCGCATGTCCGTGAAGATGCGCATCACTTCCTTCTCGCCCGTGACACCCTGGCCTCCCAGAATCTGGACGCAACGGTCCACCACGCGCCACTGCGCTTCAGAACAGACGACTTTCGCCCGGCTGGATTCGAAGTTGCAGCGAGCGCCCTGGTCGAGCAGCCACGCGGTGTGCCAGATATGCAGACGCGAGGTCTGCAAGTCCATGTCATTGTCGGCAAGCATGAACCCTACGCCTTCATGTTCGGCAATGGGGCGGCCGAATGCCTGGCGCTTGCTGGCGTACGCCACGGCAACGTCGTGGGCTCTGCGCGCCTGACCGAGCCAGCGCATGCAGTGAGTCAGTCGCGCCGGAGCCAGACGGACCTGTGCGTAGCGGAAACCCTTCCCCGGCTCACCGAGGATGTCCTCTTCGGGCACGTACAGATTGTCGAAGCGCAGTACGCCGTGTCCTCCCGTGAAGCAGGTGTCCATGGCATCCATGTTGCGCTCCAGCGTGATGCCCGGCTGATTCATGTCCGCCAGGAACATGGTGGCGGTGCCGTCCTCCATGCGTGCCATCACGATGACATAGCTGGCGCCGTCGGCACCGGTGATGAACCATTTCGTACCATTGATGCGGTAGCCTTTCCCGTCTCGCGTCGCTGTAGTGGCGAGCATGCCAGGATCAGCGCCGGCGCCAGGCGAGGGCTCCGTCATCGCGAAGCAGGAACGGGTCTTCCCCGAGACTAGCGGACGAAGCCAGCGCTCCTTCTGCACGGCCGACGCCACCTCGTCCATGAGGTGGATATTTCCCTCATCCGGCGCGTGGATGTTCAGCGCGGTGGGGCCCAGTTTCGAATATCCCGCCTCCTCGAACATGACCGCTTTTGCGATATGCGAGAGTCCCATGCCGCCCATCTCGACTGAGGCATGGGGCGTCAGCAGGCCAGCTTCGCGCGCACGCGCGACCAGATCGAGACGCAGGGACTCGTGCGGGCCATGGGCGTCCTGCCGAGGATCGGATTCCATCGGGATGATCACGTCGCGAATGAATGCGCGCGTGGTGCGCTGGAGCTGCTGCAGTTCCGGGGTGAGTGCAAAGTTCATGATTGATGTCCCGTCAACGATGCCGCGCGTTCCGGTGCGGCTTTCCTTTGGAAGGCTCCCGCCCGCTCGACCAGGGCGTCCCGGTGATCGGGGTGGGCAATGGCGATCATGGCCCGCACCCTGTCGGCGAGCGGACGGTCTTTCAGTCGGGCTACACCCCATTCCGTCACAACATACCCGACATCCGAGCGGGGCGTCGTGACCGGTCCGTTGAGGTCGGCCACGATACGGCTGACGCTGCCCCCGCGCGCCGTGGACGGCAACGCCACGATGGACGCGCCGCCTGGCGAGCGGGCCGCCGCGCGGAGGTAATCCAGCTGGCCGCCCACCGCGCCGATGTAGCGGCCGCCGCTCATCTCCGCATTGACTTGTCCGGTCAAGTCGACTTCGACGGCGGAGTTGATCGAACAGAGCCGGAGTTGCCTGGCAAGCGACTCGGGGCTATGCGTGACGTGCGTTTCCGCAAGGCTGATCTGCGCATTGTTGTCGGCGAACTCGAACAGGTGCCGCGTTCCGAGCAGGGAGCCCACAACGCTTTGTCCCACATGCGAACCCTTGCGCGCGTTGGTGACAACGCCTTGCCTCATCAAATCCGCGAGCCCATCGGTCAGGATGCCGCCGTGGACGCCCAGATCCTTGTGGGTGGCGAGGGCGCGACAAACGGCGTCCATTACACTGCCGACGCCCATCTGCAGCGTGGCGCCGTCCTCGATCAGCCCCGCCACATGGGAGGCGATCCTGTCGCTGATGTCATCGCGCGCGGCGCGCGGCGCTTCGACCAGTGGCAGATCGCTGCGCACCACATGATCAATGCGCACATCATCCGGAAGCAGCGCGCCTGGCGAAAACGGTGCGTGGGCGTTCACCTCGGCAATCACAACACGGGCGTTGCGGCTGGCGGTCAACTGGAAGTCACACGCGACACCGAGGCTGTATTGTCCGGCGCCGTCCGGCCGGCTGAGCTGAAGCAGCATGACATCCGGCCGCAGCGTACTCGCCAGCAGGGCAGGAAGCGCCGAGTAGTGGACCGGATAGATGTCAAGCAGTCCGGCCCGGGCCAAGGCCGACGTATCGCCGATCGCGCCGTAACCTTCGAAATCGAACCAGGCAGCATGCTCGGGCTTGATCAGCCCGGAATAGCTGCCAAAAACGAACAATTTGAGACGCCCGAACCTCGCGTGCAGCCGTTCGCCCTGATTCAGCAGTTCGCGGAGCAGGCTTTGCGGCTCCGAGCAGGCTTGACCGAAGCATATCCTGTCGCCGGGGCGGAGGACGGATTCAAAGGGAAAGCCTTCGGCACTCGCAGGCGCGTTGGCGAAGAATTGTCGATTCTGGCGGGTCATGGGTTGCATTCCGTTCGTTGCGGCTCACTTTTCCAGCTTGATGCCGGCTGCTTCCCTGTCCCAGATCTCGCTCATTCGCTCTTCCGCCGCCGCGCGCAACTTGTACTTCTCGACCTTGCCGGTCGCGGTAAAGGGAAGCTCGGCCAGGAACTCGACAAAGCGCGGCACCATGAAATAAGCCATCTGTGGGGCGCAAAAGCGGACCAGTTCGGCGGGGTCGAGATCGCATCCTTCCCTGCGCACGATGGTGGCCATCACTTCATCCTCAAGGAACTCCGCGCGCACGGCATATACCGCCACGTCGGCCACCGAGGGATGGCGTCTGATGACGTCCTCGACCTGAATGGCGGAAATGTTCTCGCCGCGTCGGCGGATCAATTCCTTGTTGCGTCCCGCGAAGTACAGATACCCGTCTTCGTCCAGCCTGCCCCGGTCGCCGGTGTGCAGCCAGTAGTTGCGATTGGCGCCGACCCACAGTTCCGGAAGGTTGTAGTATCCCTGGCGCGCGAACCAAGCTTCGTTCGTCCGCAGGCAGATTTCGCCGACATCACCGGGCGCTACCGGCTGGTCGTCTTCGTCCAGAATTGCCAGAGCGACCTCGGGGAGCGGACGGCCGGCGGAACGAATCTTCTCGCGGGGCTCATCCGGGCCGAACATGGTGGCGTAGCCGAAATCGCCCAATGCATACAGCGAGGTGGCCTTTACGCGGAAGCGCTCTTCGAACTCGTTTGCGAATTCCGGCGCCGGTACGACGAGGCAAGTCTTCAGCCGATGGCTGCGCTCTTCGTCCGAACGCTCGCGCAGCCACAGGAAATTGATCATCGCGCTCAGCAGAGAAGTCCTGGTCGCGCCGCATTCGTTGATCTCGCGCCAGAACATGCTGGTTGAAAATCGGCGCGACAGGGCGACGGTGGCGCCGGCCATCAGCGCGGGCAGCACCGTGCAGTTCAGAGCGTTGCCGTGGAACATCGGCAGGCACGTGTACATCACGTCTTCGCTCGTGTAACCGTACATCTCCACATGCTTCTGCGCCGCGCGGACAGCAGTGGCGTTCGCGATCATGCTGCCCTTTGAGACACCGGTCGTGCCGGAGCTGTAGAGAATCTGGAGAATGTCGCTGTAGGCGGGTTCGGGCGCGTCGGCCGGCAACGCCGGCGCATTGGCGATCGCCTCCCAGACATGCACCTGCACGTTGTCGAACGCCCAGGCCTTCGGTCCGGTGGTGGTTTCGTCCGGGCAGACGATGATGTGGCCCAGCTTGGGGCATTGCGGCTGGATGGCTGCAACGCGATCGACGAACGCCTCGTCCAGTACCAATGCCACCGAGTCCGACTGGCTGGTGTAGTAAGCCAGCAGGTCGCCGCGCGACGCATTGTTGATCGGCACGACCACGGCACCGATCAGCGCGAGCGCGAAGTTCAGCCAGACCACTTCCGGACGGTTCTCCATCATCACGCCCACGTGCTGGCCGGGCGCGATGCCCACGGCCGCCAGTCCGCCCGCGATGCGGCGGCTCGCCTCATACGCCTCGGCGTAGGAGAAAGCCTGGCCGTAATACAACAGGAACGTCTTGTCGCCGTGAGCGTGCGCCTGTTCGCGCAGCAATTGCGCCAGTGTTCTTTGATGCAACGGAATGCTATTCATGGTTCCTTCCTGGTCCGATCCAGCCGCCTCCTTAACGCTGATATCCGGGGTTGCGCTTTTCACTAAATGCGCGCAAGCCTTCCCGGCATTCCTCGGAGCGGAAGCCGCGCTGCAGGTCGGAATTGGGCGCGGTGGGCAACATCCGGTTGATATATTCCGCGTAGAGGCTTCTCGCGTTCGGGGAGGTCTTCCGGATATCCTTGATCAGTTCCTGGACCTTCTCCTCCAGGGTGCCGTCTTCCACCACCTGCGTAATCAGGCCGATGCGTTCCGCTTCCGTGGCGGAGATCGATTTTGCGGTGTACAGCAGATACTTGAGCTTCGACAGGCTGATCTTGCTCAGCAGCAGGCTCGGCATCATGGAACTTGCCAGGCCGATGCGCGCTTCTGGTGCGCCAAATACGGCGCTGCGCACGGCGATCTGGAGGTCGCACGCCGATGCGATGGCCAGTCCCCCGGCCACGCAGATGCCGTTGACCGCCGCGATCGTGGTCTTCGACGAGTACTTCACCGCGTCGAACGGCATGTTGTCGTCGTACGCATACAGGGCAAGAGGATTCTCGTCCTCCATTCTGGACAGGACTTCCTCGAGGTCGCCACCCGTTGCAAAGGCACGGCCCGTGCCCGTGATGACAATGATGTCGACGTCAGGGTCCGAGTTGGCCAGGCGCACCGCATTTTTGACTTCGCCATAGAGCTGCGTGGTGAACGAGTTCAGCACGTCGGGGCGATTCAGGCGGATGTAGGCGGCGGAGTCGACTACGTTGTACTCGAGTTGCTCGAACGTAATGAATGTGTTTGTCATGTCCATCTCCTTTGATGAGCGTTATCTTGTAACCAAGCTTATGCAACCGCATTGCCCGCAGCGGCGCGAATGCGGCCCGCGTTCATGAATTTTCCGGGCAGCGAATGGCCGACGATCTCCTCCGCCATGCGCGCCACTTCGGCCAGGCGGTCCAGATCCAGGCCGGTGCTGATGCCCATTTCCTCGCACATCAGGGCGACATCCTCGGTGCAGACATTGCCGGCAGCCGACTTGTTTCCGGCGAATGGGCAGCCACCGAGCCCGGCGACTGACGTGTCGAAGCGGTGCACGCCGCTTTGAAGTCCGGCCAGGACATTGGCGAGACCCATGCCCCGGGTATCGTGCAGGTGCAGGGCGAATTCCATGGCGGGCCACCGGTTGCGAACCAGGTCGACCGTCTTGCTCACATCCAACGGGTTGGCCGCGCCGACGGTGTCGCAGAGATATACCACCTCGGGTGTCTCGCCATGTTCCTCGCAGGTCCGGAGCAGCGCTGCCACTGCTTCCAGACACCGTTCCGGGCTGACCTTGCCTTCATAGGGGCAGCCGAATGCCGTGAAGACGTGCGCGGCGCCCACGCGCAAGCCGGCGGCCCGGTAGCGCTCGATCATGCCCGATTGAACGTGCAGCAGGTCCGCCGCGCTGCGGCCGTTGTTGTTGCGGGCGAAGGTGTCGGAGACACTGGTGAACACGTTTGGCACAAGGTCGAGGCCGGAAGCCAGCGCTCGCTCGAAGCCCTTCGGACTCAGCCAGATGCCGGTGTATCTCACGCCGTTCCGCCGTTGAATGCGTCCGGCGATCTCCTCCGCATCCGCCATTTGCGGCACCCTGCGGACATCGACGAAGGAGACGCAATTGATGACTTCCAGGCCGGTCTCGGCAAGGCCGTGGATCAGGCGCAGCTTGGCGTCAACCGGGATGAGACCTTCGCTCTGAAATCCCTCGCGCGGGCCTTCCTCCTGGAGAATGACGCGGTCGGGAAGCTGATATGTCGACATGGGCGCCTCGCTTACTTTCCCGTCCACACCGGCTTGCGCTTTTCGGCGAAAGCGATAAGGCCTTCGGCAGCGTCCTGTGTCATGCGGAGGCTGCCAAGCTGGGCTTCCATGAAGGAGATGGACTGGGCGAACGTCATGTCGGAGATCGCGCGCAGCGCATTCTTGCCGCGGCGGATCGCGGTCGGCGACTTGTCCGTGACACGTGACACGAGCCAGTCGACCTTGTCGTCCAGTTCGGCGGGCGCGACCACGTAATTGACGAGCCCGATCTCCAGCGCCTCTTGCGCGGACAGCGGTTCGCCGGTGATGCACATCTCGGCGAACTTGCGGCGCGGCACCAGATGCTGCATGACGCTGGCCACTTGCATCGGAAACATGCCGATCTTCACTTCGGGCAGGCCGAACGCGGCATTGGTGCTCGCGACGGCCATGTCGCACATGCTCAGGAGCCCCATCCCGCCCGCCATGCAAGCGCCGTTGACGCGCGCGATCAGCGGGATGTCGAAGGCCACGGCCTGACGCAGCAGGTCGGCATAATCCGTGCGCGGTTGGGAAAAATCGAAGTCGAAGATGTTCGAGTTCTGACCCAGATCGGCGCCGGCACAGAAGGCCCGCTCACCCGCTCCGGTCAGTACCACCGCGCGCACGCCGGGCGTGCTTTCGGCCTGCCGCAATCCGGCGGAGATGCCCCAGATCACGTCTTCATTGATCGCATTGCGAAGTTCCGGTCGATTGATGGTGATCCAGCAGACGTCCTGGCGAGTCTCGACTACGACACTTTGGGCGGAAGAATTCATGATGTCCGTTTGAAGCTGAAGGGTAGATGGGTGAGACGAAGTGAAGTTCACCGGGCGCCGGCCGCGAGCTGCGCGATTTCAGCGTCGCTGAATCCGAATCCGGTCAGAATGGCCGCCATCGATTCCTCGCCACGAGGCCGAAGCTCCGGCGCGGTGCGGGAGAAGCGGGGGGCGGGGGCCGGCTGCATGGCGCCCTCGCGCTCGACGAAGGTGTTGCGGGCCATGTTGTGCGGATGCGAGGGCGCTTCACGCATGTCGAGGACCGGCGTGAAGCAGGCGTCGGCACCCTCCATCCGTGCACACCATTCATCCCGGGTCCGGGTTGCGAAAAGTTGTGCCAGCCGCTCGCACCATTGGGGCCAGTGGCGGCGGTCGTGCTGCGGCTCGAATTCCGCCTGGTCGAGCTCCAGGCGCTGCAGCAGGGCGGCATAGAACTGCGGTTCGATCGCGCCGACCGCGACCCACTTTCCATCGGCGCAGCGGTAGGTCGTATAGAAGGGCGCCGCGCCGTCGAGCAAATTGCTGCCGCGCTCGGGCTTCCACATCCCAGCCGCGTAGTACCCGAACGTCGTGGCCATGAGCATGGCCGACCCGTCGGTCATCGCGGCATCGACGACCTGGCCCTTGCCCGACTTGATGGCTTCGAACAACGCGCAAGCGATGCCGAAAGCCAGCAGCATGCCGCCGCCACCAAAGTCGCCCACGATATTGAGCGGTGGAATGGGCCCGCTGTCCTGGGTTCCGATGGCGGCAAGCGCCCCGGTCAGTGCGATGTAGTTGATGTCATGGCCTGCGCTTTGCGCGAGGGGGCCGTTCTGGCCCCAGCCCGTCATGCGGCCGTAGACCAGGCGGGGATTGCGCTCCAGACACACATCGGGTCCCAGTCCCAGCCGCTCCATCACTCCGGGCCGGAAGCCTTCGATCAGGACGTCCGACTGCGCCGCCAATCGCTGCACGGCCTGTCGGCCGGCTTCCGTTTTCAAGTCCAGTTCGATGGATCGCATGCCGCGCCCGACCACCGGATTGGTGGGGCTTTTCGCGGCGCCGGCAGTGGGGCGTTGCACCCGCAGGACGTCCGCGCCCATATCGGCCAGCATCATGGCGCAGAATGGGCCAGGCCCCATTCCAGCCAGTTCCAGAACGGTCACTCCCGTCAACGGTCCAGCCATGTCAGTCCTCGCATGTGGTCATTGCAGCGATGGCGGCGATGCGCCGGTCAGAAGGCCACATTGCCATGGCCTTTCAAGCCCAGCATGGTCCGAGCTTCATCGGGCGTGGCAATATCCAGGGACAGCCCTTCGAGAATCGAGCGTACCCGTTGGACCTGCGCGGCATTGGTTTCGGCCAATTGGCCGGGGCCGTCCCACAGCGAGTCCTCGAGTCCCACGCGTACATTACCCCCAGCGGCGGCGGCCTGCGCGGCGATGGGCATCTGGAAGCGGCCGGCGCCGAGCACCGACCAAACGTACTGATCTCCGAACAGGCGATCGGCCGTGCGCTTCATGTGCGAGACGTCGTCCGAATGGGTGCCGATACCGCCCAGAATGCCGAACACCGTCTGCACGAACAGCGGACCCTTCACGAGACCGCGATCGACGAAGTGCGCGAGGTTGTACAGATGCGCCGTGTCGTAGCACTCGAACTCGAAACGGGTGCCATTGTCCGCGCAGGACCGCAGGATGTACTCGATGTCCTTGAAGGTGTTCCGGAACACCGAGTCGCGCGTCGATTCCAGATACTGCGCTTCCCATTCATGCTTGAAATGCTTGTACTTCGTCAGCATGGGATGCAATGCGAAATTCATCGAACCCATGTTGAGGGACGCCAGTTCGGGCTTGAGCTGGAGCGCCGGCTGCAGGCGTTCCTCCACCGTCATAGTCTGCGCGCCCCCGGTCGTCAGGTTGATGACGCCGTTGGTGCGTCGCTTGATGTTGCCGACGAACTCGCGGAACAGGCCAACGTCCTGTGACGGCCGGCCATCGATCGGATCTCGCGCGTGCAGATGCACGATGGCGGCGCCAGCGGACACTGCGCCAACCGCGGCTTCTTCGATTTCCTTTGCGGTCACCGGCAGGTGAGGCGACATGCTGGGCGTGTGAATCGAACCCGTGACGGCACACGTGACGATAACCTTGCGTGACTTGGACACTGATTTCTCCGAATATTGGTGATTGCGTGGTCAGAGTGGGTCTGCAATGGGAGTCGCCAGTCTCGACATGCACCGCGGCCGATGCATGTCGTGGCGGCGACCCCGGTCGCGCCGTATCAGTAGGACTTCGGCATGTCGAGCACGCGCTCCGCGATGAAGCAAAGGATCATCTGTTCCGACACAGGCGCCAGGCGGGAAATCAGCACTTCGCGCAGCAGTCGCTCCACGTGGTATTCCTTAGCGTAGCCCATACCACCGTGGGTCATGACGGCCTGCAGCGCGGCTTGATAACCGGCGCGCGCACCCAGCAGCTTTGCGCTGTTGGCCTCGGCGCCGCAGGGCTGACCGGCGTCGTACAGCGCGGCGGCATGGTTGGCCATCAAACGGGCGGCCTTCAGGTTCACCCAGCACTCCGCGAGCGGATGCTGAATGGATTGGTTCATGCCGATGGGGCGGTTGAATACCACCCGGTCGCGCGCGTACTGGGCGGCGCGGCGCAACGCGTCTTCGCCAATGCCGATGGCTTCGGAAGCCACCAGGATGCGCTCAGGGTTCAGGCCGTCGAGCAGATACCGGAATCCCTTGCCTTCCTCGCCGATGCGATGCGCTTCGGGAATGAAGAGGTCATCGATGAATACCGCGTTGGATTCCACGGCGTTGCGGCCATGCTTCGGAATGCGCCGCACTTCGACCTTGGACCGGTCCAGGTCCGTATAGAAGAGGGTGATGCCGTCCGTCGACTTCGCGCCGTCCGACTTCGGTGCTGTGCGGGTCAGCAGCAGGATCTTGTTTGCCACTTGCGCGGTGCTGGTCCACATCTTGCGACCGGTGACGCGGTAGCCGCCTTCCACCTTCGTGGCAAAGGTCTTGATGCTGGTGGTGTCCAGACCCGCGTCGGGCTCGGTCACGCCGAAGCAGACCTGGTCTTCGCCGCGAACGAGGCGGGGCAGCCACTCCTTCTTCTGCTCGTCCGTGCCATGCACCACCACTGGGTGCGGCCCAAACATGTTGATGTGGATGGAGGAGGCTGCGGTTTGCGCACCGTGTTTGGCGACCGTATGCATCACGATCGCGGCCTCGGTCACGCCCAGACCTGCGCCGCCGTATTCCTCGGGCATGGTGACGCCCAACCACCCGTCGGCGGCCATGGCCTGGTGGAACTCGACCGGGAAGCGCTCGGAGCGGTCGCATTCCGCCCAGTAGTCGTCGCCGAATCGTTCGCAAACGGCGGTTACGCCATCCTCAATTGCGCTGTGGTGGTTCGAGTCACGTTCAGCCATGGTCCCCTGCCTTCGTATCAGTAAATGGTTGAAAACACGTTTGGTTGACCAAACTATAGTGCGGACATTTTGCGGCGTCAAGGGCTTCGAGGTGTTGTGAGGCGGAGAGGGCGGCTACTGCGTGCGCCAGGAAGGCCTTCTGGCCCCCGTTGCGGCGTGGCGGCATGCGGTTTTTGGAGGTCCGGGGCGACTGCGGGCCACGGTTACTACCTTGAGGCCCTGGCTAAACGTCGAAAGATCGACCGAATGCCGTCTTGCTGCTAGAGTATGATTTGGTCAACAAATACACTTCGAAACCATTATGCAACGCGAGACGGGTCAACGCAGGAAGGCGATCACGGTGAGCCCGGTCGTGGTACCGCGCGCGCATGAGGTCCTGGCGAACCAATTGCGGGATCGCATCCTGAAGCGGGAGATTCCCGAGGGCGAAGCGCTTCCGCCCGAGCGGGAGTTGGTTGAGCAAACCGGGCTGCCCCGCAGCGCCGTACGCGACGCATTGCGAGTGCTGTCCGCCGAAGGGCTGATTCAGACGAAGCCCGGCCGGGCTGGCGGCAGCATCGTGACGCTGCCGAGCCATGAGTCGATGGCTTCCGCAATATTCAGATTCGTCCAGGGGCGCCGCATTTCCATACGCAGCCTGCTGGAGACGCGGGAACTGCTGGAACCGTTTCTGGCACGGCTGGCTGCCGAGCGCCGCACGGAGACGCAACTCGGGGAACTGAAGGCTCTCCATGAAGAGCTGGTGAACAGCGCGCACAGCTTCAAGGATTTCACGGTGGCCAACCTCAAGTGGCACACCGCGGTGTCGCAGGCGAGCGGCAACGAACTGCTCGCCACGCTCCTGTACTCGATCTCGCACGGAGTGCAGCTTGCGTCGATGGCGGAAGAGTACGACACGCCCGAGACGAGGCGGCAGGTTATCGACATTCACGCGCGCGTGAACGAGGCGATTGCGGCACGCCAGCCAGAGGCCGCGGAACATGCGATGCGCAAGCACATGACGGCGTCGCGTGTTCACTCGCTTGCGCAACCCTCGGCGGAGGTGCTCCTATCGGAGGGCGCCGCGTCGCCTCAACCGCCGGTCAGGGCGGTTCGAAGCTCCCGAACGCGCAAGAATCAGGCGATTTGATTACCCGGGGGCGCCAGGCCGATCGAAAGCAGGGCGCGCGCCAACTAGGCCGGACTGACGGGGGCGCGGCGCCAGTCATCACGACAAAAACCCGGGCCTCACGGCCCGGGTCCTATTGCAACAGCGTATTCCCTTCCGCGGCCCGCCTAGAATTTGTGGCGGATGCTCATCGAGACGCCGGTCTGGCTGGCACCCGTCCTGATGGTGCTGCCGAAGCCGTTCAGGCCGAGGTTCGAATTGTCCTTGTTGTGGACGTAACCCACAGTGAAAGAAGCGTCGGTGCGCTTGGACAGCACGTAGTTGGCCGACGCCACCAGTTCCCACGGATCCTGGCCGTTGCGCTTGTTGTTGAAGTAGTACCCCGCCCCAGTCAGCGTGAGGGCCGGCGTGGCGGCATACCGATACCCCAACCAGTACAGATCGTTGCGGCGGGCGCCGCCAATGTCCCCGTTGAACCAGCGATATCCCGCCAGGATCGTCGAGTTGCCGAAAGCGAAGTTGGCCGCCGCGGCGATGCGACGGTCGGTCTGGTCCGAGTTCTGACCGGTGATGCCGCGCGTGCCCTGCTGCTGGTCGTAGATGAGCGTTGCGCCGAACGGGCCGCTTGCATACTCGACGCCGCCGCCAAAGGCCCGGTCGCTCTTGACGTCGCCCGGTGTCTCGCCGGCAATCGACGTCACGCCGGCCGTGGTCACCGAGGTGCCGCGCGCAAAGCTGTAGAAGGCAGTGGCGGTCAGGGGCCCGTACTTGCCGGTGTACTTAGCCGTGTTGTCGTAGCGTCCGACCAGCGTCGGATCGAGGCCGAGCGCCGAATAGCGCGCCGCCAGCACCATGGGTTCGTAGTTGAGCAGCAAGTCGTACAGCGCGTTCTGCTGACGGCCCAGCGTGAACCGGCCCCACCAGTGCTCCACTCCGACGAAAGCTTGCCGGCCGAACAGGCGTCCGCCCTGGCTCATTACGCCGGTGTCCAGATCGAAGCCGCTTTCCAGCACGAACAGCCCCTTCAGGCCGCCGCCCAGATCTTCCGTGCCACGCAGACCCCAACGTGAGCCGGACACGTTGCCCGCATTCATGCGAGTGAGCGTGTTGTTGTTGGCATTGACGTGATTCAGGAACTCGAATCCGATGTCCGCCACCCCGTATAGGGTGATCGAGCTCTGCGCACTGGCAAGAGGCGCAGCGAGTGCCAGCAAAGTGGCGGCGTAAAGCTTCTTCATTTATCTCCTCTCCTTCCTTTTTTTGCTTCTCGAATCGTCTGTGTCTTGTTCTCGCATGGGCACGCCTTGCGTGTGCCACGCGCGCCGGCCCCCGACCGGCGCGCGCCTGTCATGGTGGATTAGGTCGGACCGGCGTCAGTCCACAAGCTTGATGCCGTGAGTCCGGATGAGGTCGGCCCATTGCGCCGATTCCTTGCGCGTCAGCTCGGTCATCTGCTCGGGCGTGAGGTTCATCGGTTCATGGGAAAAGCTCTTCAACGCATCCTTTACTGCAGCGGTGTCAGCCGCTTTCTGCAGGATGTCGCGCATGGAGGCGGCAATGGCAGGCGACGTTCCAGCCTTGTAATAGAACCCGTACCACGCACCCATGAGGAAATCGGGCACACCCTCTTCGCCGGTCGTCGGAATCTTCGGAAACGCGGTACTGCGTTTCGGCGTGGCGAACGCGACGCCCCTCAGACGTCCCGTTTGCCAGTAGCTGATGGATGAGCTTGCGTCCGCGAAGACCACATCGGCTTCGCCAGAAGAGACGGCCAACATTGCCGCGGCGGTCGTCTTGTAGGGGACGACAAGCAGCTTGATGCCCGCGCTGGCCTGCAGGTATTCACATGCCATGCGCAGCGACGGCGAGGCACTCGCGCAGGTGTACTTGCCCGGATTGGCCTTGGCCGCCTTGATGAAGTCGTGGAGCGTCTTGTACGGTGCCGCGGCGTCGATGCTCATCACGATCCCGGTCTTGCTGATCGTCACGAGCGGGAGCAGGTCCTTCTGCGGATCGTATTGGACCTTGCGCAACATGAGCGGATTTAATACGGTCCACGAACTGCTTCCCAGCAGCACGGTATATCCGTCAGTCGGTGAAGAGAGGAAGGACTGTATGCCGATGGTGCCGTCCGCGCCCGGCTTGTTCTCCACATAGGGGCTCAACCCTTTTGTCTCGGCGATGGCCTTTGCATAAGCCCGTGCCAGCAAGTCCAATGCGCTGCCGGCGCCGCTGGGCACGACGATTCGGATCGCGCGGCCAGACTGGGGAAAATCTTGCGCCAATACGGGCCCCGCAAGGACGAGCGCCACGCATGCGAGTAGCCAGCGCATCGCCTTGAACTTGTTTAATGCCGCCTTGCTCAGCCAGGCGTTGCTGTATAGACGCCTGAAATTTATGGGGGGATAGGTCATTGCTCGTCTCCTGGATTTGACTGTGAGAAGCCCTTTTGCCTTCGCACGGGAGGCACGGGTGTAGCCTCGGCTGGGCCTAACTGTTTTGGTTACCCAAACTTTAGGTTGACCAAAGTAGCCTGTCAATAGTTTTTCCGACTAGAGGACGGTCTGCCGCCGGCCTCGAGCGTCTGGGGTCAGGCTCAGTGTGATAGAGACCGCACCGCGCGTTGGGCAAGCGTATTACGCCGTCAAACTGCGATGGTCTAAGAACGCCGACGTAGACTGCCGTGTGCAGGTCTGTTGCCGAAGCGAAGGCGACATTCGAATGGCAGCGAGAGGGCCGAGTTCAACGGCCGCTTGTGGCCGGGAAGGGACATAGGCTGGTGTTTGCCCGGCGGCTGGCGACCCTTCTCCCCCATTGGATATCGAGTCCGCCGGGATATCGGAGCAATGCGAAAATTGCCCTGGAAATTTCCCGATTCTAGTCAAATCTGGGCTCTGTCCCAGTTGACGAACATCAGAGGGCCGGTGTAGCGCTGCAACCAAGCGAGGCTCCCAGCGGTAGGCGTTCTACAATAGGGAGCGCCGCGTTGCTCAGTCCTTCCGGCAGCGCCTCCACGATTCCGCCTCGAACCCCAACTGGAGCCAATCGATGGCCACTTCGTCATTTGTCTGGCCGAAGGATGTAGCGGTTGAGCGCGAGCTCATGCCAGGAGGCACCTTCGTCTACCATCTGTCGCATGCGGCAATCGGCAAGCTGGGCCGCATCCTCCTGACGCCAGCTCCCGGCGGTGGCGCCCGGCTTGACTGCGAGGTCTACAGCGAAGGGCCGGCCAGCATGATTGAGCGTCGTCGCGCGGTGATTGAACCGCTGGCACGTGCCGTCTCGGCGAAGCTCGATGGCCGGTGAAGCGTGATGGGCCAAGAAGCCTGGTCCCGGTTCCAGGCTTGGCTGCCTCTAACCGGCCTGCTGATGCAGGGCTGATTGATCCAGCGCCGTTGCGACGTTCGGCAGGAGGCGATGGGCATAGCGTGCAATCGGAAAGTCGAAGGTGCCGCGCAGGTTGATGCCTTCCAGATGAGTCGGGGCAATTTGGCGCAGGTCTTCGGCGCGCATGGCTTCGCCGCCGATCGCCTCGATGGCATCGAGCGCGCGCTGCATGTGCAGCGTGTTCCAAGCCATTACGGCATTCGACAACAAGGTCAGCGCCGATGACACCGCCGCCAGCGACGCATCATGCCGGGTCAGTTCGAGCGGAATCTTTCCGTAGTGGATGGCCCGCTGCACCGTGTGGACCGCCTCGCCTCGGTTCAAGGCATGCTGCATCTCGTGGCGGAACGCAGGAATGGTGAAATAGTCAATCAGGAAGATGGTGCGAAACAGCCGGCCGAGATGCACGCCCGCTTCATAGACAGGCTGGCCCTTCGCCGCCGCGCCAAAGCGCGTGAGCGCCTGGACGGCGGTGCATTGCCCGCTCTGCACCGATGCCGCAACGCGGACCAGTTCGTCCCAGGCGTGCTCGATCAGATCCAGCCGGACATCCGCGTCCGTCACCGAAGCCAATTCGGCCAATATGTCGTGGTCCCTGGGCACATGGAGACGGCGGTCGCGCAGATGCGCAAGCCGTGGACAAAGATCAAAGCCAAGCAGCCGGGAGTGGCTCATGGCGAAATCGGTAAAGCCGTGGGTATCGACAGCCAGTTGCGCCACGTCTTCCGATCCGCTCTGGCGGATGACGCCCTCGATGGCCGCGCCGGCCTGCCGCTCATTGAGCAGGATCGGTTGGTCGTAGAAGATGCCCCAGCGGTCGCGGACATGCGTGTACATGCCTATCGATTTCGTGCGCCGGCGCGGATCGGCCCGTGCCCGCCAGACCGTGCGCGTGGTCTCCAGTGACATCATGTCCGATGATGCCAGATCGGCGCGCCCCCAGTGTTGGGCAATCGGATGCTGGTGCATGAAGACCAGGACAGCATCGGCGGCCTGGCGGAGTTTGCGCTCGTCCGCGATGCGATGCATCATTTGTCGGATCGCGCTGGGCGACAACTCCGGCACCATGCGTGCGAGGTCTGCCGCCGACATTGAGGTGCCGTGCGCCAGTACCGCGGCGTAGACCATCAGCAGCTCGCTGCGCGAATGCGGTTCCCGGCCCAGCAGGAGCCAACTGAAGTGGGTGCTGCTATCAATCTCCAGCAGGATTTCCGGCAATTGCCCACCGGGGTGCCGCTCGAACAGCGCGCGCCGCAACGCCTCCACGGAGGCTTCCGGCCTCGTTGCCGTGAGCGGATCGATATGGATCGCGCTATCAATCTTCAGTTCGCCGCGCGAGGCCGCGTCTCGCAACTTGGCGAGCCCCGCATCCAAATGTGCCACCACGGGCTCCAGAAAAGCCTTGGCGTCCTGCGGCAGCTTGAGATGACCGTAGAAATGGTTACGCCGGGCCTGCCAATCCTCGTTGGAAATCAGCAGTGCCGCCTGGCTACGGAATGCGAAGCTGTGGTCCAGGAAAACCGAGCCATTACGCAGCGCCACCCGTAGGGCAAACAGCGTCCCCCATTCGAAGGCGGCCAGCGCCCGTTTGCGATCCTGGCCCTCTAATGCTGGCTGCCAGGCGCGTCCCAATCGAGCCGTCACCCGATCAGGGAGCCAGTCGGCCCTCCGCGCATAGAGCTTGCGAAGCACCTCCATGGCCTCGATCACCGGGTGGGCCGACTGGGCGGCGAATGGCAGGCAAACCAGCCTGCCCAGCATGGCCTTGGCTTGCCGGTGTCGGGACAGGAGTTGTGCGCGGATCAGGCTGGCTCGGCTTGGCAGATTCTGGGAGGTCGCCGCGTCGGCCAGGGCGCCCAATTGCTGGCAAAGGGCTTCTCGTGTCTGCGTCTCATCGGCAACCAGCGCCTTGACGGCGGCAGCGAATTCCCGGAGCTTAACGCCAGGGTCCGGCCGGCCGGCGTCGATCAGGCGTCCCGCATCGTTGACGGACTTGCGAATCCAGTGGCGCAGCATGGATGACAGGTGATCCGTGGCCGCACACAAGGCATAGCGCAAGAAGCATGCGGCTTCCAGGCGGCGGGACTGTTGCGCAACCCGCTTGCTGACTGACGCTGGACGATTCGCACAACGCCGCGCATAGTGGCGAACCACTGCTTCATTGCAGACCGCCGGCCAGCCTTGGTGGACGCCCAGCTGGTACAGCCGGTCGATCTTGTCAAACAGCTCGCCCATCTGATGCGTGGAGTTGCGCAGCGGAACCGCCCACAGCCATTGCTGGAGGCTCGCGCGGTCGCCTTCGGGCCGCGGGAGCAACGTCCCCCACGCGTCGAGGGAAGCTTCGCCATAGGCTTGCATCAGCGCTTCAGCCAGCGCGGCCTCGCAGGCGTCCACGGCCTGGTTGATCAGCCGCTTCAGCGCCCGGTCATGCGGGATCAGGATGCGATGCTCGTACAGCCAGCGTTTCAAGTCATGCAGCAAGTCACTGCGGCTCGGTTGGCCTGCCAGCCGCTCCTTGAGCCAGCGCGTCACGTAACGACGCTGATGCTCGGCCATCGGGCCGAAGCCGAGCGCTTGGTAGGCCAGCAACTGGTGGTCCACCAGGGTATCGGTGCGCCCGTCATACAGCGCCCCCAGCGTGCCCATATCCGGCGGGGTGATGCCCAGTTGCGCGCCGACAAAGGCCCAGAGGAATTTAGGCACCTGCTTGTAGGCATCGAGGGTGCGGCCCGTCATGCGGACAAAGCCGATGTGAACGGCGCAGGCCAGGCGGTGCAGGTGGCTGCGCCGCGCGTCGATCAGGGCCCGCTCCTTGGCGGAGAAGGTGAAGAACGTGGCAAGCTCGAACTCGCTGAGTTCGCGCGGAATCTGCTGCATGCCGAGATACGCCAGTTGCCAGTGATCCATCGCGCTCTCCAAGCGTGAGACGGACGGCAGAGGTTAGCGGCAATGCGACGGCAACGCAACGCACAAGTCAAGGAAGTGCGCCATGAGGCAATTTTTCAGCGGGGGAATAGTAGACAGCAACTTATTGATTTACAAGGTTATTTACCCGACCATCGCCCGGAAACCCGCATAGCTGCTAGGGAGCGCTATCCCGGTAAACTGCACCAGAATCAAGGGGACCCCATAGTTCAGATTTTGGGGGACGCAACGGTTCGGATTTATGTGATCAAACTACCCGAATCCCAAGCACTGCAAGGGTTGCCAGTTCATCGTTCAGAGGGTCGCAACGACGAGTACGTCGCGCTGCGCGAAGCCAATGCGCGCTATCGCGAGCGGGCGCTGCGCTTCCTCGATGGGGGATGCCACCGTGGCGTCCTATCGCAGCAGGAAGTAGATGAGCTACGCGCAAGTGGAATGTCTGGGTCGATCTTTACCCATGAGATTTATCTACAGAGCGCTGGCGCAATGACACACGCAATCGATGTCATTCGAGAACATCATCCATCGGACTTGATTTGGTCGGAATCTCGGGCGAGCTAGCAAAGCTCCTCGACAAATCGGGAGCAGATGACGGCGCAAGCAAAGGTGAGTAACGCCAAGTGCGTATCGATGCGACGCTCGAAGCGAATGCGCAATTTGCCGAATGCTGCAAGCCACGCATGCGTCCGCTCGACGACCCAACGATGCTTGCCGAGTCGGTCGTTCTTCTCGATGCCACGACGCGCAATTCGTGAGTTGATGCCCCGCTTACGCAGATGCCGACAACACCGTGCGAAGTCATACCCCTTGTCGGCGTGGAGTTTGTCGGGGCGGCTTCGCGGGCGGCCGAGCAGACCAGGTACCGCTGGTATGGCATCGACCAAGTCTTCGAAGACCACCGAGTCGTGCCGATTGGCACCGGTCACGACCAGCGCCAAGGGAAGGCCGCGCCGGTCTACGATGAGATGGCGTTTGCTGCCGAGCTTGCCGCGATCCGTGGGGTTCGGGCCGGTCTGCTGGCCCCCCGGGGGCTGGCCACCGCCGCACCATCGATACTTGGCCGACTCCAATCGATCTGGTCATGCTCACGCAAACGCGTCAGCAGGGCCAAATGCAGGCGCTCCCAGATGCCGCCGGCCCGCCAATCACGAAGGCGACTCCAACAAGGCATGCCGCTGCCAAAGCCCAGTTCCTGCGGCAAGTCTTTCCACGCAATCCCGGTCTGCAGTACAAACAAGATGCCGTTCAACGCGGTTCGGTCGTCCACTCTGGGGCGACCACCTTTGGGCGAGGGTTCCACCGTCGGCAGCAGCGGCTGCAATGCCTTCCACAATTCGTTGTTGATCTTCTTTCGCGCCACGACACATGGCAACGCTCAACAGTCATGTGACGATGACACGGTTTTGTTAGCGGCTCTTAGTCTGCGTCCCGCTTTCTGTCAGACGTTACACTTCGCCAAGGCTGGGCGCGCGCCATTCTGGTCCCTCTATGTATAGACCAAGCCGGGACCGGCGGGGACTTGTATGTGTAGAGAAGAACGTGTCGTGGAGGGTTCTCCCACCATTCCGTTCGTTGTATCGTTATGAACAATCTGCGGAGGGGACCAAATTGGATGATCAGGTGCAGGCCCAAAGCACGGAAGCCTTTCTCACTAAGCTTGGCGACGATCTGTCCGCTCGGGATGGCGTGGATGCAAATCTTGCCAAAATCCTGAAGGAACATCTGCTGACGGTCGCTCCAGCCAATGAAGCAGTGGCAAAGGCAATGGCTGCCATCGTGAAGTTGGCGGGTGAACGAGCGAGTCAAGCAGACTGCGGGACTATCGATGGCTGACGAACCCTACTTCATCCAGACCTTGCAATTGGACGGGTTCCGGGCTTACCTGCAGCCCAAGACCTTTGATTTTGGCAAGAAGCGCTGCCTGGCAATTTTTGCGCCGAACGGCAATGGCAAGTCCAGCCTCATCGACGCGCTGGAATTCATCTTCTCGAAGGACGGCACGCTCGATCGGCTCGGCATCCGAACGATAAATAATCAAGCCGGTGTTGGTGCGCTCGTGCACAACCTCGCCGACGAGGCGCGGATCGCGGCAAGCGTCGCCATCTGCCTTGCGAAGGGGAAGGTCGTTGAATGTGGTTCTAGGCCGGCTGTGGGGGGGCGTCGGCCAATTCCTCCAATCGCGGCAACGGTGCGCGGGTGTTTCGTGGTCAGCCCGATCATCCGCGGCTATACCTTGCGGACATTTGTCGAAGACCACACCCCAGAACAGCGGTACGCAGACGTTGCCGGTTGGCTGCAGCTCGGCCCGCTGGTTGAGGTCCAGAAGAACCTGCGCGCGTTGCGAGCACAACTGAAAGCAACTGTCGAGGATAAGGGGGCGCTTCGGCACATTGACGGGCTGGTTAAGCGAGAAACCGGCAACGTGCTCGTGGCCTGGAATGATCACAACGTTCTTGCCCACGCCAACGAGGTCGTGCTCGCCCCGCTCGATAAGGGGCTGGCGCTGAAGTCGCTGGATGCCTCCGATGATGCCTATGCCAAGCTAGTCAGCCGGGTCGACGCCGAAGAGCGACAAGTGGGGCTCCCCGCCCTGCGTCAAATGCGGCAATCGGTCGCGAACCTCTGGACGTGCACCGTGCGTGAATCGAACGGCGAACGCATCTTGACGGGGGCGATTCCCGACTTCGAGGCTGCAGCGGCAGCGCTCGAGAAAGCCGAGAAGGCCGAAGCAAGCGAGCGCGGCAAGGCGGCGACTGCCCTGTTTCAGGCTGTTTGGAAGGCAGCGGAGCCGCTGTTTGCGGATGGCGTGGAGAGTCCGGAGACCTGTCCGATCTGCGCGACGCCACTCGGGGAGACGATAGCTGGAAGCGCGGGAGGGGTGCGCGCCCACTTGGCAAAGCACCAGACGGAGTTGGCAGACTATGTGGGGGCGAAGGAGGCGCTCGATCGCGCCGCCGTCGCGATGAACCGCATCCAGATACGGCTCACCAGTGTTCTACCTGGGGTGGCCGGTCTCCTCGGGGAGGCGCAGGCAGTGCTGAAGGCTGACCTCGAGACCTACCGGGAAGGCGTTGAGGCTTGGACACTTGTTGGCGTGCCGGACTCAGGTGCGCTCACCACGGCGCTAGGCGAGTTGCTCGCAAACCTGGACAAGCAGATTGCTGAGATAGAGGCAAAGCAAGGGGACCATACGTATGTCAAGTCGAAAGGCAAGATCGATCGCCTGATCGAATTGCAAGCTGATTGGGCGCGGGAGCAGCGGACGCAGGCCGAGCTGGAGAAACTCTTCGACGGGCTCGCTGCGCAGGCTGCGATTGTCACGGCTGAGATCCGCGGAAAGGTGCAGGCGATGCTAGACACCTTGCGGGCGCCCATGAACGAAATCTATCGGCAGATCCAGGGCCCGGGCGCTCCATCAATTCGGCTGGAGTTGCCAGCGGAAGATGATACTAACCAACAGCGGCTCAACCTATTGATCGACTTCGCAATGAACCGCACTGGTGTGCAACCTGGCGGGTACTTGAGCGATTCCCAGATTCACTCGGTGGGCCTAGCGCTGCGCATGGCGGCCATTTGGCAGTTCAATCGCCGCGCTCCCATCCTTGCGCTGGATGACATTGTGACGTCCTACGACGCTGACCATCGTCGTGCAATCGCCAGCTTGATTGCAACTAGGTTCGGCGGGTGGCAAATGATCGTCACCACCCACGATGAACGCTTCTTCCTCTACCTAAAAGACCAGCTGGAGGCCAGCGATTGGCAATTTACTCGGATCATCGGTCTGGACCCGGAATTCGGACCCCGCTTCTCCGACCATCAGGTCAGTGACGAGATGATCGAGGCGCGCTGGGCGGCCGGACAATCCGCGGCCAATGAAATGCGACAAGCTGAGGAGGAATGGTTGCTCGGCATGTGCCGCGCTTTCGGCGTCAATGTGCGGATTCGGCCGCTGGAAAGGGCGTACGCCTATGAGCGCAGTGAACTGGCTGTGGCGCTTGCATCCTTCCTCAGGGACGCCAAGCTGGAACCTCCTGCTGTGGCAGGTGTTAAGAATCGCTTCCTGACGAGTCTGCAGCAAGGCGTCATTGAGAATTTCGGCAGTCACTTTCAGGACGGACCCTACGGCGACGGATCGATTGGCGATGAACGTGCGCGCTGGGAGGAATTCAAGACCTTCCAGCGCCATTTCACCTGTCCGAAATGCCGTCGTTCGAAGTTCCAACGGCCGTTCACGCTCAAGAAGCCCATTTGCGCGCACGGCCTATGTGAGGCGCAATTTGAATTCCTGCCCGCGGCGGCGGTACTGCGTGGGTACTAGGTACCTTAGATGGGCCCAAGCCGGTCCAACTGGTGACACGCAGCTTTTTTTTCGAAACAGGGGGACTGGCGCTCGGGAGACACGGGCCAATGCGATGTGGCGCGGCGCACGCGGCCCAGTTCCATGCCGAAAGCTGACGATGCGCTTACCGAGACAGATCGGGTTGGTGCCACAATTGAGGCCTGTGCAAAGAGCTACAAGGAGGCCCCCGTGTGTTACTCAGCGCAAGTTCAAGCGGATCTGCGACGGCTGGAGCGCGAGTATGGCGCCGTCATAAGTTATCAGCGTTTCGCTGAGCTGTTGGGGGGCATGCGCGGTGGCAGCGGCTGGCAAAAGATTCCAAAGGCGATGCGATCCAGCCTGGCTGGATTTGACGGCGAAGTGGAAGGCGAGTTGGCGCAGATGGTTGAGGCGGTTGAGGCACTCCAGGCAAATACCTACGAGGCCGAGCTTTTCCAGCAGAAGACCCGACTTGCCGGCGCCGAGCGGAGTCTGGCGGGGAAGCCAACGAAGAAGGCGGAGAACGACAGACGGGTGGCAACCGACAAGATCGAGCGGGCTCAACGAAATCTAGCGGACCTGCGCCGAACCGAGTTGTTGCCAAGGGACGCGCGAATTTTCCCGGGCAGCTACGCTCCTGTCATCGTGGAGAAGGATGGCAAGCGAATTGTTGTGCCAATGCGCTACCAATGCCGCCTGCCTGGCTGGCTGGACGCCTGCGATGGAGCGCAAGATGCCGGGAACCTACAATGCTCGCCGCGACAATCTCGAGAAGGCCTGGCGCAAGCTCTTTGGTCACCGCCACGGCATCCTGGTGGTGGACGCGTTCTGCGAGAACGTTGCCCTGCACACGATGGAACATAGAGGATTGGCCCCCGGGGAGCACGAGGAGAACGTGGTCCTTGAGTTCCGGCCGGAGACTAAGCAGCCGATGCTTGTGGCTTGTCTCTGGTCGTTCACGAAGGGCGAGCAGGGGGAGCAGGATCTGCTGTCCTTCGCTGCAATCACTGACGAACCACCAGCGGAGGTTGCGGCCGCCGGGCATGATCGCTGTATCGTTCCAGTGAAGGAGCAGAATCTATCTGCATGGCTCAATCCCGATCCTGCGGATATTTCATCGCAATACGCCATTCTGGATGACCGCCAACGGCCATTTTATGAGCATCGTAAGGCAGCATAGGATATTGGGGATTTGACAGGGTTGGTTGGTAGGTAGAATTGATCACATCGCTTGCGGCCGGGCTGCCGGGCGCGAGTAGTGGAAAGTCAATCAACCGTGAATAGAGATCGATGCGAAGCCAAATTTTTCTCTGCGCCCTAGTTGGTGCAACGGCACTTGTCGGGTGCGGCAGTAAGAACGAGGTCAGCGAGGACATCCTCGGGGCTGCCGTTTCCAAGTACCTTGATCAAACCGGCAACCTCTGTCTTGGCGTCACGTCATGGCCCGTAGATGTGACACCGGGCGAAATTGACCTAGCAAACAGGACACCAGGTGCAGGTCCCGCTGGCAAGATGCGAGCCTTGGAGTCCCTGGGCCTCGTATCGGCAGCAGACACAGAAGTGGTGCGCGAGGGGTGGGGCGGCGCCGTGCGGAGATACCAGGTCAGGCGATATAAGCTGTCGGACGCAGCGAAGCCTTATATCCGCTCGTGGGAGATCGCATCCTTCAATCCAGATGGTGGTCCGCAGACAAGAACTCTCACCGATCTGTGTTGGAGCAAGCGTGTCCTCGATAAGATAAATGGATGGGAGGGGCCTCATCGCGACACCGACTTCAAAGTCGTAGTCGCGACCTATACCTACAAGCTTGCACAACCTGCGGCCTGGGCAAATGACGCCAAACTTCAGGCCGCGTTCGTCGGAATCAAGATTGCTATGGATGGCGCAGGAAAGAAGCAGGACTTCGTGAGTCTCAATCGGACTGCCGACGGCTGGAAGGCGCAGGGGACCAACTAAGGCGCTTTGGCACCTGTCTAGCGAGCTAGGCGAGGTATCCTTAGAGCCGATGAAGTACCACCGAAGTCCCCTGTTCTGCCGCTGAGTAGAGCAGAGGAATGTGTTCGGGCCACGGGGATCAGCAACCGATCGCGACTCTACCAAGCCAAGCCGGGGCGCGGCCACAGCCAGAAAGTTGAAAGCCCCGTTCACCGGGTTGCGACGCCGCTTTCAGCGGCAAGCCTGACAGCGATAAGTTGAAGCCTTGGAGCTCGATCCCGTTTTCGCGGCAACTTAAGTCTTCTGCTGTCGGGCACTTTGGCAATCCGCAGTCGGGTCCTCTCTGATCAGAAATTGTACGAGAGCTTGCCTTTGGCCTCCACGATCAGTTTCGTGGCTAGCATCTCATCAATGACACCGGAGATGTCCTTGTCCTTCAGCTTCAGGTGCTCCATCGCCTTGAGATGCTTGACCAAGGTCGCGCGCTTGCCCGGCCGTGCTGTCTTTGGCGACCGACCCAAGATCTCGCGGACCTTGATGGTCGCGGCGAAGGCAGCGCCAATATCAATACCGTCGGTGACTTGCGCGGAACCACTGTGGTTCGTCTTCGCAGGCGATGGGATTTCCGACATCGACTCAATGCGCCTGCAACGCATGCCGCCGCCAACAATATGTGCAATGAGCGGGTCGTATCCCTTATCCTTGGACAGGACGAAGACAGGGCCGCGTTCGCCACGCTCTGCGAGCCGTCCCAGTTCGAAGGCAATGTGGAAATCCAGTGCATTGCGACCGCTGCCGCTGGCTCGAATCCATTGTGCCGGCGGCTCAAGTGCCTGCCCGGCGATCACGAGATCCAGAGAAATGGACTTTTGGCTGGCGCCGGCGAAGATAATCAGGCGGGCTCCCCCAGGCACAGCAGCCGGTGCGATCTGCTGGATGTTCTCCATGTCGACGAGAATGATCGGGCCGGGCATCCGTTTTACCGTTTCGTTAGACGTACATCGGTCGGGCCTCGACGGGATTCCATCGAAGCACTCCCTGATTCGCCCCTGCGTGGAGCAGGAGATTTCCCTTTAGAAGCTGTTGCGAAATTAGTTCATGCAGGGCTTTAGCCTGCTCCAGCAAATCAATGAACAGGCAAGTGACAGAAAGGCTTCGTGGACATGGGCATATCGTTCGTATCGAAACTTCAGGCGTCTGAACGAGTGAAGCCAAGCAATCGAGCGCTCCACGACCCAGCGCGTTTTGCCAAGTCCACTGCCGTGAGGCGAGCCGATTTTGGCAAGCACGGGCGTGATGCCGCGCTTGCGCAAGCGTTCTCGGTGTGGCTCGGAACTGTAGCCCCGGTCGCCTTGGACGATTTCCGGCTTACGCAGAGGGCGTCCGCGCTTTCCGCGAATCGGGGGAATCGCCTCGACCAGAGCGTCAAGTTGCGTGATGTCGTTGCAGTTCGCGCCGCTCAGGATGACCGCGAGCGGGATGCCTTGCGCGTCGACGATGAGGTGGTGCTTGCTGCCGAGCTTGCGTCGGTCCGTTGGGTTCGGGCCGGTTTTTTTCCCGCCAGCATGGCGCGAACCGAGGAACTGTCGACAATGGCGCGCGCCATGTCGAGTTGGCCGCGACGGCGCAGTTCGGCCAGTAGTGTCTCGTGGATGCGTTGCCAGACGCCAGCCTCCTGCCATGCAACCAGCCGCCGCCAGCATGCGGTGCCCGAGCCACAGCCCATCTCTTGCGGCAGTAGGTTCCAGGCGATGCCAGAACGCAGAACGAACACGATGCCGGTCAGCACCGCTCGGTCCGGCGTCGGCTTGCGCCCTGCATATCGGCGGCTGCGCGGCGCACGCGCCGGCAGCAACGGTTCGATGAGTGACCACAGCTCGTCGTCTATCAGTTCTCTGGGCATCGCTTCCTGTCAGGCAAAACAAGACAGGAAGTTAACACCGGCTCGAAAAAGTTAACAGACCCAACGGGTAATTTCGCAACAGTTTCTTAGGCCGCGGGGATCAGGAACCTATCTCGATTCTTGCCGAGCCAGGCCGGCGCGCGGCCACGGCCAGACCACGTTGCGCCAGTCTTCGGGTCCTGATACTTCGGCGGTATCTCGGAGCGGGGCGCCGCCACTGCCTTTACACCAGCCGCAGGCCTGCCGCGGCCACGCTTGGGTGCCAAGTCCTCCACCGTGAGTTCGTACTCGCTCATCAGAGCACGGATCTGCCCAATCGCGCTAGCGATCTCCGATGCGCGGACTTCGGCAATTTGTGCCTCGATCTTTTCCCGCTCTGCCAATAGCTGCTTGTATGTTGCCATTATTCTTTCCTCAAAATAGAGTGGATCGTACATTATTCTTGAAAGTACGTGCGTCATCGATTTGCTAATCGCAAAACACACCCAAATGCTGGCGATTGGGCGGAATGCGGGTAGGGCGAACGCCAATGTCTCAAGTTTCTCTTGGCACCCGCCGATAGATGCTCCGATGGACCAGCCGGTATGCCGTCCGCGGTGCGTCATCCCCAAATCGGAGAAACTACGAGAGGTGCAAGGATAGATGTTGAAACTATACGAAAATGTTGTTATTGGCAATGTCTTGTACGGATTGGGATACTCGATCGGCGGACGTCTGCGGGGGCACCCTTTGCCGAGCGCCGTGAATTTGCTGCAGCAGACTCCGGAAGACAAGCGACTTGGGGACGTGCTCTTGAACTTCCCGGGTGTGGTTCGGCTCATCGAATTCAAGGCTGAGGGGAATCGATCGCCCAAAGAACGGGACCGTCATGCGATTCTCACCCAGGCTCTGCAGGCTCGCTCGGATATGGTGGAAGTGTCGCGGCAGATGCACTGGTATATAGAGACGGCTCCCTCAACGTCCCATGCAGTGTTGGCTTACGTCGAGGCGTATCTAAATGCTTTTGGGCCAGGGGAGCGATTGAAGACGGCGGAGGCTCTTCCAAAATTCATCGCGAAGATTACCGATTGCATTCTTAGCGGTTCCTCTCCCGAGGATGCGCGAGCGCAGCGGGACTATTTGGATCTTGTGAGCGTAGCTAGCGGGACAAAGGCAACGGGGTCCGGCGCACTGGTGCTTGTTGGTAGCTCATCGGGTGGCCTGGGGTTCGCTGCCTTGCAGGACATCAGAGAGCTGAATATGATGCACGATCGCTGGATCGAGCACCACCAGAAGATCGGGGTTCTGGCTCTATCGCACGAGCCTGTTTTGCAGCGGAAATTGGAGAGGGAAGCTCCCTCTTATGAGCCTGGAATGTGACTATGGTAGACACGAGAAGTCAGGGACACGAACGGAACTTCGAGTTACTCTTTGACGCGGCAAAAAGTGTATTGGAAGCGTCCAGAGCCAACGAGGCAAGCGTTGGTAGGGCTACTGCGGCATTGGCCGAAGCGCGGAACCTCATGGAAGCCCGATTGGGCGAACTTCAGCGCAGTGTGAACACGGGACTCGACAGCGCTGTGGAGCGGACGGCCAGGGAGGCAGCTTCGCTACTGAGAGAGAAATTCGTTGCGGCAGACGCGATAGCAGTGGAGGTGGCAGAGCGCTACCGAGGTGCGGCAAACACGTTGAGCAAGCGGCGTTGGCTCTATTTTGTGAGTGCGCAATTTGCGATTGTTTTAATGGTGGGTATATTCGCCTATATGCTGATCCCACCATTAGATGAGATCTCGTCGCGCCGAGCCGAAGTCCAGCGACTTGACGCCGAGGCTGCAAGACTGGAGAAACTGGTGTCCCGGATGCAGTGGGAGAAGTGTGACGTTGGAAATGGGAAGGTTCGCTACTGCGTTCGCACCGATGAGTCGCAATTCACTGGTGCTTTTGGTAAATTGCCTGACACCTATCGTATCCCAAAGGGCTACTGAAGAAACAACCCATGATGACGAAATCACTACGAAACTGCCCCGAAGTTGCCTGATCTGCGGCAGGCGCCACCGCATCGCTAGCCGTAGTTTGCCACCGCCGCCACAGCGCACCCTCAGATTTGCAGCCCGAGGGCAATAGGTCATCGTTGAGCCGCTACGTTCGCTCCGCAGCAGGCGCGAGACGTCAAGCGCTTATCTGAGGCCCTCGGCGGAAGCCGTAGGCACAGGGCGTGAAGACTTGACAGCGGTTGTATGTGCGGTATTTTCTGTCTTGGCTCGAGGCTATGGATGGCTGAAGCTATTCAGGCAGAGACGGAAGATTGGGAGTTGGTGAGCAAGGGCGTCTGTATTGTCGGTGCCCCCGACTCGATCCGGCATATTCTGCTGCTCGTGCATGATGGTAAGGTGTTCATCGTCGACTCAATAGACAATCGAGAGGTTGATGCATGGTTCACTGATCTCACGACCATGATTGACATGTTGAATCTTGGCTAACTCTTGATTCCGACGTCGTCATGCACAAGCTGGCGCAAGGACGAGTTAGGAATACGTCCCCGAGGGGAGGTTGGAGAAGCGAGAGTGCAAAACAACAAGGCGAACTGGCCGCCGGCGCCGGCTCGCCTGCAAGCGATGCTGACCCTGGTGTTCTTTGCTTTGGCATGTTGGGGCGTCTTCCGCTCCTGCACGAGCTCTGGCGCTTGGCCTGCCAGGAAGCGGTTGTCCAGGGGCTAATCCTTGTGCTGGGCGGTGTACTAGCGGGTGCCGCGGTATTCTGTGCGGAACGAGCGGCCGCAGCCATTATGCGTTGGATCTTCCGGCACGCGGGCTAGCAAGCGAAAACGCCCCCAGCAGGGCATCTAGGCGCACCACGCGCCCCGCACCCGGCCGGAAGCCGTAGACTGGAATAAGCCGATGCTGGCTCGACTCATTTGCAAGTTCTTTGGACATGCCGGACCAAACAAGGTGTTTCGACTGGCACCGCATGCCCAAGAGGATGATCCGCTTCGCCCGATCGAGTGGGACTGTCCCCGCTGTGGAGCGAAGGCAAAAGCGCTGCAACTCGGGTATCTCCGTGGCACGCACGCCGCAAAGGGGCCGTCTGGCTTTCGGACCGGGACCGGAAGCCAAACCGCTAGCCCTAAAGCTCCTTTGGCAATTGGCGAAGAGTAACCCCGGCCGCCCGCGATCCGGCTTTTTCGCAACAAACCTCCTTGCCGATAACTGGTCAAACGAAATGAAAGCTGAGTACACCGTATTCGAGGACGCGCCGGGCTACTGGTTCGTGCCCAAGGCAGATGAGGCATCAGCCATCGCGGAGCCGGTGCGCTTTCGGCGCGCGGTCTTCGCGACGAAGATTGCGGCATGCCGGGGCGCTCTGGAAGACGCTCTAGGCTCCGGCGCCACGGAACTGCATTTGTATGGCATGGGCGCTACTATCGGCATCAAGAAGGAAGTGCGAGAGAAGGGGTTGAAGCCGTTTATCTACTTCCCGTCCATCCACACGAAGCTAGCCTGAGAAAACGCCCCAGTAGGGAAATACAGGAAGACGCTCCCCAAAGGTGGGCTGTCATTGGAGCCGATATGAAGAACAGCCAGAAGCTGCTAAACCTTGCAACCGTCTGCATGGCGGTGGCAGCGGTACCCTTGAGTTTGTATTGCCTGAAGGTGCGGGGCGACGTTCGTGCTGCTATGGGCCTCATTGGCAGTGCGGTCGCCGTGTACTGCGTGGCGAAGTCCGTGGAGCTTGCCCAATCGGCTGCGACACGCCGAAGCGGTAAGGTCGGACACCGGGCCGTGTTTTCGCCGACACGCGACGGCATGAAGTGAAAGAGAGGCCGCCTGCGGGCCCGCCTGCGGGCGGCTTTTTTGTCACCCGCCACCATGCCGATAACAGCTATTTTCGGCAAGGTGTTCCTGCTGCATCCGTCATCTAGCAGAAATCGCGGCTGCTCGTTTGCAGATGGCCGAGTAGAGGTGTGAGGTCCACCAACCGCTGCGCAACGAGGTGCTTCACTTCGCCCTCACACTGCCACTGGCCCAGGACACCGATCAGCCGAGCGCCCAGCACCTCTTTGCGGAACCGCTCGAGGACCGACGGCCAAACGATCACGTTGACCGATCCCGTCTCATCCTCGATGGTCATGAACAGCACGCCGTTCGCGGTACTAGGGCGCTGTCGTACCGTCACGATGCCGGCGCCGCGGGCCAACTGGCGGTCCTGGTAGCGAAATAGCGTTTCCGCTGGCACAAACCGGCTACCGGCGAGATGTCGGCGCAGCAGCGCGAGCGGATGCCGGTTGAGTGTCAGGCCTGTCGATCGATAGTCCGCGACGATAGCCTCGCCTTCGCTCGGCGCCGCAAGCGACGGTAGCTCTTCCGGCACGTCGGCTGGCCGCAACAAATCCTTGTCGGGCACCGCGGCCGTGGCTTGCCAGAGCGCATTGCGTCGGTGGCCCGCGAGGGCTCGCAGTGTGTCGCCGGCGGCCAGGACCTGCACATCGTGCCTATCCAAGTTCGCGCGGCGGGCGAGGTCAGTCGTCCCAGAGAACGGGCGCACGGCGCGTGCCTCCTCAATACGCTGCGCTGCTTCCGCACGCATCCCGCGTAGTAGCGATAGGCCGAGCCGAACCGCTGGCGGCTTCTTGTCGACGGCTTCCAGTGACGCGTGCCAGCCGCTGATCGTGACGTCCACTGGCCGCACTTCGACACCGTGGCGTTTCCCATCCTGCACGAGCTGCGAAGGCGAGTAAAACCCCATCGGCTGGCTGTTGAGCATCGCGCAGAGGAACACGGCCGGCTCATGGCATTTCAGCCAGGCGCTGGCGTAGACCAGCAGCGCAAAGCTGGCTGCGTGGCTTTCCGGGAAGCCGTATTCACCAAAGCCTTGGATTTGCCGGAAGATGCTTTCGGCGAACTCGCGTTCGTATCCACGTTCCAACATGCCGGAGACGATGCGATCGTAGTAATGTTCCAGCCCACCCTTGCGCTTCCAGGCCGCCATGGCCCGACGCAGCTGGTCAGCCTCGCCAGCCGAGAAGCCGGCCGCGAGCATGGCCACCTGCATCACCTGTTCCTGGAAGATCGGCACGCCGAGCGTGCGCGACAGCGCCCGTTCCATTTCCGGACTCGGATAGGTTACCGGTTCCTTGCCTTGGCGGCGCCGCAAGTACGGGTGGACCATGCCTCCTTGCACTGGCCCCGGCCGCACGATGGCCACCTCGACAACCAGGTCATAGAAGGTGCGAGGCTGTAGCCGGGGCAGCATCGACATTTGCGCACGGGATTCCACCTGGAACACCCCGACACTGTCCGCGCGGCACAGCATGTCGTAGGTGGCCGGATCCTCCGCCGGGATGTCCTGCAGCTCGAACGCCTCCCCGCGCTGTTCGGAGACGAGATCCAGCGCACGGCGGATCGCCGTGAGCATGCCCAGCGCCAGCACGTCGACCTTGAGCAGGCCGACGGCATCCAGATCGTCTTTATCCCACTGGATCACACTGCGATCGGGCATGGCAGCGTTCTCGATAGGCACCAGGCGGGATAGCTTGCCGCGGGCGAGCACGAAGCCGCCCGAATGCTGGGAGAGGTGCCGAGGAAAGCCGAGCAGCTGGGTCGCCATGTTCGCCCATCGTTGGGTCAGCTCGCTTTCCGTATCGACGCCGCTTTCGGCGAAGCGCTTGAGCAGATCGGCCTTGCTGTCGAACCAGTGGTGTGCCTTGGCGACCAAGTCGACGATGGCCGGGTCCACGCCAAGCGCCTTGCCGGATTCACGCAGCGCACTGCGCGGGCGGTAGGTTGCCACCGCCGCTGCCAGCGCTGCGCGGGTCCGCCCATACTTGGTATACAGATACTGGATGACCTCCTCACGCCGCTGGTGCTCAAAATCGACATCGATATCGGGCGGCTCGCCGCGCTCCTTGCTGATGAAACGTTCGAACAGCAGGTTGCCGCGCGCCGGATCCACTTCGGTGATGCCGAGGCAGTAGCAGACCGCGGAGTTGGCCGCCGAGCCGCGCCCCTGGCACAGGATGCGATTGGAGCGCGCAAAGCGGACGATGTCGTAGACGGTCAGAAAATAATGCTCGTAGTGCATGTCCCCAATGAGCGCCAGTTCGTGCTCGATCTGGGCCTGGACGGCGGCAGGGATACCCTTTGGGAAGCGGTGGTGCGCACCGATGTAGGTTTCGCTTCGCAGGTATTCCGCAGGTGAGACGCCCGTCGGGACCACTTCATCGGGATACTCATAGCGCAACTCATCCAACGAAAATTGGCAGAGATTGGCGATGTGCAGCGATTCGGTCAATAGTCGGTGCGGATAGACATTGGCCAACCGTAGGCGCGAGCGCAAATGCTGTTCTGCGTTGGGAGTCAGCTGGTACCCGCAATCGGGCACGGCCTTGCCCAGGCGGATGGCGCTCAGCACGTCATGGAGCGGCTTGCGCGACCGTACGTGCATCTGCACGTGGCCGGTGGCCACCACCCGCAGGTGATTCGCCGCGGCCGCTTCCATGACGCCCGCCCGATGGATGTCATCCATGGCGCGGTACAGCAGGGTCAGGCTCATCCACGCGCGACCTGGGAAGGTGGCCGTGATCCATGCGGCTTGGGTGTCCAGCCGCTCCGCCGGGGTGCAGTACTCCGGCGTGAAAATGATCGCGCAATCGGGCAGGCCTCGCAGGTGCGCGTAGGCGCCTTCCGGTGCGTCCAGATCCCGGCGGGTGAGCAGGTAGGCGCCCTTGGCCGTGCGGGTGCGGGCCAGCGTGATCAGCTCGCAGAGGTTGCCGTAGCCTTCGCGATTGCGGGCTAGGGCAATGAACGAGATACAGCGGCTGCCGTCTGCATTGACCAAGTGAAACGATGCGCCAACGAGCAGCTTGAGCCCGTGCTTCTTGGCTTCGGCGTGCGCCCGCACGATGCCGGCCAACGAACACTCGTCGGTGATGGCGAGCGCGCTGTATCCCAGTTGCACGGCGCGCTCGACCAGCTCTTCCGCGCGGGACGCGCCTTCCAGGAAGGAAAAGTTCGAGAGGCAGTAAAGCTCGGCATAGTCGGGCAAGCCGCCGCCGGTGGGTAGGGATTCCATGGCGCCGCCTCACCCGAACAGCCCGTGCAGGTACCACGTGGCCTCATCGCCGTCCCGGCTGCCCATGCGTTCCTGATAGACCCAGTAATGGGCGTGATCGCGCCCCTCGGCCACGTAATAATCCCGCGTCACCAGCTCGCCGCCCCACCAACCGGCCTCGATACGCTCCGGGGGAGAGACCATGCGCAGGGGCGAGCCATAGAACGGGCGATGATCGCGGATCAGCAAGGCAATCGGCTTGTCCAGCAGCCACGTCGGGCGGGGCAGGGCGGGCGCTTCCGCGCTTGGCCTGGGTTTCCCGACGGCCGGCACCCAGGTGTTGGCCACTTCCGGTCGGTAGTCCGCACGCAACTCCGGACGCAGGATGTTGTCGGCGCCCAGCCGCGCCGCGAGCAGCTCCATCACCCGGGCGTGGTCCTCGGGCGTGCCGCCGGGCTCAGGAAACAGCGATTCGCTCGGCGGCGCCTTGGCCTGCACGTCGGTGACCGTTAGGCGCACCGCGATCATGGGGGCATCGACCTGCAGCTGCGCCAGCCGCTCCCGCAGCAAGCGTATCAGGTGATCCTCGCTCCAGCTGGGCTCTGCCAGCGCGATTTCGATGACGGTTGGCGCCAGCGCCTCGCGGCCACGCTCGTGTTTGAGTTCCACCAGGACTTTGGTGACCGCCAAGTGGTGCGCGGCCAGCCAGCCCAGCATCTGCACGATGAGCCCGCGGCTGTAGAGCAGCGTGGCCTCCGCATGCTCGATGCGATCGGGGAGGTCGACCTGCGCGGAGAAGGTTGGCGGGGCCTGAAGCCATTCGAAGATCTCTGGCGCCAGGCCCAGGGCGCGATCCATCGTCTCGTTCAGTTCGCGGCCGCACCGGCGCTGCAGTCCGGCCCGCGGCAGCCGGCGGATATCGGCAAGGCAACGGCACCCCAGTCCATCCAGCCATTCCAGGAATGGCCGTGCGGCGGGCAGGGTGCCGACGGCGAGGGCGCCGAGGCGGCGCTCCAATGCCGCGATCTTGAGGGTGCTTGCGCCACCGGCATGGGCCAACAGCCAGGCGCCCTGGGCTGTCGGAGCACAGCCGCAGGCCGCGCTGAAGCCCAGCGCGGCGACAGACGCGCGCATGCGGCGGCGCAACTGGCGGATGCCGCCGAACAGGCGCAGGCTGGCCGACACGTCGACCAGCATGGACGCTTCTTCGGCATGCACCACGTTGGGCGCGAACTGCAGGAGCACCATGGCTACGCGCTGCAGCGCGTCGGCTTCCTTCTCCGGGGCCCGATCGTACAGCAGGGTCTGCGGTGCGATGGTCAGCACACCGCCACGGCGCATCTGCGGGCGAACGCCAGCCTCCGCCGCCAGCCGCGAGGCGAGGTGCACGCGTTCCTTGTCCAACACCGCCACAGCCAACTCAGTGGACCAATTCGGCCGGAACACTTCGAGTGGCAGGGACGAGAGGTGCAGGCAGATCCAGAGGCGCAACATGACGGTGAAGCAGGATCGGCGACGGTTCCAGCAGGACGCGCACGGGCAGGTCCTGCTGCGGGCCGCGCCGCTTGATGAAGGAGAGATCGACGCCGCCGGCGGCGGGCGCAACGCCAATGCGCAGTGGTGCTGGCGAAGCGTCGCGCGCACAGGCCAATGGACGCATGAGGCAAAACAGCGCCTCGCCACTCTGCGCGGCCAGGTGCAGGCGGCGGAGCGCGTCATTGCGGATATGGGTCTGCCAAAGGAGAATCGCACCGCAGGTGCCGGCGCGCAGCAATTGCTCGGTGGCCCAAAGGGCATCCGCCGTGCGCTGGCTGCGAATCCACAGCAGACGTTCGGGCGGCACGCCCCAGTTGGCCAATGCGAGTGCCTGTGGCGTTTGCGGCGGCTGAATCAGGGCGATAGGCCGCTTACAGACCTCCGCCAGCGCGGGGCGCAACAGGCGCAACTCCCCCACACCCGGTTGGCGCACCAAGAACTCGATCAGCGATGCTGTCGGCCAGCCGCCACCCGGCAGCTCAGCCGTCAGCACCGGATAGCCGGTGGCGACGGTGCGACCGTTCGCCCGCGCGAGCTGGGAGGCTCGCCAGAGGGCGGGATGGATGGATTCTGGATTGGGCGTCGGCATGGCTGTGGGATGAGTCCATGCGACTCAGTTTACTGTATATATATACAGTGGTCACGAATTTCTTTTATGGACCAAAAAGTGCTTTACGAGACGCTTTACAGGAAACCGGTATTAGCTGGACTGGCGAGCAATTCCCGCCGACGCTGAGCCAGGACCCGACGGTCGGCACATGGGTTCACCCTCTGCTGACTAAAGCAGTGAGTGGGTCAAGATATTGGAGAGGCGGCCGTCAATACGGGGTAACTCCATTTCCTGTCTCCGCCATGCGTTACATACCGATCCAAGACCAGCACCTCGCTATCCTAGCCAGCGACCGCGATGGCTGGCGGGCACGGGTGGAAGGAAGATTTGACGTCGAAGGTCTCATTCGGGCATGCGTTCCGGATGCCGCCACTTGCGATCCAAGCGTTGTGGCCGACGCGATCCGGGAGTGGTTCGATAGTTTCAATGACGGCATTCCGACATGACGGCTGGCATCGCAAGATCGATAAAAAGGCCCGCACCGGGGGCTACCACACTTGGCCCGCCGCCGCGACCGAGACCGCCTGATTGCCGCCAGCGTCGCCAACCGGCAGCCAGTAAGAGCCATTCGACAGCTACAAGTCTTTCGTTGAAAATGTGGCCCGAGATGGGGACCATGGCGGTTAACCCCAAAGGATCCTTGGTCAATCGATACTATTGGCCGTGACGATGCAAACACTCCTTTGAGTTCCGACAAGGCGGATGGAAGCGATGGATTACAACTTACGCCAAGGAAAACGAAGGAGGTCGCGATATAGCGACTCAATGAGTATCTCGATTTCGCTATCAAACCTCTCGTGATTGAAGGCGATCTTGGGCGCCAACGACCCGCTTCCCCAATAGTGGAAGACATCGTGCATTGTTTGAGATGCGTCTATGTCGCTACGAAGCCAATAGAAACTGTCACCCTCGACCTGAATGCAGCCGGGAGCAGCGATGAATCTATGCTCGCTCGCGCCATACATACTTGGGCCTGTAAGGTTACTACTGCCTACGATGGCCAAAACCGGGCGCATGTCGCTCAGAAAGATAGCGATCTTTGCGTGCCAACGAAGTTCAAGGCCACTTGCCTCTGGTTGCTCCAAGCGGTGCGCGTGAGCCTTAAGCCCGCGCACGGCGAGTGCATCCCTAAGCTCCCTCAGGGATGAGGCATCCTCCTTGTAGGAACCAAAGCGGAAAACTTCCTTGCCGAGCATCTCCTCACCAATACCAAAATCGGGCGCAGAGTTTTGTAGCTTTCCTGTGAAATCAAGGAAGAAGCCGGAAGCAATATATGCTGCGTCGATACTTTGTGCGCTCAGTGCGCGCACAAAGGCGTCACGGTAATAGCTAGCAGCAAAGTTCTTGCGCAGGGTGATGGCGATTGGCACAACGATTCTCCCAAACGTGACACGTCCGAAACCCGGCACCGGTCGTTACCTTATGAACGACCGTTATTGGAGAATCTGAAGGGCTGTTGAGGGTCGGTAGGAGGCGGTGGGCAGCCGGGTGGTAGGGCACGATAACGAGCACTTCGCAGAGGGGGCAGCGTCGAGGTTTTACTCGGGGGCGTCTCCGAAGACCCGGATGGCCAGGTCGTGCTCGAATTTGGTCGACCAAGAATCACGAGACCCTGCTGCATAGTGCATCAGAGTGCCTGTCTCTGGTCTCAGTACGCTGACCAGGCGAACCTGTTTCTCGGTCATGTCCCAGACGCTGAAGTCTGCCGCGATGAATCCGTATCGACGGCAAGCGCTGGTAAAGGCATCGCGCTCCGCGGTAGGAAACGCCTCAAGGGTTGCCATGACAAATTCTCCAATCGACTAGCCAGCCAGCTTGCGGATGGCCGTACCAATTTGTTGCACCTTTCTAGTATCGGCGTACTCCGCCCACGGATCGACGTAGCCGGCGGCTTCCACGCGCTGCAGGGCGGTCTGGATCGTCCAATGATCGCCCGCTGTCAGTTCCTCCAGTTCCTGCCAGGATACCGGAACCGAAACCCCGAGACCTGGCCGTGCGCGCGCAGAGAATGCGGACACCGTCGTCGCACCTTGGCCGTTGCGCAGGTAGTCGATGTAGATCTTACCCACGCGATTGCGCGACCCACTCTTGGAAACGAAGCGCTGCGGAATGGTCTGGGCGATATGGAGAACGACATCTTGTGAGAACTTCTTCACCGTGGTCCACGGCAGTTTTGGTGCCATGGGAACAACGACATGCAGGCCTTTGCCACCACTGGTCTTCAGAAAGCTCACCAGTCCAAGTTCATCCAGCAACGTCTTCGTCAGCATGGCGGCGTCAAGCATGTGCCGCCATGGCACGTCATCGCCGGGGTCCAGATCGAAGATGACGCGATCGGGATTGTCGATGGTTCTCTTGGTGGCATTCCAAGTGTGAAACTCGATCACATTCAGCTGCGCAGCGGCAACGATGGCCGTCTCGCTGGCGATCTCCAGGAGCGGCGGATGTCCTGCCCATAGGCTGGCATCGAGGACGTTGATCCCCGGGACTTTGATGGTTTCGGCGTGCTTCTGAAAGAACAGCTCGCCGTCGATGCCCGTTGGCCCGCGTACCAAGGACACAGGGCGCCCGCGGAGATGAGGCAGCAGGTGCGGCGCGATGGCTTCGTAGAAGCCGGCCAGGTCGCCTTTCGTCAGCCCGGTCGTTGGATCAATCACGCGCTCCGCGTTGGATACCTTGACCGAGCGCGCGGGCCGAGGCCGGGGCTGTTCCACATCGAACGGCCGTTCCCTTGTCACGTTGCCAGCGGCCTTGTCAGCGCGCAAGGCATGGTAGACGGGATGCCGGATTCGGCCTTCTTTGGTCCACTCGGCGAATGAGATCTCGGCCACCAGCTTCGGCTTGACCCATCGGGCGGCTACGCGCGGCGGTGTTTTTCCAAACGGGCAGCCTGGCACTTCCAGTTCAGTCAGGATGGCGAGCAACTTGGTCAGCATGCGCGAATCCAGACCGCTGCCAACGCTGCCCGCGTAGTGCAGTTTCCCGGTCTCATCGTGCACGCCAAGCAGGAGCGCGCCGAGGCCTTGTCGGCTTCCCTTCGGGGCCGTGAACCCGCAGATGACGAATTCTTGCCGCTGTTTGCATTTGAGCTTGATCCAGCTGGGCGCCCGGGCGCAGACATAGGGCGCGTCGACGCGCTTGCCAATCAGACCTTCCAGGCCCATCTGGCACGCTACGGCAAGAAGGTCGTCAGGCGTGCCCTCAAAGGCCTCGCTGTACCTGACTCGTGTCACGGCTGGCACGGCTCGCACGGCTATCACCTCCTTGAGCAGCGCCCTGCGCTCGGCCAACGGGACCTGTCGTAGGTCGTGGCCTTGGAAGAAGGGGAGGTCAAAGACGAAGTACTGGATGTCCTCCACCTTCGATCTATCAAAGGCATTCTGTAGCGCCTGGAAGTCCGTGGTGCCCTTGTCGCTGAGTATCACGATCTCCCCATCCAGCCAGGCGGAGCCGAGGCCAAGAGCGCGTATCTCCGCCGCAAGCGATTTGAGGCGCGATGTCCAGTCATGGCCATTTCTTGTGAAGAGACGGACGTCATCGCCGTCGACCCTAGCCAACAACCGATTGCCGTCGAACTTGATCTCATAGGCCCATTGTTTGGCATTGCGCGGCACCGTTGAAGCGAGCGTCGCCAGTTGCGGGGCCAACGCAAGCGCAAGGGGGGCGGGGCGTGCTGCAGCGGGTAGTGTCTGCCGGCCCTGGCCTAGGCGCGAGCGGCGCGGCTTCGGCACGGCAATCTTTGCGTTACCACCGGCAGCCGATTGGCTGTTGCGCTGGGCCAGCACGCTGTCCGGCAGGGCCTCGGTGATGTCGTACGCGGCGGCCGAGCGCGCGAACGCGTCCCGCTCCTTGATCAAGAGCCACGGATCCTGACGCTCGTCGCCGCGGCCGTGCATCCTGACCAAGGTCCAATGGCCATGTAGCTTCTCACCTTGAAGTTCGAACTTCAGCTTGCCGCTGTGGTAGCCGGCCACCGGATCGCCGACCGGCGTCCACGTCCCTCGATCCCAAACGATGACCGTGCCGGCCCCGTATGCCTTGGGCGGGATCACGCCTTCGAAGCTCGCATAATCCAGCGGGTGATCCTCGACATGCACGGCCATCCGCTTCTCTGCGGGATCCAGGCTGGGTCCCTTGGGGACCGCCCAACTCTTGAGGGTACCCTCCAGCTCGAGCCGAAAGTCGTAATGGAGCCGGCGAGCCGCATGTTTCTGCACGACAAAGCTCAGGGCGCCGCTGGCGACGCCCAGGGCGGACACCTGGCCATTCGGCTCCGTCGTCGCGGCGAAATCACGCTTCTGACGGTATCGCTCCAGGGTCCGCGCGTTGGAAGAGGCCGACTTAGCCATGGACTGTGTTCAGAGACGGGTTGGCGCGGGCTTTACCCTTTCACGCCGCGGGGATCCTCCCCGTAGCTGTTGCGCGTGCGGATCTGCCCATCTCGCCCATGGACCGGCAACTCGACCTTGTCCTGCTTAGCCTCCGCCGTGCCGGCCGCGATGGCGTCCCCCAGGTCGTCATGTGTAGAAGAGGGCTCGTGGGCTCGCTCGCGCAGGACATGCCATTGATCGCCGTGTGGAACGACGTGCACATTCTTGTTCGCCATGACCGTCTCCGTTGCCTCGTCTTCGGTAATCGCAGTATTTCCCCGCCCCATGGAAGCGGCAATAGGCCGCTGTCCGACACGTGGTATGGCACTGGTCGCCATGCAGGTCCGACAGAAATTACATGCACATGTTTTTCCAGGAAGTGCTCACCTATCCGCAAAGTGACAGTGGAACGCCGCCGATTCGGTGGGCACGATCTAAGCTAGATCGATGTACTCCTGACCTGCACGGAGATCGCCATGGCTGCCCGTTCCATTGCTTCCCTCTCTCTCAGCTTCGGCCTCGTGTCGATCCCCGTGAAGATCTTCAGTGCCACGGAAAGCAACTCGGGGGTCGGCTTCAATCTGCTGCACAAAGGCTGCGGCTCCAGGCTCAAGCAGCAGTATGTTTGCATCCGAGAGGATGTGGTGGTCGAGCGGTCCGAGATGGTCAAGGGCTACGAGTTCGAGCCGGATCACTATGCTGTGTTTGAGCCGGACGAACTGAAGGCGTTGGAAGACGAGGCGAAGCACACGATCGATATCGTCTCGTTCATGCCGGCCGGAGCCGTCGACCCCATCTATTTCGACAAGGCCTACTACCTGGGCCCGGACAAGCGCGGTGGTAAGCCATACAACTTGTTGGCCGAAGCCATGCGAAAGACGGGGACCTGTGCGCTCGCGCAGTGGGTCTGGAAAGGCAAGCAGTACATGGTGCAGGTGCGGGCGAACGACGAAGGCCTGGTGCTCCAGCAACTGCTCTATGCTGACGAGGTCCGATCGATGCTGGATCTGCACGTGGAGAAAGCTGAGGTCCAGCCAGCCGAACTGGCTTTGGCTAGACAGCTGATCGAACAGAACTCGGTGGAAGGGTACGACCCCGCAGCCTACAAGGATGAGGAGAAAGACCGCATCTTGGCAGCGATCGATAAGAAGATCGCGGGCAAAAAGATCACCGTGAGCGAAGAGCGGCGGGAACCACGCGAGGGCGCCGAAGTGATCGACCTGATGGAGGCCCTGCGCGCAAGCATGGCCCGGGGCAAACAGGCCGGAATCAAGGCGGCGACCTCAGCGGCTGCCGCGGAGGGCAAGAGCAAGAAGTCCGCGAAGCGTGCCACAGCGGCGCCGGCGCCGGCTCCCGCCAAGCGAGCTTCAGCGGCAAAAAAGTGACGGGCCAATGCCGACGTACACCCTGAAGGACGCCGAGACGATGCTGGGCATCCCGCGCTCGGTGGCCTCTAGGTTGGTCACCGAGGGAATCATCACGCCCACACGCGGGCCGCGCCGGCAACTCCTATTCACGTTTCAGGACATGGTGCTGCTCAGGACCGCGAATTCGCTGCATGACGCGAGGATACCAACGAGATTGATCGTCCGAGCGCTTGCGCGGGTGAAGGCATCTCGTGGCGCCGGCCAGCCGCTGACCGGTGTGCGGATTCGTGCGATGGGCAACGAGGTGGCGACAAAAGACGAGGGTAGGGGATGGCAGGCCGTGTCGGGTCAGATGCTGATGGACTTTGAGCCTGGAGAGCCGGGCGCGGCAGTCGTGGAGTCTCTGCACGATGCGCGGGCGCCGGCGGCCGAGGCGCAAGATTGGTTTCTCGTCGGCGCCGAGCTGGAAACGGAGAAGCCGATCGAAGCCGAGGCAGCGTACCGTCGCGCGCTGGAGGCTGAGCCGACATTTCTTGATCCCTACCTCAACCTGGGCTGCATGCTGTGCGACACCGGCCGGTTTGGCGATGCAGTGGAACTGTATCGTTTCGGAATCTCACATCTGCCGAACGAACCGCTGCTCCACTTCAATCTTGGTGTTGCCCTGGAGGACATGGGCCGAACAGGGGACGCGCTCTCAAGTTACGAGCGATGCATTGCGCTTGCACCGGACTTTGCCGATGCCCACTTCAACGCAGCCCGTATTTACGAAACGCTTGGCAACGGGATGCGCGCAATCCGGCATTTCAACGCCTACCGCCGGCTGCAGACTTAACTTATTCCGCGGGTCGCCTGCGGGGAGGTGGCTGTGAGATGGGAGACTTGCGAGTCGCCCTGTGCTAATAGGCTGAAATGTGCGTTATGTACATCTTGCTCCACATTTCGCCCACCGCATGCGCAAATCCTGCGCCGCGCAGACGATCAGTAGCGTATCTTCAGTGGCATATCAGAGGGAGGGGCGGTCGGGGATGCTTCTGGGTGCACAGGAGGGGCAGTCGGGGGATGCTTCGGGGTGCATCCGGGTTTAGATAGGTTGACGTGCGGGGCGGTTACGTGAAAAGATGCTGTCACGCATTGATTAACAAGTGGTGTCGAAACCCTGGCTAATCGGTGTGATGCGGTAGAGCAATCGACTCACTTCCGACGAATCGATTGCCCGTTTTCTACTGTGTTATTTCCGGAGCACGATCACCAGCATTGTCAGCGCGATGATCAGTCCGGTGAATTCAGTAATCATATGAATCTCCGTTATGGTTATTGACCACTGGGTGGGGCCGATTGCCGTCGGCCCTTTCCCAGCCCCCTTCTCTGGCGTTCTGCCAAAGCCTGACCGCTATATTACAACCAAAAACTAGCCACACCGCACAGATGCTTTTGTAACGGAAATCGCCTGCCCGAAAGCGGGGGTTTCGCTGCCATCGGTTTTAGCTTTAATCCCTTGAGAAATACGGATAAACCCGCCAGCGCCGGCAGATTAATCCATGTTTTCGCCTTTTCCTGGATGGGATGGACCGATCCGGAAGTCGTCGCAGTGGATGACACAAACTGGCCGTAGTAAGCCGGCACGGCAGGCTTTACACCCTTGTTGAGCCGCATCGCGTGATCCTTGTCTGGTGGTGAAGTGTTGGTTCTGACCATAGTGTCACGACTGCCTTTTGTTATGCATACCGCCGGGTTGTGCCTGGTCTCTCCCCATAGTGGCCCTCTATCCTGTTGTGCAACTGCGAGTCCCTTGGCTGTCATGGCGTACGGGCCATAGTGGCCCGTCACGCCGGTACTTTCCTATAGTGGGCCCTTGTCCTTATGTCGGACTCATCCCATAGTCGGACTGCGGGGCGTAGCGGTCACGCCCTCGCGGCTGTGGTCAGCGCGAGCACGGGCAGGAGGAGCTTGGGGGAGAGGATCGGGCGGCTGGTCCAGGGCGTGGATCCGCGCCGGAGGTGTCGTAGTGGGTGCCAGTTCAATAACGCAAGAAACCGCCTGTCCGAGGGGCGACCACCAGGCGTGCGCTGCGCGCCCGGACAACCCGGCGAACAGGGCACCGCTAGACATAACCCGCTATCTGTCTCGGCATAAAAAAACCGGGCGCGTTTTGGCCCGGTTGGAACTCCGTCTAAGCGCGCGGCCAGCGTGGAGGCCGGCCAGACAGCGCTCGCGCGGGTCACTTGGTTTGCGTCAACAGGTCGAAGAACGCGTCTTCATCGAGAACCGTCTTTTCTCCATTCCTGGCGATCACCCAGTGCCCGTCTCCGGTGAGATGCAGGCTGGAGCCCAAGCGGGATCCCCTAATTTCGCCCGTGCCTCGGTAGTTCAATGCCGTGTGGGTAGTAGGAATAAACATGACACTCTTGTTGATCTGGTTCCGTGTTGGCAGGGAAAAGTCTGCTGCTAGGCACGCATCACCAACTCTGTGGTCGCGCTGGGCGGGACAACAGTAACGGAGTAGTAGCTATTCGGGGTGGCCACGATGAACTCCACACGAGGCCGCTTGCCCTCGGCCAAGAGTTTCTGCATTTGCTCGATTGCTTGCGGGTGGATTCCGCCTTTTTCAGCATGAGCCTGGGCGCTGGTGCCCACCTCAAACGGGCCGCCACAGGTTGGGCACTGGTACTCGTAGCCGCCGCCGTACAACCGCTGGGGCTCAGCAATTGATGCGCCATGGCAGAGCGGGCATTCAATGTGTTCAACGGGCATGGCGCAACCTCAATTCGTTCACATGTTCACGATTTAACATAAGCCTTATTATATGATTTACGGATCACATCTCGGTTTCTGAATTCACTTGGTGCAAAAATATCACAGATGGTTGTGCATGGATTAAATCGACCATCTAAAGAAGGACGGTGCGCATTGGATTCCCCATCTTCTACAAAACTCTTCGGGATAAGTTTTAGGTGCTTCCAGTTCGCGTATCCGAAGTGGCTCCGTAGCGGCGGAACTCAAGGGGGAACTCGTAAAGGTCGGAGAAGTTATGCCGTTGTAAATGGGACCTCGGTAAACTCCTACCTTCGACAATGAATTTTATTTTTCCCAGGACGCCAGCCACCGTTTTCCTCGAATGGCTCGACGCGACATCCATGTTGGTCAGAGCGAGCTTGCTAGGCGATCTTATAGAACTGGCCAATCACGGGACTGGCGGCGTCCTTCACGCCGACGGCCACAAGAGTCGCCGGCAGGCGCTCGCATACTGGTTCAGGCAGCTCCGTCAGACCGATTCGCACGGAGAGCTCGCGAAAGTGCTATGCGCCTGCGCCTTTGTCGACGAAATCATGGCAGAGCGTGGGCATTTGCATGTTTGGCTCGAGGAGATAGCCGCGTGCAGGGCCGCGGGCAACTTACAGTCCGCGCGGCACCTTGGCGCCTTCGCCAAAGCTTGGGTCGCAGCCGAACTCTCCTGGTCCGCGTATCGGGCCAGGTCTTTGGCCCCACGCCGTCTCCTTCGTTTGGAACGGAAGCAGCGGATGGTCTTTCCTGTTGGACGGCCCCAGGCGCGTGCTTGAGTTTTCGCGCGCGGGTTCAGGGTGGCAGGGATCGGCGCCGTAAGCGGCAAGCCACCTAGGTCTGTGCAAAGCCAGCCGCGGTATCTGGCCGGGAGGCTTCGACTTCGCTTACTATCCGCCGAACGGGTCGCATGTCACCGGGCAATGCAGTTCGAGCCCTCCCGCCGGCAGTTTTAGGCGCCGGGTTGGGAAAATAGCGTATCGTATCGTATTATTAAAAATACGATACGGCTGGTACAGGAGAATACGATATGGCTCGCCAAGGGGTGTCCTACGAAAGCGTCGCGGCCGCGGCCGACGCGCTGATCGCTGAAAACCAGAAGCCAACGCTGACGGCCGTTCGTGAACGGCTGGGTAACAGCGGAAGCATGAACACGATCCACCGACACTGGACCGCTTGGCGGAGCCATCTCAAGCCAGCGCCGCGCAAGGTGAGCGAACCAAACACGCGCCTGCTATCGGCATTGGGTGCGGAGCTTTCCAAGGTCGCCGAGGAAGCTGCCTCTGAATCGGAAGCGGCGCTGGCCCAGGCGCTGCACGAGCTTTCCGTGTATAGCGCCAACGGCGAAGCGCTGGAGGCAGAGCGAGACGCGCTGTCAGAGCAATTGCTCCAGATTACCACCGAGCGCGACACGCTCGCTGGCAAAGCCGCTGGTCAATCCGCCGAGATCGAGCGCCTGACCCAAGATGCCGAGCGCGAGCGCGAGGATACCGCCGTTGTACGGCGCATGTTGGCTCAGGCCGAACTCAGGTTGGAAGCCTTGCCGCGCCTCGAGGAGGAATTGGTGCAACTGCGGGCTCAACTGGCTGCCGAGCAAACGGCACGCACGGAAGCCGACAAGATGGCAGCCGTTGCCGAGGCACGGCGGGCCGCCGCCGAAACGGCCCAGGCACAAGCCGAGGCACGGCTGGCCAGCGCGGAGCAACGGGAAGGGCGGGCACGCGGGGAACTGGCGGAAGCGCAGGCCGCGCACCAATCCACGCGAGAGAGGCTGACCGAGGCTGTCGGCGTTGCTGCCGGCGCTCAGGCAGAACTGAAAGCACTGCGGGAAAGGCTGGCCGAAACCGCAAAGCAGGCCGAGACCAAGGGCCATGCGGAACTGGACACCCACGGCGCCGGTAGCGACGCGCAGAGACCCGCCCGCAGCCGCAAGCCACCTGCCGCCGCCTCTTGACTTCGCTGGTGGGAGGGCATCCTGACAGACTGAACACTCAAGGTTCCGGCTTGGAAGCCGAAGGATCTTCATCCGTCAGGAGAAATAAATGCGTAGCACCATCGCCGCAATTAGCGCCGCCCTCACCTTTGCCGCCCCGCCCGCGTTAGCTCTCAGCGTCCTCGCCTACGGCGACGAGCCGGTAGGTGATCCAGGTGCCGTCGTGCAGGATTTGATTTCGACCGAGTTCGAGCGCTTTTTTAGTGCCGCCGGCACGGTCCTAGTGATTCACTACGATACGGTTCAACTGGGAATGGACCATGTGTGCCACGCCACCGTCGGCATCAGCGCGGCACCCGAGTCCGGAGCCACCGCACGGCTTCCCGCTTGGCGCTTCAACGCGACCCGCTTGATCCGGGACCATGGGAGTCTTGACCTGGCTGGCAAACGTGAGTGCCTCACGAGCGCGATACGCGAGGCTGCTCGCAACATGATGCAGATGCCAATTCCGGAGTTGGCGACGCGCAGCGAAGCCTCGATCGTCGGTGCACGCAATACCAAACGCGCCGGCCGCGACATTTGACGGGCTTCGACGAACCGACCTTGACTTCAGCCCCGCCCGGGTAGATTGGATGCACGTTCATCACCCAGGTGCTTCCGATGCGGGCTCACTCCCCCCAACTCAACCTCTTCGACGAACTCGCTCGCGGATCCGTCGCACGATCAATGGCTCGTCCTTTGGTGCTGATGGCCTGCTCCGCCACAAAGCTTGACCACCCTGCCCCAGCCATCGACCTGTATCGAGGCGTCATGTACGAAACGTTTCGCGCGCACGTGCCAGCCGATGCGCAGCCCCAGGTCATCATTCTCTCGGCACAGCATGGCTTTATCCAACCGGACGCGGAGATTGCCCCCTACGATGCCCGTATGACTGCGGATCGCGCGGAGATCATGGTCTCGGACCTGTCGACCGCGATGGCCGGTGCGGTGTGGCCCGACCAGGTCGGCCCGGTCTTTCTCGCCGGCGGCATGCACTACCGTCGGGTGATGCGTGCGGCCGTGGAGCGATTGGCGCGTCAGGTCGGTGCTGGCAGCGCACCGACGATCATGGAAACCAGCGGCGGCATCGGGATGCAGCGCTCCCAGCTCGGCCAGTATCTGGACGGCCTAGGCAATGAACTCTCCGAAGAGATCGGGCACTTTCCCAACGGGCTGCCCTATTTCCGCCGCGCTGGGCCGTTCACGGTGGGCGAGCGCGTCATTCACGCCTACCGACACCTGCCTGGCATTGCGCCCCGTTGGGCAACCATCCGGGCCCTTTTCCAAGGACCGAGTGGCCTGACCGCCGAAGCCGATGTCGAGGAAGGAATGGGAAACCGCGCGCACATCGCTTCCCGTTGGATTGCCCTGACGAATCTCCATAACCAATGACTATCACCATCCCCCTGCAGTTGGAAGCCAAGGCCCTCGCTGCCAACCTCGATGGCACGCCCGACGCCCTGCTTGCCCTCACTCATGCCGGCTACCGCTGCTGGACCAAAGCCAGACGCCTGCATTTCCCACCGCCGCGGCGCGAAGCGTTGCTGTTGGAAATCATGCGTTTCTGTGCAGACACAAACCTGCTGGAGTGCCCCCCTGACCCTGAGGACGGAGACCGGCAGCAGGCGATAGAAGAAATGCTTGACGGGCGCTATCCGCGCTACGCCCACCTCAAGCGGAACCCGCATCGGGCATGAGCACGCCGGCAGACTTGCCTTCGGGTCCACGAAGTGGCGGACCTCTCGCCGCCAGGGCGCGTGCCCCCTCTTCTTGCGGGCAATGTCCGCCTCGTAGAGGCGGCAGGGGTGTGGGGGATGCAAAATTCAGTATATAAATACGCCATGACATCCGTCGACACCCTCTGGCTCAGCAACCCCACCCTCGCCTACGCAGACTGGCAACGCCGTGAAGCCGCGGGCGCCGACAGACGCCCTTTCGCCGCCCGCTCGATCGTCCAGCATCAGGCCATGTTCGAACACTTCAGGCGTCATCTGGTGGCCGCCCAAGCCACCCTGGCCACTTTCGGCCCGGACCATATCGATACCTTCTGGCAATCGCCGGACGCGCTCGGCTATAGCACCGCCACGCGCATGCGTTATCTGAAGCTGCTGGACCGGCTTTGCCGGCATCTGGTTGCCGTGGGCGTGCGCGAGAGCAACCCAGCCAATCAGCTGGTGCGGAATGGCCACTGGCCGAAGGATGAGCCGGACCCTATCTATCTGCCCGAAGACGCCGACGCCCGGCTGCAGGCGTGGGTTCAGCCGCACAACGGCGACGATCTGGCAGCCTTGCGAAGCCGTGCCATCGTGGCATTCTTCCTAGCCACCGGCATCACCGCAGCAGAAGCGCGCACGGCCAGGCGGGAGGATCTGCAGCCAGGCACTTCCACGCCCTATCTGCGCGTGCCAGCCCACGGCGCGCGCGATATTCGCACAGTCCCGATCGGGTCCTTCGCGGTCCCGATCCTGGCGGAATGGCACGTTCGCCGCCAGACACTGCCGGTCGCCGGCGACCTCGTTTTCTCACTGAGGGCCAGCGGCGAGCCGATCACCGATATGAGCTTTGGCAAGATTGTGCGAGCGGCGCTCATGGCCACCGATTTCGAAGACGAAGACATGAGCCCGCGGGTGCTGCGCAACACGTACTGCCGGCGCCAGCTACTTGCCGGCCACGGCCGGGATGAAGTCAGCAAGCTGCTTGGGCTGGCCAGCACGCGCACCTGCGACCGGATCAGGGCTACCATCGGCATGCAGTTGTAATCGTTGGTTTCACGCAGTCGCACACGCCGCATGGATTTTGCTATTCTCTCGAACGCCTCCACGGCGATATATCAACGAGTAACCAGACCACAGAAGAATCCATGGCAACCAAAGCGAAAGCTGTCGTAAAGACCCCGGCCAAGCCTGCCGCCAAGAAGGCAGCGGCACCTGCCACGAAGGCGGCCGCACCGGCAAGGAAAGCCGCAGCGGCTGCGCCAGTAGCGAAGCCGCTGAAGGAAACCTTCACCAAAGCGAGCTTGCTGGCCCATCTGGTCGCCCAGACCGAGCTGGACGCCAAGACCGTTAAGACCGTGCTGGCCCATCTGGAAAACACGGTCCTGAGCGCGGTGCACAAGAAGGGTGCGGGCGAATTCACGCTCCCCGGCCTGCTCAAAGTCACTGCACTGCAAGTGGCGGCCACCAAGAAGCGCTTCGGCAAAAACCCGTTCACCGGTGAGGACCAGTGGTTCGCAGCCAAGCCGGCCACCGTTAAGGTGAAGGTGCGCCCACTGAAGAAGCTGAAGGACGCCGCCGCGCTGTAAGCGGGAACCAGAATGTAGCAAAAAGGGAGCCCGCGCGGCTCCCTTTTGTATTCGACGCGGCGATGCGAATTTAGCCTCTCAAGGTTGGAAATCGACGCCGACGGCCCAAAGCCTGGTGGCAGAGCACCACTACCCCTGCCAGTGCGAGCAGTCCGCTTAGGGCGGCAGCAATTGTGAGAAGCAACCCGACATGACCGGGGTACGCTGCCACAGGGAATACCGTGAAAATGCAAAGGATCTGCGGCGCAAAGCCTGCAGAGAAATGGCCGCTTCCTAGCAGTTGCTGGCCCATCCACGCGCTGCCAACAGCCAGGACGCAACACCATATCAGCCCGTACTCGGGATGATCCAACCACGACGGCAGTGAGCCGATGGCGATCCCGATCGACAGGATCAGCCACAGGGCCACGGCGCCGCCCACTATCATTGCGCACTGAGGCCAGAATGCATCCTGCGCAGCAGTCACCTCCTGCAACACGCGAGCATCGGCGGCAGCAACAGCTGCGCGCTGTGCCTCTTCACGGGTAGCGTATGGGCCTGTTGTAGCTTGTCCGTTCACGTACGCGAACCAGCGGGCAAGCCCGTACTCATGAACCTCTCCTACGCCCTTCAGGCGATATACATTCCCGTCACCCACCCAACGATCTTCACCCCTTGACGGGTCGCCGCCTCTGGCTCGATGTACTTGCATTTCGCTTGCCCCTACTCCACGCTATAGGTAAGGCGATAGTGGGCCGTGGCATCCGCGACGACATCTTCACCAGGGCGCGAAGTGATGATTTGACGGGATATCCGCCCGTCGAATTCCGGGACATCAACCGCGCGCGCCACGTGGTCGGACAGTGCGGCACCCGTCTTAACCAGTCGACGAGCGGATACCGCTACCTCGAGCGGAAACACGTCAAGCGACGCTTCCCCGAGCACCTGAGGGTCCCCAGCGATAGTGACATTGACCCCTAGATCTGTAACCGCCTTCGTCGTCAGGGTGGTGCCGTCCTTCAACACGGAGCAGCTGTCAGTCCAGGTGTATTGGCTTTCGTCGCGCCACAGCACGGCATCGGTATTGGCCGCGGACAATGGAACATAGCCGGTTCGGACCGAGCCGTCCTTCGTCAAAGTCCACTTCACGACACGCACCACGGGCAGTTGCGCGTTAGGCTCAGCTGCGTTGGCCAGTCCTGCCCCTATGGCCAGGGCAATTAGGAGGAGCTTTCTCACAGTATTAATTATTCCTGTTGGTGGCAGCGCGACCTTCCGTTCTCGCGGACTAGCGCCTCCACTATTGTTGCTTCCGCGCGGGCAGTCGCGATCGTTGAAAGCTATGCGATTCTTGCGAGCTTTCAACTCGAGCGCACTATCCGCTCCCAAATCTGGAAAACTAAGCCTGTCAGTATGTGATTGTCGCGGTCACCCGGCCGGTGTACGTGCCTGGGGCCGGCAAGGCCTGAGGGGGAACGCGTCCGTAGCCGACATAGGCCTGCTTCTGACCAATACCCGTTCCCTGCAGAACAGCGGTACCCCGGGTCCCATCCCCCCAAACTTGGGTCGCGGCACTGTCCAGATATAGGTTGTAAGCGACGAGGTAGGCCGTGCCACCGCTCGCAAGGTTCAGATAGCGCTGGTCCACCCGCGACGGGCCGCCGCTCGAGGCCCCGTCGTCAAGGCTGATGCTGTAGCTCGAGCGATTTGTGCACGTGGCGCCCAGCTGGAAAGACACACTCAACGGCGAGCGGATTAAGCCTGTGGCCGGAAACACCAGGTTCCGCTGCACCGTCATGTCGCAGTCGGGAATGACGGTAGCGACCACATTGAAGGCGACTTCGTACGTCGCAACGCTGCCAACGGCGCAGGGCTGGCCACCAGCATCGCCGCCGAAATAGAGAAGCTCTGCGTTGGACCCGCTGTAGGTGTCCACGTAAGCGCCGGCACCGGCTGAGAATTGGCCGCCGAACAAGCGGCCATAGACCGGAAAGGTGGCCGTTCCACTCCCGTTCGAGAGGGACATACTGTAGCCGGGCGCCGGCGCGATGCCGCTGTTGGCTGTGCCCCAAACGTTCTGGCGGCCAGCATCCGAGTACAGCTGGTACGCCAGGGCGTCTCGCCCATTCGACATCTGTCGCGTGCCATCGGAGTGAGGAAAACCGATGGATGCCGCGCAGATCTGCACAGCGGAAGTGCTAAATCCGCTGCAGTTCGCTGTCAGCGTCGCCGTCACGTCGACCGGATTGGGCGAGATCGTTGAGACGTTGCCGAAGACCAGATTGCTGATCGAGAACGAGCAGCTTCCGCTCGCCGCGCGTGCCGGCGTCGTGCCAGCCACGCCGACCAGCAGTACTGCGGCGGTGAACATAAACCGGATCAAGACTCTCATGGCGACCATGGATCTCATGACTCAACAGGCCGGCATACAAATCGGCCGATTCTGCCAACGCCTTTGTGTTCGATTGCGTCGGGCAGCGTCACAAGACACTCGCGACCGCCCACCTTCGCCCTAAGGCTCGCCCCCTTCACGACCTGCTCCAGGAAGACCTTCCCATCAAATCCGACCGTTGCGACGCCGCCGCCAGCGCCGATGGCGACAGGCGTGCCTACCGGAAGCTGCGTGCCGTCTTCGCCAACCAGTTCCAGCAAGCCGCCCCTGAAACGCTTGACCGGAAATTCCACCAGCACACCCGAGCGGTAGGTCGGAACAGCGTACTTGGCATCGACCTCGATGCTCTGGTTGGCCTTCAACATTGAGGTGTCGATGGAAATTTGGTTGTTCTGGTAGCTGAGCAGGTCTGGCACCAGCGCGTAGCCATCTGCGTTGGTCTTGGCCACATAGCGGTTCTCGCCCATCACAGGGACGCCGGCGACGCCGTCGGTCGAGACCACGGCGAAACCGTCGTTGATGGTTCGCGTGGCAAAGGCCTGACCTGCCATGTACGCTACGCTGCCGCTGACGCCGCCCGACACCACTTCGGAGCCCCGCCCTTGGTCCAGCGCCCCGTATGCACTGAGTGCTTGCCCGAGATAGTCGAGCCTGCCGAAATTGCGGTAGCTTTGCGCCTCATGGGTAGTTTGCACGCTATACCCAAAGCTGTTTGTGTAGTCCGGACGGCCAGAAACTGACACCCCAGCGGACGCGCCACCGTCTTGCCTGCCGCCACTAATCGTCACGTTTGTCGCCTTGCCGAGGTTGAAGGAGATGCCCAGATAGGCACTGACTCCTCCTTCGCCGTATAGGGACTTTCGGACGGACCCAACGATATTGACACCGGGGAGGATTCGGTAAGAGAGCGTGGCCACCGCGCTTCCGGATCTGTTGCCTTGCCACGACACTGCGGAGATCCAGGTCGCGCTGACACTACCCGTGCTGGTCACCGGGATGGATCCAGACACACTGTAGAGACTGCGCTGGTTCGGCGTGCCGGACACACTGCCGATATCGGCATAGTTCCGGTCTGCCAGGCTACCTTGCGCATTCAGAGAGATCTGCCGGGAGCTGTATTGGTAGCTTGCCCCATACTTCTTGCCCAGAGTCCCAGCGAAACTGCTGACGGCAAGGTTGCCAGTCAGCACGCCCGCTACCGGCAACAGGAACACCGCCCCGGTCCCTGCGTTGAACAGTTTGCTGCCCGCTTCTGCGTGCGCCTGCAACGTGAGCGATCTTGAGAATCCATAGGAATAGCTACCTGACGCGGCCGCCCCCAGGCCGTACTCAAAGGACTTTGTCCCGTATCCCGAGCGGAGCCACCCTGCCTCGAGCGAATAGTCGGACAGCCCTTCTTTTAGGAGGCGATTGTCCACATAGATCGGGACTGTCGTGACCACGTTGCGCCCCAAATAGTCTTTGACCACGACGGAGGCGGTGTTTGCCCCAACCAATGCCGGCACATTGTTGATGACAAAGGGGCCTGCGTTGGTCTCACCACTGAACACCTTGGCGTCGTTGATGAGGACATCGACGGTAGAGGCGACCACCGCCTTTCCATCGAACGTCGGCGTGGGAAACGTAATCAGGTCTGGCCTGGTGCCGAAATTCCGCCGGATTTGGAAGCCGCCCATGCGCACAGCGCGGGTCCACGGCAACGACCCGCTGATCAGGTCACCCACCTTGTAGCCCCGCATGTCCGCGGCCGAAAGGTACTCCCACGACGAATCCAGTCTGGTGTACTTGCTACCCTGGCTCCGGAACGTTCCGGTGTTGCTTGCTACGCCTTTGGGCGAGAAACCCCTCAGCTCAGCCCAGGTCGACAGCGTCGGTCGCCCGGACCCCTTCAGGTCATTCATCGCCGCGAGGTCGTAGTTTAGGATCATTCCGGAGCCACCAGACGCGGCAGCGATGGATCGGCCGGGTGCAGACAGGTGGCTCTCTGGGAGGAGGTCCGGCGCGGCCGTCAAAAGCAACCGCTGATTCGCGCCGTCATACTCAAACGCCAACCCCGGCACGGTGCCAAGCTTTAGCTTCTGCTTGCCAGGTACTCGAATGGAAAGCGATCGAAGCTGTTCAGCCTCCACGAAGAATTCGCCTCCCCGCTGCTCAACGCGGACGATTCTCCCGGTATCGACGCTGTTGACATAGGCTTCCAGCAGCAGCCGCTCTGCGCGCTCACTCGTGCCTCCTTGGGCATGGCTGACCGCCGGGTAGCTGGCAAGTAGCGCCATGATAAAGGCCAGTCCTTTCGGGATAGCACGCGTCACCGACGACCGGCGCGCGCGCTTGAAGCGCTGGCGCATGCTTAATCGGGGCGTTGCACGAACTTGGCGTCCATACCATTGACCCGCGCGGTGAAGGACCGTGTGGCCTTGGCCAGTGATTCCGTCGGCATGGAGAACACCCAAGTTCGCTCCGCGCCGGGAAGCACATAGCCAAGCAGGCCCTTCTCCAGGACGGTTCCTTCGGTCCCAGAGCCGTTGGCTGACACTGCGCTAATCTGCGCCCTGCCGGTACCTTCGTTGCGAAGCGTGAGCGCGAGCGAAGCGCCGTCTGCGACCCAGGCAGAAACGAGTTTGGGTTGAACGCTGGCGTCCGCTTGCCGCACCACCCGAACCGGGATCGAGTAGCGGAAATTCACTGTGATGCCCTTTGGCGTTGCTTCTGGATTCGGAATTTCGTCGACGAGAATGCGATAGTTGCGCTCCGGCACACTCAATGCGGGATCCGTCAAGACGACCCGCACCAGCTGAGTGCCGTTCGCCTTGATACTTGCGAACGGCGGGCTGGCCAGCACCTCCTCCGTCGGCTCAAGAACGTCCTTGTTGTCCGCTTGCGTCCAACGGAAAAGTCGAACCTGCGCTTGCACCGGGGCATCGTCCGTGTTCTTCAACGTCAAGGTCGCCGCCCCCCTTTCCGCGTCAACGTTGATGGAAATCGGGGATGCCTGTAAAGAGGCGGCGTTGGCGTGCAGCGTCGCGATTGCGGCCGCCGCAACGAAGGCTAGGCGTAGGTCGAAGTGCATTGAGGGCTTGGGGTGGGGTTCGCGCAGCGAAGTGCTTGCACGCAGAGGGGCTCCCCCGTTGCCGGGGGTGGCGCTTATTAGAACGAGAGCGTCGCGGTGAGCGTGGTTGCGTAGCTATCCGGGATAAGCGAGCCGACGATCATCGTCTTTGTGATTTGGCCGTAGAGCGGGATCGACTGCGCCGCGCCATTGCCAGTACCTGCGTAGGTATCCGTTCCCACGGTCTTTCCCCACACTTGCGTGTAGGCAGCATCCCTGTAGACGTTGAAGCCGATCGTATTGGCTCCAGTACCAGCCATCAGGCGGTTGGTGACCGTCGATCCCGGCACTGTCCCTTCGTCCAGGGCCACTTGGTAGGGCACCGTGTTTGTGCAGGTCACCGACAGGTTGGCCTGCTGCGTCACGGCGTTTTGCATAATGCTTCCCGTGCCGAAGTTGAGTGGGGTCGCCGAGATCAAGCAATCGGCGGTGACGGACATGGATATGTCCAGGGTCACGCTCCTGGTGTCTGCGTGCGCGCCGAGCGGCAAGGCCGCAGCGACTAGCAAAAGGGCAATGGCGTGCTTTCTTGTGGTACGGGTCTTCATGACTGGTCCGGTTTTGCAGGTGTCTTCTGGAAGCGCTTTCTGCGTCCAGCTAGTAGGTCACAACGAAGTCAAAGCTGCCGTTATAGGTATCAGGTGCCGCAGACGGTTGGTTTGGGATCGAGTAGTAAATGGCCGGGGCCGGTGACGGAGTGCCTACCCCCGACATCACGTTCGCCCCGGGGGTATTTCCCCAAGGCACGGTACGCGCTGCGTCCTGAAAGAACTTCACCTCCAGCGTCGCACCGCTCGTCTGGCCAACCATCAACCGCTTCGCGTCCGATGACCCGGCGGCGGTGCCGGGGCTGATGCCGAGCTGCCACGGCGTTCCGGCCGTACATCCCAGCCGCACGGCGGAAGGCCCGCTTCGCTGACCGGTAAGCGGCTGCTGGAGTACCGAGCCACTGATGACCATTGGCTGGGTCCACGATGCACCTCCGCTACCAAATACGCAGTCTTGCGTCTGTGTGAAGGTGGCCGCGATCGTTGCTTGGGCCGAACCAGCCAGAGCTTGATGGGACAAAAGTAGCGCGGAGGACAGAAGAATCGCCCTCGCTATGCCGGGATAACGCATTTGTTCATTCCTAGATGGGATCTGAAATAGACGTGGGCAGCGCCTTCTTTAGCCGCGAAAGGGGGCCAGCCGCCGCGTCGGTCCGATAGAGCAAGCATGTCGCTCCAGCGACATTCTGTCGGATTAACCACGGGGGTCGATGGTCAAAAGCTCACCGATTTCGACGAGCTTTTGCGGGAAGCGGCTCACCGAGAGCGCGCATTCCTAGCCGATGATAAGTACGTATCACATTGACCCCACGAACGACAAAACGCCCCGGCATCTCACGATGTCGGGGCGCTCTTCTTAAGGCTCAATGCGCCTCAGGCGGCGAACAGCAGATCCTCCTGGTAGGCGGCAGCGTAACTCCACGCCAACTGGGCACCCTTGGGGAGCTCCGCATACTCGACAGCCAGCGACCTCAACTGGCCAAGGTCATACTCAAGCGTAAGCCCCAAGCGGTCCTTGAACGCAGTGCGTCGGCATACGGCATCGTGTTCCGCGCGCTGCGCGTGTGAGAGAGTCAAAACCCCATACTGCAGGTACCAGCGATATCCCGCCGTCACCTGACCAGGCTCAACGCCGCGGTCATGCATTGCCAGCATCCCCGCGAGCTCGAAATCCTGAAGGAGCGTTGCCGATTCTATGTCCACCGAGAATTGCTGCTCGGTGGGCATATCCCATATGACTCTCCCCGCCCCTGTCCTCGCCAGATCCGGCGCACACGGCGAGTCCGCAGTCATTGCTTCAAGAAATGGATCCCGCATGCCCGTCCACTCTGCGCTAGGTGCCTTTTCGTCCCAGCTATTCCCAACGAACAGGAAGCGGGGGGCCGGGACCGCCGACATGGCAACAGGTTCCACTGCCGGTACGTCAAAACGTATGCCGCGCTCGAAGACGTCGCGCCTGTCCGCCCAGCAGGCGAACGGTTTCGCGACGCCATTGAGCGACTGCAAGGCGTCGATCGCAACGATCATCTCCAACGGCAGCATTTCGAACCGTGGCCGTTCCCCCGCTCTGGCAGCTCGAGCCTGTTCGTCGAAATCGATCTGCAGCATGTAGCGGAACAACTCGCGCAGCATCGATGGGCTGTACGTATCGGGCTGGATCTTGATGTAACCCTCACGGATCGTCCGGCCAATCCAGTGCCGGCGCGACCAGTCGAACCGGGTGCTCCGGATAAACTGGTTGAGCTTGTGTAGGCCCGATGCGTAGGCATAGCGCTCGTCATAGGCAATCATGTTGGCGAGGCTTTTGTCCTCGGCCATCTGGCAAACATGGCAGCCAAGCCTCGCGCCGCATTTGCCCTGCCGGCGGCCGCTAGATCCGGCAAGGATGGCATCGGCCACAACGGCGCACGACGTTCCGACAGAGTGGGCGTACAGCCGCTTGGTCTCCTCGAAGTCCGAGTAGCCCGGCAGCTGCCCGCTGCTGTAGAGAGCAATGGCCTCCCACACATCGTCCACTCCGAAATGTGCAATCGGGCTGAGGACCAGCTCACCATCACGGTTGCGCACAGGCACCTGATCCGACTCGCCGCGCGCCTTCATCTTCGCGGCTCGCCGATCGCCTTCATCGTAGCGAGTGCCAAGGCACGTCACAGGCTCAGCCATGCCGCGCTCCGCCACATCACGGAACAGTCTTCGCCGCAACGCCCGCTGTGGCAAGATCTTGAGGTCAGTGCTGCAGTCGCCGTGGGCACCAGGGAAGCTCGGTAACGCGCGGCCGGACAGCACTTTCACCTGAAAGGTTGCGCTCAATCCTGGCCGTGCAATGCCAGTGGTAACGGAAAATCCATGGGCCTTACCGAACGCCCGCATGCGGCGCAGTTCCTGCGCGAAGTGTTGGGTGACTTCCGGGGATTCCACGAGGGTATCGCCGGTCGTGGCGAAGACCACCGGTCGGCCGCCTGCAGCGCGATACTCCAGCGCCGCGTGAAGGACGATCGCCGCTACAACGCTACTGTCCTTACCCCCGCTAAACGCGAGAAACAACGGATGGCCTGCGCGGAACAGCCCGACGACCACAGCGACGGCGCGGTCGATCTTCTTTTCGACGGGCTCAAAGGCGCCTTGCGGAAACAGATCAATGGTTTGGGTCATGCTGGCCTCATAAGGTTGGGGGGCCAGCTGCCCGAGGGCGGCGCTGGACACCCTGCGGGAAACGAGAGAAGGAGATTGAAAGTGCCAGTCAGGCACAGCGCGTTGGAAGTCGCTCAGCGGGTAGCTAGCCGGGCTGCGTCGCGGTCTTCCGCTAACAGCCATTGCACGAGCCACCCGATCCTCTTGGCTGAGCATGCGGCGGGCCATTGCTCACCGGCTTCGCAGGCGAAGAACTGTCCCGCAACGTCGCCATCGGTAACGCCGGCCGCAGCCATCAGCGGCTGCAGAGCGGCGTCCAGATCGGCCACCAGTGCCGCGGCGTTCAGCATGGCAAAGGACACCGCGGCGGACTTCGATCGGCAGCGTGGTTCAGGGTGTGGAACGGTAGTAGATAGGTCATGTTTCATTTGGAAATCGGGCAAAAAAATAGCGCTCCCGAAGGAGCGCCAAGCGGTTGAACGAGATCGAGCCTAGAGCAGGCTGTGTGCGGCGGGCAGTTTCGCGTGGCACTCAACAACCAGCCGCACAGGCGAGGCTTTGGCTGGCTTGGCCGGTCTCGCCTGCGAAGGCGGGAACACTGCAGCCGCGGCTCGCAGGACAATGAAAAGCACAAGAAGAAGAGTCGGGAATTTCATGGGAAGAAGGAGTGGACCGAGCAGCCCCGATGGGGCGTGCCCCATCGGGTTAAACAATCGCTTAGGCCGCGAGGGCCGCCACGTCGATCACTGCATCGGCTTCGTCGACCGAGTCGGGGGTGTGCGAGATGAAGAACTCACGCTGGTACCCGCCCTGGCGAAGCACTTCGCGCTTCATCTGCATAAAGGCGCGTTTGCGATCCGGGTCCAACGGCCCGTCTGCCTCGTCGGTAAAAAGGGTCTGGAAGGCCTGCCCCGTGTCCCGCGCTCGGTAGAGCGCGATGCCGCGGGTCAGGCACTCGTTGATCCAGATCTTTTGACCGCCGGACATCACGGTGAAGCTCTTCGATTCACCGCTATCGCCATCCTGCACAGCGATCTCGAACCCCTCGCGCTTCTCGCCATTGGCTAGCGCTGTCTGCGTCTGGATCGCAATAGTGAATCGCGGTCCATAGCAGGCCAGTAACAGGTCATTCACCGTCCGAGTCAACTCGGGACCCGCGTCATCGATGGATAGCGCGATCACGCCGTCATTGCCAATGGCTTTCGCCAGCAGCTTCCATACGGCGATGCGGTCGGACAGCGCTTGCGCCCTGCCCTGCGCCGCTGGCAAACCGAACAACTCCGCCTCAAGCCGCTCCACGTCCGCCGCCAGCGTGCTTTGCTGGCGGATGAGCGCCTCGATACGGGCGTCCAGGGCCGCAACAGCCTCCCGGCTGGCAGTCACCTGGCGATCCAGCTGGGCCAGCTTGCCGTTCACGTCTTCCGTGGCCAGCGTCGCCAACTCGCGCTGCACCGCAGTGGACTGCGATTCCACGTCGGCCAGATCCCGGGTATGCCGGGTCTGACGCGCCGCTTCCTCTTCGGCGAGCGTAGCCAAGTCACGTGTGGCCTCGGCCAAGCCCTCCCGGGCGGCCTCCAGCAATGGCAGCTTGGCGGCCAGCGCCATCAGGCGTTGCAGCTCTCGCTCCTGTTGCACCAACCCGGCCTGCAGCGTGGTGTGGGCAGCACGGGCGCTAGCCAGGGTGGCCAAGGCTAGATCCATCGGCTTCTTGGCCTCCAGCTTGGCGCGGTAGCTGCCCCGAAGGTCAGTGACCAGCACCACTTGGCGGTCCAGCTTCGCTTTCGCGTCGCGGGCCTGGCCCAGCAATGGGCAAGCTGCATGCATGGGATGGTCCGCACACGGTACGGTCTCGATGACATCAGCTTGCCCCTTGAGGCCCTTCGCCAGCTGCGCCTCGGTGGCGCCGCGGGCTTCCAGGCCAGCCAACTCAGTGGTAAGGGATGCATGCGCCAGTCGCACGGCTTCCAGCTCCGTGACCGACTTGTGCAGCTTCGCGAGCTCGGCCTGACTGCGGCCGATCTCCATCTGCACGGCATCGCGCCGCCCTACCGCCGCAGTGATCGCATCGCCATCGGCAAGCGTCGCCTTGCGGGCGCCGACTTGGCTATCCAGCTCGCGCCGGCGCAAGGCTGCGCGACTGCCGGCAGCCTTGTCATCGGCCACCAGTTGGCGGCTACGCGACGTCAATTCGCTTTGGCGCTGGGTCAACTCCCGCAGGCGGGCTTCCACAGCGGCGCCGGCGGACTGCTTGGCCGCCAGCGTGGCCCGCTCCTGCAGCAACTTGGCGCCGTTGGCAGTCTCGCGCTCCCGCGCTTCCCGCTCAGCTCCCAGCCGTTCGCTGATCTGCCGAATCTCGCCGGCCAGCACGGAACCGCGATCGCGCTTGCCCATGAGAGCAACCACCTCGCCTTGGAGGGCGTCCAGATGGCGACCAAGCAGCTTGGCCACCTCACCGGCCTTCGTCGACAGCTCCCGAAGGTGCTCGATGCCCAGCAGCTCGGCTAGCAGCTTCTTGATCTCGCCAGTCTGGTAGCTGGCCAGCGGACGCCGGTTCTGCGCGGAAAACACGCTCGTGAAGAACGCTTCGGGCGAACCCATGACCCCTTCCAGACAACGGTTGTAGGTATCGGCCTTCCCATCTGAGACAGTCCCGTCCGGCAAGCGGAGCGGCACATCATTCCCAGCAGCGTCGCGCTCGAACAGGTAGTACTCTGCCTTGCGCGTCTTGCCGGAATTGCGGAAAGAGAATGCCGAGCGGAAAGTCTTGCCGCCGTGTTCCCAGACCAGTTCCTTCTCAGCGCGCGGGGCGCAGAGATGGTCCCAGTAGGAAAACGCATCCGCAGACATCTTGGCGGCATGGCTAGGCATGATCGGGTACGGATGGAGGTTGTCCATCAGCGTCGTCTTGCCGGCCCCGTTCGGGCCCACCAGCGCGATCAAGCCGGTTGGCAGGTCAGTGAGGTCCAGGGTAACGCTCTCGCGGCGCATGCCGTCGCGTACCCCATGGAATCCCGAAAGGGTCAGCTTCAGCGGGCGCATGACAGCTCCTCATCGGTCTGCATGTAGGACATGTAGTTGCCAGGCAATTCCAGCAACCCGGACTCATCCACGGGCATTTCCGGCAACAGAGCGGACACCGGGGGCGTTTCCGCTTCCGGCAGTCCCTGCAACGCACGCTCAACCGAACGTACCGCGGCGGCGTACTGCTTGCCGGCCAGGTTGGCTACTTCCGGCCAAGTGCGACAGCCGGTCAGGATCTTCAGCTCGCGCTCGCTCCACTGGCTGGTCAGCCCGTTGGACAGGGACCAGAGCAACTGCTGTAGGGGCAGCGAGGGCGCCACCGAGAACCAGCCATGGCCGGCGTCGGTATGCAAAGCCATGAGCAGGATATGGTCGCGCTGCGCGATCACGGCACCCCGTCCGGCCCCGAAAGGCTGGAACAGCGTGCTGCGTGTGAAGCCATGGGCGTTGGTGACACGCGCGGCCATCTCGGTCGCGGCGATGTCTGCGTCAAAGGTATGGGTCCATTCCGGGCCCGCGGGATACAAAATCATGATGCACTCCAAATGGGACGGAGTGCGCCCCGGACGGGAAGCACCCGTCAGGGTAAAGGGAAGAAGATGGATACAGCGGGTCGATGCGTCAAAGACGCGGGGAAAACCGGGTTTCGATAACCCCCACAGGGCTATCGGAACATGGCTCGCATGCTCAAGGGTTAGGCCGGCTCGCCGGCAAACAGATCATCAGTCAGCCAATCCAGCACCGGCGCGGTTGCAGGCGCTGGCGCTGGCGGAGTGACCGCTGGTACTGCCGGGGGCGGCAATACGCTCCCGGCAGGTACAACAGCGTCAGCCAGTTCGGCAAGCTCGAGATCGACAATGGCCTGTGCGTCCAGGCTCTCCAGCACAGGCAGATACTCCACCAGACGGGAGGTATCGACTGCGGCGAGTTCGCCCCAGCGTTCCACCTTCTCGGCCAGCGTCGCAGCCCGGCTGATGCCCTCGGCACGGCTTCGCACCGCCGGCAAGACCCGGCCTTCCAGCTTCAGCTCGGCGGCCGCGCCAAACAGCGCGCAGATTGCGTCCCGATCCACCAGTTGGCGGTGCTCTTCATCGATCGTCCATCGGATGCGGAAGAACTTGTCGTCGGCAGTTGCAGCCGCCAAGGCAAGCTGATCCATATCGGGGGGACCGTTGAAGTCGATGCAGACGGTTTCCCGAGCTGGCGTCACGACCGGCGTGGCCACCGCGTTGCCAGGGGCCACCGACCATTGGAGGTAGGACTTATCGCCTTCCTCTCCGTAGTGAAAGCGTCCGATCGATCCCGGATACGCGACGACTCGCCCCTCCCGCTCCCATTGCTGGCAGCGGTGGATGTGGCCAAGCATGAAGGCATCGCACTGCGCAGCGAACAGCGCCCCGATCGTGAACTCGTGATCGAAACCCGCCATTGGCACGCCGTGCTCAGTGAGACAGCCATTCACCGTGCCATGGGACACACCGACAGTCCGGACGCCGAAGCCCCGCAGCTGTTGATTCACGGCGCCGGCGGCAACCAGGAACGTAGACAGGTGGTCCCCCAGTGCCGTAGCGGCCGCGGCCACACCGGCCACTGACGCCAGCACGGCTTTGTTGACCGTCGGCACGCAGGTAAAGACCACGTCCGGCAGCCCACCGGCCACCAGCCGGTCCAGTTCGAGCCGGGTGAACAGTGGCCCTTCGGACGGAATGAAGACGCCCGCTCGGAGCGCCACCTGGTGGATGCGATCCGCGACGTAGACCGGATACCGCGCCCCGATGAGGCGAAACAGGTCCAGTGTGCCGGCTGGCTCATGGCTGAAGGTGCCCTGCAACATCAGGAGTGGCATGCTCGCCGAGAGCTGGTGAATGCGGCGGGCTAACGCACCCAGTGCGGGCGTGTGCGCGTCCAAGCGGTGGTCGGTCGAATCTCCCGACACCACTCCCACGACACACTCCGCTGCGATGGCGTCCTCCACGGCAAAGCCGAAACAACGTTCCGCCTCGGCCAAGTGCCCGGGCGAGTAGTGCAGATCAGAAAAATGCGCCATGCGCAGGCGCGCGCCTTCGTGTTGCATGAGAGACCTCCAGGAATGGGAAGTGGCGCCGCGCGGGCACCAAATAGAAAATGGCCACCCCAACGGGGTGACCATGAGAGGAACAGCAACATCAATCAGGCGGCGGCACGCGCCTCACTGGCTGCGGCATGCACACGTGCCCGGAACGATGCCGGATCGGCCAGAGAAGCCCGCATCACTTCGAGCAAGCTGCTCAGATCGTTGGCACGCTTGAACCATCCCTTGCCATAGTGAACGTGTGCGTAGACCCTGAGGTCTTGCCGATCCTCACCACTCGCAAGACCCAAGCGCGCAATCAAATCCTCCAACTGATGCGCCTTGTCGTCGGGATCTCCTTCGACCAGCCCAGGCTGGCCTACCTGGGCCGAGGTGCGATCCCCTCCCGCATCGTCAGCCTGGGACGCCACCGCGGCCGGCGCCTCCAGTGCGCCGACAGCCTGGCTAGCGGCCTCGATGGCCTGAGGCACCTGATCGCCGCCGTCCAACAGCGCACCGAGGTCGATCTCCGCATCCAGCATAGTGAGCATCTGGTTCTGCCGGACAGGGCGACCGTTCTCGTCGATGCGGCTTATCTCGGCCTCCAGCTTGCTCAGCCAGAAATGCACACCCACCAGCCGTCCGCCTCGCGCGAGCGAAACGGTCTGCATGGCAGCATAGGCCTTCTGGAGAACGTATATGGAGTTGGTCGGCAGCTCGATCAAACCTAGCCCTTTGATACCGGGGATGCTGAAGAACATCGAGGCGGACATATTGCATGTCCGCGCTTGGTACTGCGGGCATTGCGCGGGGTCGCAGATGCCATCCGGGATATCGTCATCCTGACGCAGGATGATCGTCCTGCCACCAAAATTGCGCTTGACGCGGCTGGCACGGGGGTCTTTCTCCGGCGGCGCATAGGTCTTGCAGTAGCGCCGTCCGTCAGGTCCGTATTCGGAGAAGAACTGGCGACCGCTGGCTCCCCACGCGGCGAGCTGGTTGGGCATATTGCTCAGCCAGTCGTCGAAGGCGAATAGCACAGGGAAGCGCCAGAGTTTCAGGCCATCCCCGCGATCCTCACCGTGCCGCGCCAGGATCTCGTCGGCAATGGCCGGATTGGTGAAGTCGGAACGCCGGCACGTGAACCAGCCGACATTCTTGGGGGCCATTGAATTCCGGATGCCCGTCGCGCGCTCTATTTCTTTCTCGATCGTCTCGAAGGATTTGCCCTGGGCGAGCAGCGAATCGTGGAGCTTGACCGCGCGTTCACTCTCGCGGGCCTTCTTCGTCAGGACTTTGATGCCTGGGCGAATCTTGCCGATGATGGGCGGCCGCGCGGGCCGCTCCTCGATCAGGCTTCGGACTGCCCCGAACTCGCTGTAGGTGATGGGTGCATGCATGGATTGGTACTCCTTCGCTCAAGGTGCTGAACGACGGCGGCGCGGATCGACGCAGCATGCTCCCGAAGGCGCAGGGCTATGTCGGCCCCGCGCTGGGTCGTTACGTTGGAAAGGAACGCCGCGCGAGCGGGTTCGGGAAGTCCGGCGACAAATGCCGCCTCACAAAGGGTGCGCCAGGCTTGCGGCTGGTCCGTGTACTGGGACCGCCGGCGAGCCAGCGTTGCCGCGATTGCGGCAGGAATCTTGAAATCAACTTCGGAATTGATCGTCATCATGGGCTCCCGTTCGAAGGTGTCTCACAAACAAAAAAAGCTCGCTCCGACATGCGGAAGCGAGCTTGCTTGCGAGAAACCTGCAGCCACGCCCCTTCCGGGGGCGTGGCTTACAGGGAGCAGACGCGCGGATGCGCGCAGCTCGATGCGAGGACGTGAAGCCGTCCTCGTGCAGCAGGGTCACGCTGCACAAATACCCATTTTGGACAAAGTCCACCGCAGGTTCACGGATCAGCCAACGACGGCCGTTCTACCTAGGAGGGGCCTGGAGAGAGACGCCACATGGTCCCAGGCTCGAACGGTGCCCGCTGTGCACACCGAAGTGGGCACGCTGCGAGGCGCGTTTTACAAGCTGACATGGGAAGTGCTCGGCGAAAACACTATTCAGAAAGAGATTCCACACCAGTAGCCAACTGGTCGGAGCATGCGCAAGGCACGACTTGGTACAAAGAGATGGACTCGCTAGGGAGTCGGAGGTCGATGCGTCGGTGACGCGAGGTGTGATTGAATTCTGGCACAACTATCGCAGATGCGAAAAGTAGAAAGCTCGCGAATATCACATCGCTTTCTCCGAACACTGCGAATCCCACGGCCCGACAATGGCAGGCGAGAGAGATACGCCGAGAAATGATATGGAAGCCGAACCGGAAGACATCATCACCGATGCCACCATCAGAGTAACGCAGGCCGCAGGCCAGCAACCCGATTCTGGGTTGAAGCCGATCAAGCGCTTGATCAGCGAGGATCGCCTGTCCCGCATTGTGCCGGAGACCCAGACAACCATGCAGTTGTCGTTCTCTACCACGTTCGTGCGGGACTTCGTTCGGGCGGACTACTCCTTCTGCTCCGCAAAATTCAGCGTATCCCGTGGCGGCAAGGTGAAAGCGATCGACGAGGCGTTCCGGCACGCTGAGGCCTGGTTCGAAGGGGCGCACCGATGGGCTGACCGGCTCGAGAAGCGGACCATACCGCTCCAGTACCACAAGAGGGAGCTGCTTCTCACCCACGCGCTCTCAGGGCGCCTGCTGCGATTGCTTCGTCACTACGACACCCTCTCCAGCAAGCTGACGTTTGCCTTGATGGTCAACTCCGTAGACGGGCAATCCCGCGACAACGCGCTAGGCGCGGCAGGGCACCACATCGCAGCCATTCACGCCCTCTGCATGCCCGATAACGACCAGTTCCAACCCGACGGCACGCGTCGCGGTGCTGATCAGTAACTGCCTCCCCTTCTTCTCATTCTGGACACGACGCTATGGACCTCCGGGACATTCAACGCCTTCACGAACACTACAACCAGCCGGCACTCACCATCGAGATGCCAACCACGCCCGATGGCCCCCCCACCTTCCTTGGGCTTCCCGGACCTGCGGCTGCCCCCGATGCGGCGCCTCCCGGAAAGTTCGCGCTGAGCCAGGGCATGAAGCGACTTGCCGCCGGCGTTGTCTTCCTTGCAGCAGCAGCGGCGGTCGGCATGCTCACCGCATCGATCCTTGGTCGCGGCGGACGGACAGCCGAGGTTAGTCCGCCCATCGTGGCGTCTCAGCCTGATGTGCCACCGGCAGCGGCAGCGGCAGCATCGCAGGCTGACGCGATCCATTGGCCTGCTCAGCCCGCAAGCCAGGCTGCACCGGTAGCGCAGCCGGCGGCTATGCCGGCGCCTCAGGCCCAACGAACCGAGGCAGTTCAACCGCGCCAACAAGTGGCGCCCCAACAAGTCCAGGCATCTCGCCCCGCTGTCCAACCTGCGGTGGCCCAACTCGCGCCGTCGCGTATCCCTCCGGCTGTCGCTGAGAAGCCGACAGCCAACCCGAAGCCCCGTGAGGCGTCGGAAATCAAGTTGTTCTAAGGAGCGGACATGAAGCAGCAAGCGATGACAATCAGTGTCCTGCAACAAGGACTGAGCATTCATGGGCATATGGCGCTCGATCATGGCCTGACGTGCCTTGGCCTGGTGGACGGCGGCATCACGGCCAGCAACGGCCTGCTGCACATCGGGCCGGGCGGAATGGTCCGCGGCGCCGTCGAGGGCTACCATGTCGTGATCGACGGCACCGTCGAAGGCGACGTGACTGCGGCGGCCTCGCTGGTGGTCAACGGCCGTGTCCGTGGGGACATCTCCTATGCCGGCACGATTCGACTAGGCCACCATGCTGTGCTCGAGGGCAAGGTGTCTCGCGTCGTAGCGTTGGCCGCGCCGGCCGACATCAAGATCGTTGAGCCCGCCGAGGCGCCAGTGGCGGAGAGCTAGCCGTTAATCATGATTCACACTATTCCCCGATAACGCGGAAGCAAACTGATAGCTTTCAACGGAAAAAGCCCGGCACATGGCCGGGCTTCTCTTTTTCTACTTCCGTATTTGGCGCATCGTTACGATCTCCTCGATCGTGAAAAGCCCCGGGACACACAGCCAGGGGTATCGCGTGCCAGAGTCGGCGGATACGAATGCCACCAACGGCGTCTCACCGACAATCATGCATCGAAACATGCGTTCCCCGCGGACTGCGTCGGTGATGTGATACCAAGCGCCGTGTTGCAACTGGAAGACGAGTCGCCCTTGCTGGTAGCGTACGGCCGGCCCGAGGGTGGCACCCAGATGCAGCCGCGCCTCAAGCCATTCATCGTAAGGCAGAAACGAGAGGTGTCTCTTCCTGTCTGCAAGCCATTGCTCCAGGTACTGAGCTTGGCCATGAGCCGGGAGTGTATCGAGACTAATAACGGGATGTGCAGGCTTTTGCATGGAAGCCTCCAAAAGAAAAAAACCCCGGCCTAGGCCGGGGTCAATTCAGACGATGACGTCAACTGTTTCGCCAAATGGCGGCGGTTTCGTCTTGTGCAGGGGAATGGTCGACGCCCATAGGGTCGGGTAGGCAGGCGGGCTGGCCGGGAAGGCGCCATCCAGGTCGGTCAGGTAGACAAGGAACGCCGGATCGACGCCCTCCTTCTCCAACCACGCGAACGGCGCCCGGAAGCTGGTACCGCCGCCGCCCTTCACTGGGCCGAGATCGAGCGCGTCACCACGCTCGAACACCTGGACCTGATTGATCCGTGCATCGCAGTCGATGACGAAGAGTCGCGCGGGCTGCAGCTGGTGGAAAACCGCTTCGATTTCCGCGGCAAACTGCCGTTGCGTCTCACCGAACACCGATCCGCTGGTGTCACGCACGAACACCGCATCGCCAACAGCCTGGGTGTGCAGAGAGGGCAAGTACAGCCCGAGGTGCGTGTACCGGGAATTGGGACGTGACCAGGTGTAGTCCGTCTTGCTGGCCTCGTTGACGAAGCGGTGCAAGACCGCCCGCCAGTCCACAGAGGGCCGGCCGGCAGCCTGCACCATCGCCTCCAGATCCCCGCCCATGGCACCCCGCATGCGGGCAGCTTGCGCCGCCTGCAGCATGGCTACCTTCCACTGGCCCTCGACATTGCCGTTGGCATCAACAGGCCGGTCCCGCACCTCCCCGGCCTCGAACTCGGAGGTCGGGTCAGTACCGGGCGCCGCCGGCGCCTGAGGACCGCCCGTCCCCCGGCTGCCCGCATCCGGCTCGGCTTGCTGCTGCGCTTCGGAATCCTCCTCGCGCAACTCGGCATAGATCTCCTCGGCCGACTTGCCAAGGAAGCGGCCATCGACCAATGCGCCTGGAGGCAGCTGGAACCCCGCCCCCAACACCAATGGGTTGATGGCGTAGTGGCAAGCGCGATTCCATCGATCAGGATCGCGGCCGCCGCGGCGCCAGTTGTGACCGTGGGCCGGGTGCATGACGCTACGAGCCAACTCGCCCCGCAGTTGCAGATCCGTCAGGGCTGCGACATAGGGCGGGTTCAGCCCAAGGGACACGCCGTCGGTCCACGTGGACTTGCAGGTCGGATCCTCAACGATGAGAAGCCGTCTGGCCAGAACGCCGAAGAACGGCTCCGACAGGATCATCGCCACGCGCTGGTTCTTGATGCGATCGAGCATGATCACCTCACGCCGAAAGCAGCCGGACCATAGCCGACGGCGCCGCTTGTGCCGGCGCCGGCATCGAGAAACTCGGCATGCCGCCCATGAAGGCCGACATCTGCGCCTCGATCTCCATTGCCTTCTGCGCGACCTGCTGACGCAACTCCGGCGATTCCTTCAGCTCCGCGCCCGAATGAACGGCGAGGTGGGCTTTGGCGTCGGCCAGGATGGTGGTCAAGGTTGGATCAGCCGTGAAGTTCAGCTGAGGCAGCAGATCGCAGAGCTCGCGCACCTTGTCCGCCACGTCCAGCCGCACGCTCGTGCCCTGGTAGAGGCGGTTGGCCAGGTGCTGGACGGCTTCGAACAGCCGGCCGACCAGGTCGTCATTCGCCGTCTTCACCGCGCTGAGCACCCGATCGTCCATTTCGCCCTTCAGTCCCACCAGCACGTCGTGCGGAAGGTTGATGTCGAACTGGTCCGCATCGGGGAACGGCAGGACCGACATGCGCATGCCGAACTTCTTGCGCAATTCGGCGACGGTCGGATAGTCGGTCTCGTCAAAGAGATCGTTCAGTGCGGATTTCGCCTCCTCCATGAAAAGGGGATAGTCGGCGAGGAACCTTTCGGTCGCGGTGCTGAACTCGTCCTGGTACTGGCGCATGCGATCGGCGACGTCCATATAGACGGCCGTCGGCATGAGACGCACACCGAGCTGGTCATAGTCGAGGGTCCGGGCGTCGAACAGTGCGCGAGCGCGGTTGCCAATGGCGCACACGTCCTTGTACGACATGGCACCGTCGGTCAGCAGACGCTTGTTGAAGCGGCCGATGTCCTTGGCCTCGTGCTTGTTTTCGACCTCGGCCGTGGCCTTGGTGTCGAAGCGGCGTGCCCGCCAGACGGAAACATTGAGTGTGGCCAGCATGACGCGCGAGCCAATGTCTTTGATGTTCATGGTGGTTCCTGGAAATGGGATGGATACGTCGGAAACGAGAACGGCGAGCCAGGTGGCTCGCCGTTCAGGGGATGGATGAAGCAGGAAGGGGTTAGGCGTTGCCCATGATCAGGCGACCGAACTCGGTGCCCTGGGCCTTGATCCAGGCAGGGGTTGCGCAGATCTCCGAGTTGCGACGGACGGCGTCGCTACACAGCATCACCGCATATTCGCTATAGCCTGCGGCCATCATGCGATGCGCGTACACCATCACGCGGTCAAAGTTGTTGGGGTGTGACGCCTGGCCCAACGCGGTTGCGATTGCACAAAGCGCCGAGAGGTTGGTCGGTATCGGCGCAACATCCGGCGCAGTCAAAATGCCGTCAATCGAAGGCAGGTGTTGATAGATCTGCTGAAACGCAATGAACTCGGCTGCGGCCGCCTCGCCAACGGCGCCGGCAATCGCTTCCAGTTCCAGTCCTCTCGGCACCACCGGCAGTTGCCGGGCAACACTACCCCAACCGCGCGGCGATGGAAGATTCTCCAGTTCCTTCGTCTTCTGGTCGGTGAACAGAAGGGCTGGTCTGAAACGCAGGAAGGCGATCAGATCCGGAGCAACGTCGTTGGACACCGCCCATTCCGTCCAGGCCTGAATGCAAGGCTCCAGCTCCACGATCGTCGCAAAGCGAGACTTCAACGGATCGAGGATATTGGATACCCCAGCGTTGTCGACGCGACGATTGGTCGCGGCGACAAACGTGACATACTCGGGCAGCTTGTGCTCACCAATCTTGCGCGCGAGCAACAGCTGCATCTTTGCAGCCTGAACGGACGGCGAGGCCTGGCCCAGATCGTCAATGAACCAGACGAGTGGGCGCTCTGCCGTCATCGCCTTCGCCAGATCCCCAAAGGGCAGGAAGCGGGCACCGGAGCCGTCCGAATTCGGAAAGGGCAAGCCCTTTGAATCGGTTGGATCTTCAACAACGGGGTGGGAAATGAGAAGGTCGTGGCCGGCGGCTTTCGCAGCTTGCGACACGATGTCGCTCTTGCCGATGCCAGGGGCGCCGGTGATGAGCACGGGAAGACGCGCCGGCACATAGGCGGCCAGCAGGGAACGCAGTTGGGATGGATTGATTTTCATTTGGGGATCCAAAAAGAAAGATCCCGCATGAACGCCACCCTGCAGGGATGGAATCCCTGCGGGAGCGAGAACGAAAGCCAGCGGAGCCAGCTGAGGTCGATGCGTCGAAGACGCGGGTAAAGCGCAGTTGGGATTGGCTCGGGCCAATGCGAACGCCGCTCAACGAAATGCAAGGTTACGACGAATAGCGCGCCAGCGCCAGTAGAAGGCGCCGCCCTCCCGCAAAGGGAGGGCGACAAAAGCTTAGGACTTCACGCCGCCACGGTAACGTCTACAGCGCTGCCAGCAAGCCTCGCTTGCGCATAGGCCAGCGTTCCGTCCTTGGCTCTCAGAGGTCGTCCCGCCTGACGTCCAGGGTCCTGGATGTAGTAGCGACGCGCGCTGCCCGTTGGCACGTGACAGATCTTGGAGAACCCCTCTGCAATGCAGAGGTCGACGTACTCGCGTCCGTTGAGCACGGCGCCGGTCTCAAGGCGGTAATTCGTTGCCTCAGCCCGCTTGGCCGCCTCCTCCAGATCGCGAAGGCTCATGGCATTGGCACGGTCGGCCGCGGCCTGCGCGTCCCACTGCTGCTGCTCGGACACCGAGAAACCACAAAGGTCGAAAATGCGACGCCGGCGAATGGCCGCAGTCACGCCCGTGAGGCTCACACCAAGCACCTCCCGGATGGCCCGCTTGGTCGCCGTATTGCTGTCTGCGGGTGTATCCAGCATATCCAGCAACGCGGCGACGTTGCGCTCCAGAACGGCCAGCGCGACGCGATTGCCCCATTCATAGGATGCGCGCACCTTCTCCTGATCAGCGAGCCTCAGTTGGTGCTCCACCTCGCGTTGCGACATCAGGCCCCGCGCACGCTCCTGGCTGACCCGATCCACCGTTTTCCGATGGATTTGGTCTGCCACCACGTCACGAATTCTGGCCGCCAACGGCGAGGCCGGCGGATCGAGCGCGACTGGTGGGCGCACGACCGCAGTACGCGGTGGCAGCACGCCACCGGCAAACAGCGCGTCGTCCACCTGGATAAACGTGCAGTCCATCGGTAGCGGCTTCATGAGGTTGATCAGACGGCGCGCGTTGTCCGCCGCGATAGGCAGATGCTCATGACGCATTGCTGCGCACAGCCACTGCAGCGGGTTGGGCGCGAGCGCCCCCCGCAGCGCCGGGACATCGATCAGCACCCGCATCCATTGCAGATCGTGGCGCCCAATGTCCCCATTGGCACGGTAGGCGTTCAGTACACTGTCCTTGACCGTCTCGCCGCGCTGCAAGGCATAGGCGACATGCACTTCGTGCCGCGAGTTGGTGCCGGATCCGGGCGCGTACTCGGGCCCGTTGGTCCCGTAGCCGAACCGTTGGCGAAAGAACTGGTCAACGTGGGCTTGCGGGTCAATGAATGCCGCGCCTGGGTCGGCAAACAGCGTGCCTTGGTCGATGCACTCTGGTGCGAGGGCTTCCTGCGGGAAATAGCCCAACCGCCCTGCGGCCGTGACTGCCTCCCATGCCTCGCGGCTCATCTCGAACGGGCGCAACGGCTTGCCGTCAGGACGGACAATCACCCGATCAACCTCGTTGAGGATGGTGTCCAGGATCTCACGGATCGTGCCTTTCGGGCGAACAGCGAAAGTCCCGTTGGACAGGCGAACAAGCGGAATGTCACCGCGTGCTATGTGGCGAACGCTCACGGCGTCCACCGATGTGCGCCGACGGAGATCGTCGTTGCAGTTGAAGAAGGCCAAGACGCCGGCCAGGGTGGTGCAGGATTCGGTTCGACCCGAATCGAAGTGAATCACATACATGGGGTCTGCTCCGGGGAGCAAGGCCCCAACGGGGCATTGCCCCGTCTGGGTTGGAAGGAAATGGCTCAGGCGGCTGCCCGGGACCGGCGCTTGGCCGGTAGCTGGGCGCGAAGCACAGCAGCAGCGCTCAGCAGTTCGGCCGACACGACTCGCCAGACTTCGGCGCGGCCGGTGCCGTCAGGGATTTGTCGGACGACTTCGAACAGGCCGCTGGCCAAGAAGGAAGCCTTCAGATCCGTCGGCAGGATCCAGCCGGCCTGAACGACGAACTCGTCCTCAGCCAGCTCGACCTGCGGCACGTTTGCGGTCAGCATGCCGTAGGGCATGCCGTCATCCGCGTCCGTGAGGCGCAGTGCGATGCGGCGGTTGCCGCTATACAGCTGGACGTCCAAATGGACGCCGGCGGGTTGGCCGGTCAGGCCTGCGCCGTAGATTTTCCGTGCGGTCATGTTGGGGTAACTCCGGGTGTGGATGCGAGCTGCCCCAGCGGGGCACGCCCCGCGTGATAGACAAAAAAAAGCGCACCCGGTCGGGGTGCGCTTCATGGATGGCCCGGCAGTGCCGGGCGACATCGTTGGATGGCTAAGCTGTCAGTCCTTGTGGTAGCGCCGACCATTGCGGTCGGCCCATAGGAAATACGCGGCCAGGCCAAGCGCCAACACTAGCACAAATGTTCCAAGCATCACTTTTCTCCTTTGGAAAGCACAGCTCCTACGGCGAATAATACAACGCCGGTGACGGAAAAGCCTATGACATTGAGCGCAGCGCCCCAAGACCAGCCGGGCTTCCCAGCAAGATAGCCCGCCATGCCGATGACCGCCGAAGCGGACAACGTATGGACGAAGCGACCGTACTGCATGCGCTGGTCCTTGGACGGTAGAAACAGGGCTAGCCTTACCTCCTGCCAGAAGCCGCGCTTGGCAGCCGCGAGCAGATCCACGCTATAGCCGCCATCCTCGCCAATCGCCAACGGATACTGGAATCCATTGTCAAGAAGCACGAGGACATACTTCTCCCCGTTAGCCTCGGCGTCATCGATCAGGTCAGCCAGACGGGCGGGCAACTCCACCCTCCCTGCTCCCACATTGTGGTGTACGGAACAGGTGAACTCGTCGCCGCTAGTAGTCTTGAGAATTACCTTTGCGAGCTTGGTCATGGCAACCCCTTAACCGCGCCGGCCAGCGACCGCGCGAAGCGAGGTCAACAGGTCGGTGTAGCCTCGGGGTGTATCCAGCGAGTCCAGGCTCACGACATTGTCGCGGCCACCACTCATATCGCCGCGACCGCGGCAAGTGCGAAAGGAAACGCTTGCCGCGTTCCGGTCGGGACCGTGTGCAATCTGAACGCACAGCGTCTCGGTATGCAACGAGAACACTTCGACCTGGTGGCGGCGCTGGCGTCGGGCACGGATGTCGAAGTCGCGTTGACGCAGCGACAAATCACCGGCGAAACGGCGAAGCACGCGTGACGCATCACGCTGCAGGGTGGCACAGGCCGAACGGTTGTCCGGCACGTGTGGATGGGTAAAGGATTTGGGGATTTTCATGGTGTTTCCAGAGAAGCGCGAGACACCAATCCCCAACGGGACGATGTCCCGCATGGGTGGGGTCTGGGCAAGCCAGACATAGGTTCGATGCGTCGAAGACGCGGTCAAAAGCGTTTGCCGAAGCGCAGATACGTTTCCGCAAGCGCTCTTTTATGGTGGCCAGGCACCTCGCGGCGCCCTACCCTTTCAGACGAGATCCAATGCCTCGGATATCACCCTCGCGATCATGAATGCGAGGTCAGAGCCGAAGACCTTGGCACACAGCAGCTTCTGTGCGGCCAGGTACTGACCGGAGGCGTCCGTCACGAGATGGATCCTCTCGACATTAACTGTCCAGCCTTCCGACCAACCACGGAAGACCGACACAGCCAGGCGGTCGCGGGCACCAAGCGCCGGCCACAGTGAATCCGCGTGCAGTCCGTGGATGCGCTCTTCGTCCCGGTAGCGATTGGTGGGGCTGATCCATTCGGGCTCGATCTCCATGCCGCGCAGCAAGGCATAGAGCACGGATTCGACTTGCTCAACCGTCAAGCCGCTCGTTTCGATCGGGGCGACCTTGGGGCGCCGGACAACGGTGCTGTGGGTAGCAGTGAGTGTGGAATGCAACATGGGGGCTCCTTGAAGCGGAGCGCTCCCCGTCGCGGGAGGCGTCCCGCGGGGTGCGTTGAATCGGTTGGGGGAAGCGAGGGGCGAGGAAGTGGGGGACCGGCAATCCGGTCCCCTTGGCATCAACGCGTGAGTCGATAACCGTTTCCGGCCGCGACCAAGTAGACGCGGTCTCCAGCATTGAACTGCTGGTCGGCATCTTGCGTGATAGCAAGCTGGCGGCCATTGTCCGTGCGGACAATCACCTCCAGCCCGGCACGCTTGCTGACATGCTCGGCGATCTGCTGCGACACGAAGCCGCCTGCAGCGCCAGAGAGCGCACCGACCAGGTAGCGACCGTTGCCACCACCGATCGTGCGGGCGCCGAGCAAGGCACCGACGCCGGCACCGATCATCCCGGGAAGACCGCTGCTCGTGGAGAGCATGCCGTCATTGCCGGTTATGGTGACCTGGCGCGCGCGTACCACCGTCACCATCTCGATGTCCCCTTTACGGAGGGCTTCGGAGGTGCGATAGACGTTAGGCGAGGTCTGTTGCGTGGCGCAGCCGGAAGCAAGCGCACACAGAGCAACGAAAAAAGCGATGGAGAACGTGCGGATCATGATGGCCTCAAAAAAATAGGCCAACATGCCCACGGGCAGGATGGCCCGTGGTGGGAGAAAAAGCTGTGCCAACGGTTGTCGGCAGGTGTCGATGCGTCGCAGACGCGGTAAGTACTTCTATGATAGCAGCGAACCTCGGCGCTGCGAAGCTTCAACTAGTTGGTCGCATGCAGCAAAGCCGACCATCGGAGTGCTCGCCGAATTCGATCTGCAGAGCTGCTGGCGCCGGCTCGATGATCGAAGTCGATCGGCATTTGTTGCATTGCGCGACTAGCTTGAGGCTTGGCTCGCGCTGAGCGCTGTACATCCGGAAGAGGCCGTGGCCACAATTGCCGCAGGCCATCGGCTCCAGGTTGCTCATCATCCTTGGCTCCTGATATGGTGGCGAAAATACAGGCTCTACCGCCACTCATAAGTCGGCAGCCCTTCAATCTCCTCCGCATCGCAATCGAAATGCAGCAGTGAGGCACCCAGAGCGCGTGCGCGCTCCAGAATCGTCTGCAGGTCCGACGGCACCTGATCGCCAATCTCACCAGGCGTAGGTACCCGTACAAACAGGCCGGTGTCGACCTGCCCGATCACGGGGAAGCGAGCGAATCCGCACGCGGTGTGTTGCGTCAGATGGGCGGTGGACAGCGTAAGGTAGTGCTGGACGGTCATGGCGTCTCCTGGAGGTACTGGAAACGAGGAAACCATCGCCCGAACCGGGGATAAGAATCCCCGTGGGTGGTGTGCTTGCGCAGGCAAGCGATTCGATGCGTCGACGACGCGGTGTGTGCATCCATTCTAGCAAGCGCACAACCCATTGCTCAAGACCGTCCTGGGCAAAAAAAAAAGCGCCGCCCCCCATGATTCTGGGGGAACGGCGCCGCTTCAACATCATGCTGAACTCTTCTTTCTGGACGGAGGCACACACTTGGCGGCATCGTAGCCAAAGCGTGCCCACGCAGCCGGATCGATGGGCAGCGGGTTAGTCCGACCTGCCTGGAGGTTCACAAACACCCCGGAATAGCTCAGCGTGCCAGTCCGGAACAGCGTCCAGAGCAAGTTGAACGCCTGCACGGCGATCGCTTGGTTAATCACCAGCGACTGCTTGGCTAGTGCGTCCGCCATCGAGCAAGAGGGAGCGACATCAACAACATCGCCCCGCGGGTTTAGGAGGTCGGGGAAGAGGTCTCCAACGTGGGGAAGGCGATCCGGACCGCGAACGCCAACCTCACCCAGGATCACCTGGCCACGATCTGTCTCGTTGCCGCAATCCAAGTAGTAACGGACCTTTCCCCGTTTCGCAGCACCCAGGATGGCTTTGCGCGCAGTGCGGGTGTCCACGCAGCCAATCACCAAGTCGCAGCTCAGACGGTCCGCGCTGGCGAGCCGCTGGGTCCGCGCTTCCCAGCGCGTGCCCATCAGCAGGTTCAGGCGGTTGACGATCAGCGATGCCTTGTACTGTCCAACATCGTTGGGGTAAAAGCCCTGGCGGCCCACGTTGGTCTCGCTCACCGTATCGTCGTCCAACACAGTGCAGTCGATCCCACCGGGGTGGCCAAGCTCCAACATCGCATGGTGCAGTCGTGCCAGGTTCGGTAGCAGCGCGCTGCCAGTGCCGCCGGCGCCCACCACCACCACGCTCCAAGCACGGCGCGTCATGGCTGATGGGACACTGTGCAAAGTAGTGGATACAGTCACAGGGCGACCTCCCGTGGCGAAACGGCATGCCGCCAGGCCACTGGGACATCGGTGACCGGCTCAAGGATCCCCTTCGCACATAGCCGCACTTTCATCGACGGAGAATGACTCCCACAGTTTCCGAGCACGAATGCGAACTTCACGTCGTGCTGATCGTCGGTGTCGTCGGTACGCGAGAAAAACGCTTCCGCGGCGCCGTGCGAATGGCAATCCATGACCAATGACTCGCCGGCATCCAGCTCCGGCCGGTCATAACGCAGATGGCCAGCACTATGCTCCAGCACTCTCACAGGCACCAGCCGGAAAGTATTGGTATCACGGCGCCAGGTAATCCAGGCACCCGCCTCGTTCGGCATGGTCTGCCGCGCAAGCGCGGCGAACTCACCAATCAGCGCGGGCGGCACCCTTCCGCAGAACAGCTCGGTGCACACGTCAACCTTCCCATACGGAATGGCTGTGGAGACATCGAACCGCGCGACACGGCGCACGAGGTGGAGCCAGGGACGGAGGATTTCGAGGAACAAGCCATTGCTGGCCACCACAAGCCTCTCTCCGTTGGCCTGCATTGCCTGCAGGCTACCGAAGCGCGGCATCATCACAGTCGGGAACGACTGCTGCAACGTCAGATCCATAGGATGCATCACTAAACTCCAATTCTGCCGGCGATCAGGTCGCCAAGCTTCTGTTTCATAGGGATAAGGACTTGCTTGGGATAGGAAGGGAACTTCCCGTCCAGCATGTCCCGCCAGAACGCGAAGGCACCGTCTGCATAGTCGACACGCTTTCCACCGGCATTGGGATGGGTGAACGCGGAGGAGAAGAAGCCGGCCTCCCAGCCGGGTATGGAAGCCACGTCAATCTGTTTGGGCAGATGCGCGTTGCCGACGCAGATCTTGCCGTTGTCCCACGTATTGAAGTACGGGGGCTCGTGCAACATCGTGTCGGGCAGCGGCCGTTCGTCAGCGCTGAGGCTAAAGACCCGAAAGCCACGCTCGGAAGCCTGGAATACCAGGCCCGGGTGTGGCACCAGCTCACTGCGGGTACCAAGCTCCTTGCATTCGAAGAACACACGGCGCACCGCAGGCGGACACCACCAGGTAACCGCATGCGGGCTGATCGACAACACGTTGGGGGTCAGAAACTCCCCCTTCGGTAGCGTGGCCGCAGCAACCTGGGTGACCGCGTGAATCAATGCCCGGCGGTTCAACGGTGTGCCGGCGCCGATAAGCGGGCGCTGGGACTTGTCATCTAACGTCACCACGTGCGCAGTGGCGTAGGAAAACTCGCATGGCCTGGGCCCATACAGCAGAATGGCCCCTTGCAGGGCCACCTCGTTCGTGCTCTTGTCGGAGACAATCTTGGTCATTGGTTCGGATCCGGATAAGAGAGTAGAGTGAGCACCCGGTCAAGGCGTGCCATGACCTCGAAAGCGATTGCCCAATCCGCATACTGCGCACGGATGGACTCGGGTGTGGTCGCAAGAGGGATAAACATCTGATACATCGTGCAGTCGCCGGCGTTGTTCAGGCATTCAAAATGGTCGTCAATTACCTCTTCCGCGTAGCCGCCGGGAATGGTGACGATCGACGCGGCGGCATAGGCAGGCTCGCCCCACTGTGCGTCGCCGAATAGCCGTTGCGCTTTGCTCCGCGCCAGCTGCTTCTTCAAGGCCGCTAGTTCGAGACAAAGGCTGCGCACCCAGCCGCGCTGACGCGCGGCGACCGCCAGCAGAGCCTTGCCGGAAAGCTCCCGAAAGATGCCACCAGATCGGCGATCGACCCGCATGTACTTCGGCAGGAACTCGTCCGGCGCCATTTCCGCCCGGACGACCGAAGGCAGGTAGCGCTCGACGTCGGAATCTCCGTCTCCGTAGCGCTCTGCCAGTCCCTCCCTGACGTCTTCGTCGCAGGCGCTGGTTTCATACTCCCAGTGCCAACGGCCGAACATCTCGAGGTAGTCATCAGGCGCACGTACATGCACCGTCCTGCTTGATGCTTCGCGCACCAGCGCCATGGCAGTGCACAGCAGCCCAGGGGACGTTGCACGCAGCACATCGGCCTTGTCGCCGATGACAAAGACGCTCTCTTGGGGCATCACAATACCGAGATAGGCCGGTGCGTCCAGGCAGTTCTCCCACCCGAACTGTTGGACCTCGGCACATACCGCACCGTGGTCCAACAATTCGAAGCCGAAGTTCAAGCGTTGGCACCGCGAGCGATGTCGCCTAATCCACGCGGTGATGCCCTCTGCAAGGGCATCACCTGCGCACAAGGCTGTCCTAACGTCCCTTGGGCGAAGCACCCCAGATTCGAAGTGCGCAAGAGCGAGCGCGGCTAGATCAACATCCTTCCCGCGCTGAACAAGCGCCCGCACAGGGACGCTGTCCGTCACTGAAGGCAGTGTCAGAAAACCATTGGCAGGTCGATGTCGGGCAGGGGCAGGCTGTCGCGATGTCGTCCACCGGGAGAGGTCTGCTGTGATGCCTGAATCAGTGAACCCAGAATCGAACAGCATTGCTCGTTCTCCTTGTCAAAATGAAAAACCGCCCTGACGGGCGGCTTGTCGTTGGAAAAGCCCCCGGCCGGGTCGGCCAGGGCTTTCATGAGATCGCGCCTACGCACGGCTTCCCTTTGCGCCCGCTGCGCGGACAAAGGTGTAGCGGGCGGTATCGCCTTGGTGCACCGGGCCATCCACCGCGGCGGTGGTCAGCTCGGGGTACTGGGCGGTGTACATGTCGCGCACTTGGTCCGCCGAGAAGGTCGGGCCGGGATCAGGCAGGTTCATACCGTTGTAGATGAACTCGCGAACGAGTGTCTTCACTTCAATCATGGTGTCCCCTTAGATTAGGTCAGCGAGGTTGGTGCCAGTCGGCTTGGCCACCGGCGCAGGTACGACAGCGTCACCCGCGGCATTCGACGTAGAGGCGACTTCCGACGACGTGCTATTCGCTTCGCCGTCGTCGTCACCATCCTCCGAGGAGGCCTCCCCGCCGGCCTTGCCTGCCTTCGCCAAGGCCTTCGTAGCCTTGTTCGATTGGTTGGCAGTCGCCGCCTTCAGGATCGATGCGGTGGCTTCAATCTGGTCGACCAACTCCACCCGCGCGGCCACCACCGATTGCATCGCAGCCGTGAAACTCTCATCGAGCTCCAGCGGCGTACCCGTGAGGACCATTGGCGTAGCCAGGGCCGGATCGGTTGCGTTCTTGACGACCGGGGCCACAAAAACGGTCAAGCTATCCCCTTGCGGGGTAATGGTCAGGACAACCTTCTCGCACGTACGCACGAGCGTTGCCAGTTCCTGGAAAAAGGGCATGGGAAACCTCTAAAAGAATGGTGTGTGTAGACCGCCGGACGGCGGCTTAGAAATGCAGGACCTTGGGCAGCTTGCCGGCATAGTCGAAACCGTCGACAGCCAGCAGTGCAGCGACCAGGTCGGCCTTGGATTTGGCAAAGAGTTTGGCGAAGCCGGCACCGATTTTTTGGCGCAGGCCTAGCTCATCCGCGATCACCTTCATCTCGGATTTGGTCAGCAGATCGAGGAAGTCCTTCGATTGCTGAAGGTTCCAGTGCTGCGTCAGGTCAAGCTTGTGGTATTTGCACAGCGTGACCAGGTGGTTCACCTCAATACCTTCGATCGCTGATACTGCGAGGGCGATTGTCAGGTTGTGGCGCTGCCCAGCCTCCAACGCGTGGACGCCGTGCAGGTTGGCTGCCAGATCGATAGACGAAGCCTTCTCGTCTGCGATCTTCTCAAAGAGCTTGCCCATGCTATCGGCTGAGATGTTCCGCGACAAGCCAGTCATGCCCATGGCGAGCAGGTAATGATTGGCCACGTTCGGATCCTTCGCAACCTCGCGGCGCAAAGCCTTGCGCCAGAGAGCCACGCGATATGCCTTGACGCGATCGGTCTCCGACACGGCCGTGACCGGCTTTTCGGATTCCTGCGACTTCGGCTTCCCGCTGGCAGTGGCCTTGCCGGCCTGAACGGCAGCCGTCGAGGCACCAGCCTTCGCAGCTTTCGTCCCTTCAGCCTTCACGTCACGGTCGGCCTTGAGGCGCGCCGCCACCTTTTTAGTGTGGCACGGCGTATCGAAGCATTGGCCGCGGTAGACCTTGCCCAACGAATCGGGCAGTCCGCTCACGGCGGCGCCGAAGTTCTGGCAAGCGTGGCAAGCCTTCGCCTGCTCATCACCCACCCCAGTCGGACCATCAGCCAGCAGCTGGATGCGCGTGTGGTTCTCACCGGCACGCACGATCCGGACAACCGGATACTCATCCTTGAGGCCGTAGGCAACTGTGCTGAGCTGCTTCTCGGTCTTTTCCTTGTAGCAGGCGGCGTTGGTGCAGTTGCCGGACGCGATCGCTTCGCCAAACATCTCGACTTGCATCGAGGAGTTGTGCGGGCACTGCGCGCAGTCGGCTTTGTCGAAGATCGCGGCCACCAGGCTGCAGGCGACTTGTTCGATCGTCGCCTTGAGCTCGGCGACCGACTTTCCCTCGCTGGTAATGACGGGCAGAAGCGTGTCCTGCTTCTCCTTTGCCAGAGTGGCCAGAAGCTCGGCGTGCCCAAGATTGATCTGCTCGCGGGAGAGCGCTTGGAGCACCGACGCGCTGCAGTTCATGAGCGCCAGGCGCTTGTCGAGCTTGGAACGCGACCAGCCGATGACACGGACAGCCTCCTCCCGGTCTCCCTTAAGCTTGCCCACAAGACGGGCAGCCCAAACGGCTTCATCCGACGGCGCCATGTCTGCGCGCTGCGCGTTCTCGATCAGCGCAAGCATGTCCGCAGTCTCGTCATCGACATCCTTGACGAGGACTGGCATGTCATAGTCGAGGCCATGTTCTGCCTCGGCCGCGTCCAGGCGGCTCTCGCCGGCGATATGTTCGTACTCGTACTCGCCGTCCGGCTCGATCGGTCGAACCAAAATGGGTTGAATGACCCCGTGAACCTTGACCGAAGCACGCAGTTCGATGAACTTGGCTTCGTTGCGGTGGGTACGGGGGTTCACCCTGTGACGGATCTTGCGCAGGGGGACAGTAAAATTGGACATTGTGTGGGTTCTCCGAAAAGATAGGGAACCCGTTGCCGCACCGGGAACAGGTTCCCGATGGGGTAGAAAGAATCGTCGTTGGCTGGTCCGCGAGCGGCCCAATCCAAGGTAAAGCAAGAAGCTTTGCACCAGGTGGTGCGTGGTCGATGCGTCAATGACGCGGTTGGTGGCAAGAGAATACCGCAACTGTGCGCGGCGCGCCAGAGGCGCGAGGATGAGCCAACTCCGCATCAGGCGATGGTCAACAGATCTTGGAATCCGCTGAGTGAAACGAAGGTCCCAGTTCGACCCTTCTCGTCATCCAACGGCTTGGAGTCGAGCGGCCGAGTTGGCCGACCAAGAGCCGATTGCCGGCCACGCCTTGAATGATCGATGATAGGCGCTCACCTGACCTTGCATAGGCGGACCCCATGTGGTCTAACCTCCAGGCCTGATAGCGAGGTGCCCTACCCATGGCGCCTCCCCGGTCGGGCTTGTCAGTGCCGGTTGCACGATGCCCGCGTTTCCTGTTGCCCTCTAGATTTCGTGGATCGTGGCACTGAATTGTCGCTTCTGCCACTGCTCCGTCGTGGCCGCTAGCAGCCAAAGTCGAAGTGGTCAAGCAAGCGACCAGGAGAAGCACGGGCCGTGGCGCGAGCGTGCTGTGCCCGTTACCGATGCGGTGAAACGCATCATAGCGCTCAGTGTCGCTCATCTGGATATCAAGCATCGGGACTGGCGGCACTGGAACGAATACATGAGGCGGCTCACTGAGGGGTATTCCGGATGCTGATGCGGCGGATCACTAGCTCGCGCAGTGGCCCCCTCTATATAGAACGGTCTCCAGGCCGCCTCGGGTGCCGCCGGGCGGGGGATCGCGCGGCCGCCGGCGCAGGTAGTGTTAGGCGTCCATGAACCACGTAAGATGGCACGGCACGGTGTGGCGCGGTCTCTGCTAGTGCGCGTGCCATCTTCAGCGCCCAGGTTTCGCGCTCGTCCGGCCGGCAGAAGAACGCTAGGAAGCCTTCCAGTGCAGCCTCTTCCTCGGCCGGCGTGGGGTCACCGTCGTTGCTCGATGACCCATTCATGCGATTGATTTTTATGGATAAGTTCCCGTTTGCCGCGGGTTCTCCGACTGTTGACGGCTGTTTTTTTGCATTGTGCCGACTAGCCTCACCTCACTTTCAACGAGGAGGGTCAAATGTTTCAACGAAACGGCGTATGGACATCTTCAGCGCTGGGGGTGAAGGTGCGAGTTTGGGAATCGCCGAGAAACAACATTGCAATCTACCATCAAATCTGTGAACCGGCTCGGGAACTCGTCGAGCCGATTTGCCGCGGGCGGGGCTTTTGGAGCGCTCAGTTCAACAATTGGGTAGTGTTCGAGCAGTTCAAGGGTTTGATGCTGGAGGAACTCGGGCGGCTAGCCGGGAAGGGCTGACGCGAGCGAGGAGGAGGGCAGCCAGGGCTGCTGGCCGCTGGTCACCCAGCTCAGTTCCGACGAGTCGCTCCGTCGCTACTCCGATGCAAATCTCTCTCCCTCTGGCGGGATAGCCGAGTGATGGCGATGTCCGGAGAATTGGGGGGACGCAGCGTGAAGACGGGTTAGGCTGCGTACAAGAAAGAACAAAGAAACGGGAGGGGTCCCTATGAGAGAGCAATCGCCTCTGACTGGCTGCGGGCTTTTGACTACGAGCGAGCGGCTTTTGGGCGCCGCTATCGTCAGCATGTTGATTGCAGGGCCGGCGCACGCCCACGGTGGCGGCCTAGACGCAGACGGATGTCACACCAACCGCAAGACCGGGGAATACCATTGTCATCGCGGAGGTGGGCGCGCCGGCTCAACCTCGACGCAGAGCTCGACTGCTTCCGCCGGTAGGTCGACCAATTCATTCGTGACGACTCGTGGCACATCATCTGGCCAGACCTGCTACACCGGTCCCCGCGGAGGCACTTACACCATAACGGCCAGCGGTCGCAAGAACTATGGTGGCTGCTAGTGCAGAATGGGCGAGGATGCCAAGCCGTTGGGCCGATCCTCGAACTATACCGTCACCCAGTCCGCTCAACTCTCCCGCCGCGAAATTCGGCGAAGAGCGCTTCTTGGGTTCTCGCCGATCTCCGAGGACGCGTGCAGGACGAGTCACTGGGTTTGGCGCCGATAGCTGTAGAACTGAGGTGACGTCTCAGTTCGGCCATTTGCAGCCAGCCACACTTGCACGTTCTGGCGGCCGGAGTAGGCCAACAAACGGACTCTGGCAGTGCCTGCTGCCTTACACCATTGGCAGTTGCCGCACCGGCTTGCCAGTGAGCTGGGCGACGGCATGTGCCACGGCGGGCGCGATCGGCGGCACGGAAATTTCACCAACGCCGCTGGGTTCGGCCGTGCTCTGCACAACGTGGGTCTCGATCAAGGGTGTCTCCGCCATCTTGATCACCGGATAGTCGGGGAAGTTGGTCTGCACGATCTGCCCGTCCTTGATCTGAATCTGGCTGTACAGCGCTGCCGTCAGCCCGAAGATGATCCCGCTTTCCATCTGCTGCGCAACGATGCCCGGATTGACCACAGTGCCGCAGTCCACGGCGCAGACAACGCGATGCACGCGCGGCTTGCCGTCCTTGAGCGACACCTCCGCCACCTGTGCCACCACCGAGCCAAACGCGTTGTGCAGCGCGAGTCCGCGCGCACGCGGCGAGCCGTCCGCGGCGGGTGCCAGCGGCTGTCCCCAGCCTGCCGCCTGCGCGGCCGTGTCGAGCACCTTCAGTTCACGCGGGTGCGACTTGAGCAAGTCGCGCCGCATCGCCAGCGGATCGAGCCTGGCGGCGGCCACGTCGTTCAGGAAGCCCTCCAGGAAGAATCCGGTGTAGGAGTGACCGACGCTGCGCCAGAACCCGATCGGCACCGGCAAATCGACCGCCATGTGTTCGATGTGCTCATGACTTGGCGAGCAGCAGTTCGTGCATCCGACCCCATACACCGGCCTTTTGCCAATCGCGTAAACGCCTCCAGCAGGTTGCGCCGGAGCCGAAACCCAATCGGGTCGGCAGATGGTTCCACCGTAGGCCTGTCTTCAGCACGAACAGAATGCCATTGAGTGCCGCCCGATCCGATACGCGCAGGCGGCCAGGATGCTTCTTGGTTCGTGGCTTGGGCGGCGGCAGTAGCGGCTCGATCAGTGTCCACAGCTCGTCATCAATAACCGGCGCTTGCATCCCTTTGGTACCGTTGTTGAGGGACCAAAGGTTAACAGCTTCCCGGAGAAGTAAACAGTCCCCTCACGGGGTTTTTGAACTGGCCTCTTAGGGCCTGAAGTACATTCGGTTCGTCACCACGAAGATCAAGGCCAATAGTGCAGTCGCAGTGAAGAGACCTGCGCGGATCCAAGTTTCCGTAACTGGTGCCTTATCCACGAAGCTAGTTGCTTCAATAAAGCGATCAATCTTGCTGACCAGATAGCCAGAAAGAAAGACGGACGCGAGCTTTCCTATGTGGTCGAACGTGCCCTTGTCTGACTCTCCGTAAGGCGAGAAGAGCATTGCGCCTCCCCACCCGAGCAGCGCACCGAGCAACATCAATAGATAGTTGACTGCCCGCGCCTGCTCGCTCGATGCGATATGGCGGGCCACACGTACGAGCCAAAAGATAAAGACAGCAGCGAACAGATTCGTGAACGCAACGGTGCCCCAATGCGGCCCGAATAGTTCGTCAAGCCGGTGTAACAACGTTCCGAGATACTCCATGTCGTCTCCCACATTCGAATGCGCTACGAGCAGCAGTCTACAGAGATGCCGAGCCTCTTTCGCTCACGAACTGCTTCCGGACCCGAAAATAGAGCTACAACGCACCGTTACGGCATCCAACCTTCATCCCGATTAATTGGGCTGCTTCACCTAAAATTACAGGCCGGCTTCATCATTTTTAACTGATTCGTATCGAGATATCCCGGCCAGTCCTGACGAGGACAAGGAGAAAGATAGACTATAATCTCCCGAAATACATTCCACCCAATGGGTCTTGGACCAATGGACAAGGCCTGGCCGCTCCTGCCACCTCCTAACCGGCGCCTATCGAATGGTCCCCAGCCGTGGACGACCGCGTCAGCCTCCTTGAAGGGGGTAAAAAGCTCGGCCATTACAAGACTTGCCGGGTCTCCCAGTTTGCAATGGACTAATGGCCGTCGTTGGACCAGTGAGGTGGATCGTTTCCGAACTTCGCCTTGATCACACCATAGGTGGCACCCACCGCAATCAGATCGATGTTCATGCCAGTGCGAGGCTTCGATGTGATTGTCGTAGCAGCGCCAGAACGCTTGGCGATAGCCAAGTTGCCTGCCCATGAAATCGTCATGTCGATCGCTAGCCCCTGGGTGTGGCGCGACGTCAAGGCGGGCTCCGCGACAATCCCGTATCGCTGAACCATGTCTTCGGCCGCTTGCATCGACGCTGCCGCATCACCGTGATCCCAAAGGATGTCCACGCTATCCATCTGGGGGACATCCTTGGGGTTACCGCCCAGTCGTGCAATGATCCAGGACCAATGCATCAGATAAGCCCGCTCCACAGGGCGAAGCGTCGCAGAAATGGTGACGCTCACGCCACCCATCCTCATCGCACCTACAAATGCTTCTACCCCAGACCTGAATGCATCCGCTAACGTGTCCGTAGAGTTCGATCCCGGAAAACGCGTCACCCATTGGGCGCCACTTAACTCCGGCGTCGAAAGGGAAGCCACATCCGTCCCCGTGAGATCAGCCAGCCGTGAAAGCATGGCATGCCGGGTCTGATGGAGAAATCGCTGATTCGAGCGCAATCCTGGTTTTTTCAACAGGTCATCTAGCGCCCCGAGGCCATCGATCAAATGCCGGCTTTCAGTTGCGGCCTCAATCCCACGTAAGCGGGACTTGGCGCTCTGTCGCGGCGTCGTTCCAAGCGTGCGCTTCAGCGTACTTGCATTCACCGGCTTGCTGGTTGTCATGGTCTCTCCTGGACACGGTGGAGGCTACATTCCGATGCGAACGACTTCACTATTCTTTTCCCGCGCCACAAGCGGCCGTAACCGAACCGGGGCCGGGACCGGGGCCGCTGGATCTCCCATGCGATCGGATCCACCAGCAATCAACATCTAAACTTCGCACTCTCTTTTTATATAAAATAATATATATTTATTCCTTATTCAAATCAAATTTTCTTCTTGGAACGAAGCAGAAACGTCCACATCGAATGCTCCGAGTCCACCAACCGGAAATCGATCACGCAACAGCTAGAGTGCCCGGTCCTTCCGTCGCGCGCCGCGCCCACTCAATAGCGCCAAAGGCGGCGCGCCGGAGCACAACTCCATTTCTCCGAAAGCCCCAACAGATGCCTTGCAATTTTCGGCTTACCGCAAATGGGTTAGGATCGTTTCCATAGAATTCGTTTCGCTAAAATGCTTCTATGGCGACCCAGCGGCCGTCGTCACCTTCTCCCAATGGATGATGGCGGAAGCTCCTTTCTTCCCTATGCTGCTAGCACCCGTGTCCTGACGTGAAGAATATTACATTGGCCGCTGACTCAGCACAGCCTTGCTGCCTATAGATCCAAGCGTCCTGGATCAATGGAACTGAGAAGCCTGAAAATCGTTTCTAACTCTATATAATTTTTACGAGCCGCGGTTTATTTTAAAATTTAGCTATTTATAGTATTAAAACTATTATTAAGCAAATGAGGAGTGCGAGATGAAGTCTTTATTTTTTCTAAAATATAAATTCAATATATTCCTGGCAGCAGGACTTCTTTCTGGCTGCTCGTTTACAACACCGTTCAGTCAACAGGCTTATGAACAGGCCACTTCCCTCAAGGTGGAAGCGCTCGCGACGATGGATATGGCAACCGATCCGTTTCCGAAACACAAGCAATCGGTTGATCTTCTTAAGCTGAATGTCGAAAAGGCCTATGAATATGCCAAGGGCAGACCAAAGAATGCGGAAACCACGAAACAATGGGAAATCATCAAGGATCCCAGCCGCAACTCTCTTGGGGGATTTCTAAAGCGTTGGCAAGATAAAAACACCCTTGACAAAAAATATATTCAAGAGGCAAAAAATCTAGTATCGGATGGATTTGACGGAGTCATCGAACTCGAAAGCGGGAAGCGGAAACCCGAAGAACAACAATAAGGATTAAATCATGGCTAACTTTGACGAATTCATTAACAAGTTGAATCAAGAAATAGTAGAGTTTGCGGAATACAGTTGGCAAAACTACAAGGAATTTGCCATAAAGGATGGCGATGCATTTGTTCAAAGAGCAAAGGAAGATTTAAAGCGATGGACGGCGATGTTGGCCAACAAGGAATTGACGCGAGATGATTTCGAATGGCTGATAGTCGGAAAAAAGGATTTGGCTGAACTGGTATTATTGAAGCAGAACGGCCTCGCAAAAGTTGCACTAGACAGATTTGTAAATGGCCTGATAGATACGATAGTATCCACCGCTTTCAAGACGTTTCTTTAACTATCACTGGTCAATCAGATGCTCCGCGCTCGCGCGTATTAATTAGTAATGACCACCCAGCTCAATTTATCGGAAAAAATAGTGAACAGATGAAGCGCCGGCGTCAATAATTTATCAGAAAGGATATGCTGTGAACCCTATTCCGAAATTCTTCAAAGATGGCTACGGCTCGTTCTCTGCAACCCGCTTGGTCTTCGTGCTGTGGGCACTTGGTGTCCTGAGTGCCTGGCTTTATACCGCTTTTAAGAGCCCCGAGTTAGCATCAAAAGTTCTAGACCCATCGGTAGTCACCATTCTCGGCATTTTGATGACGGGAAAAACCGTGCAAAGTTTCAGTAGCAACGATGGACCGAATGGCGTCACTTCACCGCCCAAGCCCATCGATGCCTCCCCGGCACAAGCAGGCGCTGGTCCAACCCAGGCCCTACCAGCCGGAGGCTGACCTACATCGCCTTAAGTACCTATTGCGGCACGACAGCCTTGCTGCCCGCACCATGAGCTCTAAAAACGCATTTTTTGAGGAGGTATCATGCCAGAAACCGTTCCGGGAACAATAGATTGTATTATCGACCTCTATCACGGTGATATCATTTCACTTTCAAAAGCGAAGGAAGCGGGAATTCTTGCGGTCATACACAAAGCAAGTGAAGGTGCTACCGTGCAAGACTCTTATTATGCTTTACGTAGGCATGAAGCAATTGGATTAAATCTTCTGTGGGGTGCCTACCATTACGCCAGTGGCATGCCACCGGATAAACAGGTGAATAACTTTCTGCATGCGATACAGTGGGGAGATGACCCAGAATTCGACAAAATGACACTACTTTGCCTGGATTTCGAAAAAAGCCATAGCGGGCCCGACATGAACCTCGACGATGCGGGCCAATTCGTTTCACTTCTCCGAGACAAAACTGGACGCTGGCCGTTGGTTTATGGGGGCAACGAACTTCGAGAAGCTGTCAAGCACGCACAAAATAATTCACCCGTAAGAAACTGTCCTTTGTGGTATGCGAGATACAATGAAACTCCCAAGGATATTCCCACAAAATTTTGGAATGATTTTACTTTTTGGCAATATTCAGATGGCGAAGCGGGCCCGCTTCCCCATTTAAGCTTGGGTGGTCATTCGTTTGATAGAAATTGCTTTAGAGGAAGTGCTGACGAACTCAAGCAGGCCTGGATAACTCTTGGTACCTAAAGACTCGTTTCGCACTGCCCAAGCGTGCGAGCACTGTCACGAAGGGGAAGGGCTTTCGGATCATACGCCCAAGCCCCTTTTTTGTTAGACTGCAGAAAGCCACTTCCCTCACCGGGCAGGGCGTGGCTCGGCCTTCTCGCCATCCCCTTCGCTCGCCGATCAACACTTACGTATCGGCGCGAGCTCTAACTGTCGCGTGATTCAAATTTGACTTTGCAGATAATCTCGGCACTATTTGTCACGAATCACGCCCCGCTACAACGCCATCGCGGCATTGTGGTGCCCAAGCCCATTGTTTCGGGTGCAAGAGGCGACGGACGCTTCGATAAGGCAGACTTCATTTTCATCGCGAGGGATGACCAATATCACTGCCCGGCGGCGACCAACTCGATGCGGCGAGCGGCGGCTGTACTTCGGAAGCAGTCGTTCTGGTGGCCCGAGTCGAATGACTGTTCAGGGTCGGGAACAGCCAGCAAGTCCTGGGCCGAATAGCAGAGAATAGGCTCAAGGGCATGTCGAGGTCCGTGGGCTCAACCCGGCCTGCTGCGCGCCCTTGGCCATCTCCAGCCGCACCAAGTCTTCTGCGTTCGGGCAGGCTTGCGGCAAACGCGGTGAGTGACGTTCCAATCGGCTAGGTGACCGTCCGCTTGGGGCGGCGCGTGTGGACTGCCGCGTTCACAGGAGCAGCTCTCGCAGTGGGCGGTCCAGGCGGGCTTATCAACGTGATGACGGCGTCCAGAAGGGCCTCGATGCGGCTCGGCGTGAATCTTTCCGGCTCGATGGGGAGCATCATCATCCAGCCATCGCCCATCGCGCTAAGTTGGTCGGCGAGCAGGTCTGCAGGGACATCGCTGCGAACCAAGCCTTCTTTCTGCCCCCTCTCCAGTAGCGCCACGCGCTTACTCCGATACTGCGCGTTGCGCCGCTGGAAGATGGCAGCGAGCGCAGGATCACCCTTCGCCTGAGCCAGCAATTGAAACTGCACGAGCCACCGGGCCGGATCGTCGGCATTGGTCCACGTCACAAAACGCTTGAAAGTCGCTTTGATGTCGTTCGGGTCGTGGACGGGCGCGATGAAGGATTCAAACTCGTCAAAGTGGCTTTCAACGAGGGCTTTGATCATTGCTTCCTTGTTCTCGAAGTAGTGGAGCAAGGATCCTGTGGTGCAGCCCGCCTCCTCCGCCACCTTCCGCAGTGAAGCGCCGGCATAGCCTTCGCGCGCGACCACAGAGGCTGCGGCCGCGAGAAAGCTCGCGCGCCTTGCCTCGTGATCCCCGACCTTTGGCCCCGGTCGCCCCCTTCGCCCTTTGGTCTCGGCTTTGGCGGCTACGGAATCACGACTATCTGGCGTCTTCAAGGTATTGGCTTGTGTCATGAAAGAGAGCTAGCGATTTCAGCGAACAACGCGATCGGCCTCGGGAATATAGCGCAAAAAGTGAAGACGTGATCGCGTGGCGCGAACAGGGAGTGGAGCATTGGGCGCCGGCGTGCCTTGCACTCCCGGCTTGAACGCGCCGCGCATCAGCGACCATCGTAACCGGGCATAGACCTGCCGGGCCGGCTGTCACCCCGCCCTGCGAACGACATGTCTTCTTCCCATACGCGTAATCCCTAACGCCTCGAAAATTGTAATTGCATAACAGACGTTATAGCATTGCCACAGCAGCAGACAACAGCAACGTGGTGTGAGTCGCGCCATCGGGTTGGCATGGCTTCACTCCCTAGACCTCGCCCTATTCTCAGAAGGAGAACCGCATGCTTTCCCAATCACCTGCTCGCCCTCTAGACCATGATCTGCCCGGCATGCTCGCGTCCGAGGGGGCGTGGCGCCATTGTTTTTCCCACCACCCGTTTGATGTGGAACTGGCCCTCGCGGAAGGCGTGTATCTGTACGACACGAAGGGAAAGCGATATATCGATGCGTCTGGCGGCCCGATGTCCGTCAACATTGGCCACGGCGACCCACGGATGAAGGCGACGCTGAGTGAACAGCTCGAGCGTTATGCGTATGTCCATCCTACCTTTGCCAACCGCAGACGCGCAGAACTCTGCGAGGCTCTAGCGGCCCTAGCCTCACCATCTCTAAATGCCGCTTATCTTTGCAGCGGCGGCAGCGAAGCGGTCGATTCCGCCCTCAAGCTAGCCAGGCAGTATCACGTACTGACTGGGGCCACCAGCAAATACAAGGTGGTGAGCTACTTTGAGTCCTATCACGGCATGACGCTGGCAACCATGTCGCTGGCAGGCAATCCCGGCTACAGAAAGACCTTCGATCCAGTAATGTCACCTTGGCTTCACATGGCCCAATACAGCGAAGTTCTTATGCCACCGGGCATGAGTCGCGACGCATGGGGCGAGCAGTGTGCGCAAGAGCTGGAGCGAGTGTTGTATTTCAATAACCCGGACACCGTGGCCGCCTTCATTGCCACGCCACATGGCGCCGGCGCCGACTACGGCCTTGTTCCCCCTGCAAGCTATTGGCGAGAAATCCGCCGAATCTGCGACGAGCACAACGTGCTCCTCATTGCAGACGAAGTGGTAACAGGTTTTGGCCGGACGGGCCGGTGGTTCGCAATGGAGCACTTCGATGTCGAGCCGGATTTGATGACGCTGGCCAAAGGCATCTCCGGTTCAAATCTCCCGCTTGCCGCCGTGCTGGTGAGCGATAAGGTGAACGAGCCCTTCCGTAAAGACGGCGCATATTTCCTACACGGCTTCACGCACCAAGGCCATCCGATGGCCTGCGCAGCAGGACTGGCGACACTGCAGATCCTGCGAGAAGACAAGTTAGTAGAGCACACAGCCGCCATGAGCCCTCACTTGTTTGAGCACACCAAGAGGCTAAAGGCACACCCCACGGTGTCTGATGTCCGCGGCTGGGGGCTGTTCATGGCGATCGAACTGGTTGAGTCGAAGGAGCGGCGCGAATATTTCGACGTCGACAAAGGGGCAGAACGACTATTCCAGGCATATGCCCTCAAAAACGGCCTGGCGATTTATGGGACCTTGTATGGCCCCCGTCGTAGCGCGGCTCTACGCCGCGGGTTGCCGATCATGATCTCTCCCCCCTTGTGCATTCAGCCCGACCAGATCGAGGACATGATGGATCGGCTCGACACCTCTCTCAGCGAGTGGGAGCAACGACTGCTTGGCTGAGGTAGCCCGAGCTCTCGCTAGCAGTTGAACAATCTTGGCGGACTTGGCCGCTTGGCTCACGGCCCAAGCGCGGCCCGCCTATGCAAACTCATTGCCACAAAAGGTTGAACTCGATGGAAACCACGAGGGACCGAATCATCCGTGCAAACTCGAAGCCGAACATGCTCCGCCTGAAGGGAGATCCCAGTGTGGCAGCGTCATTGCGTTCAAACTCGATCACGCTGGAGGGACTGGGCAAATCTTATGGCAGCACGACGGTGCTGCACGAGATCGACCTGCATGTTAAGCAAGGTGAGCTCTTTACTATCCTGGGCCCGAGCGGATCCGGGAAGACAACGTTGCTTTCCCTGATCGCAGGGATGGTGACACCCAGTCGCGGCCGGCTGTTGATTGGCGACCGTGACGTAACTGCCCTCGAGCCGTCTCAGCGAGGCATTGGCGTGGTGTTTCAGAACTACGCACTCTTTCCGAATCTCTCGGTTTTCGACAACGTGGCCTTTCCGCTCTCGATCAGGCGCCGCCCACGACACGAGATCGCCGAGAAGGTCAATGAGATGCTAGAAAGAGTTCAGCTTACGGCAGTCCGAAGCCGGCGACCCTCGCAACTGTCAGGCGGTCAGCAGCAGCGGGTCGCGCTTGCGCGCGCACTGGTATTTCGGCCATCGATCGTGCTGCTGGACGAGCCCCTAGGCGCACTCGACAGGCAATTGCGCGAACGCCTGCAAGTTGAATTGAAGGAGCTGCAGCGTTCTCTTGGTGTGACCATGATTCTGGTCACGCACGATCAGGAGGAAGCGCTCTCTCTATCCGATCGCCTAGCAGTAATCGATAGAGGGCGACTGCAACAAGTTGCACCCCCGAATGAGGCCTATCTCAGGCCGGCCAATGCGTTCGTCGCGACTTTCTTGGGCATGGCGAATTTCGTCGAAACACCCGATGGCGGCCAAGCCGTCGTCCGCCCAGAGCGGCTCAGGATTAACCGTGAACAAGACGGCTTCGGTGTGGCAGGTCATGTTCGACACACCGTCTACTTGGGACCGTCTATTCGCCAACACATCACCTTGGACGGCGGCGGCGAGATGGTGGCCAACGTCCCGGCCACCGCCCCAGCAGCAAGCATATCCCCGGGTGAGCGCGTCCACGCCTCCTGGCGTGCCGAAGACGCCTGGCCCTGCAGCTAAACAACCGATATCACGCATCACCCTGTTGGAGCCCCTCGGCTGATCCCGCTTCTATCGCCCTCGACTCCCCCTTCTTTGGAAAATGTTCCATGAATCGTCGTGACTTCTTGCGGTCCGCACCCGCAGCTTCCCTGGTCGTAGCCTGCCCCAAGGTATTTGCAGCAGCACCCACGAGCATCCGACTTATTGACTCGGGTGGAACCACTGGTGAATCCATCGCCGCAGCCTACATTCCACCTTTCACTGAGAAGTACGCTGTGCGGGTGATTCGCGAGGCGCCCTCGTCTTTTGGCAAGTTGCGTGCGATGGTGGAGAGCGGCCGAATCACTGCCGCGCTGTTCGAGCTTGGCTCGTCGACCCTAGCGCAGGCACGCGAACTCAACCTGCTGGAGAAGCTCGACTGGGCCGCGATCAATCCGGACCCGATGTTTCCAGAAGCCCACGATGACTACGGGATGGGCTATCAATACTTCTCCACGGTAATGGCGTGGCGCGATGGCCACCCAGCTCCACAGACGTGGGCGGACTTCTTCGATGTGCAGCGGTTTCCAGGCAAGCGATGCATGTCTGCCTATCCGCATTACACGCTGGCGTTCGCCTTGTTGGCAGACGGAGTGGACATGACCAAACTGTTCCCACTCGATGTGGGTCGCGCCATGCGAAAACTCGAAAGCATCAAGAACCACGTCTCGGTGTGGTGGAAAACGGGCACACAACCTCTGCAACTGCTCAAGGACAAGGAAGTTCAGTATGCGGTGACCTGGTCGGCCGGCATCGAAAGGGAGCCGGACATTCGCGCAACCTTCAATCAAGGCATGTACGACATTGCCTGGCTTGTAGTGCCGCGCGGACAGGACCCGGTCACCAAGAATTTGGCCATGAAGTTTCTGCACGAAGTGACCGTTGCCAAGAATCAAGTGGTCGCTGCGAAGGTGTTACCACTGAGCGGTAATAGCCCACAACTGGAAAGCCTGTTGGGTGCTAAGGCGTTCCAGTCTTTCCCTACCGCAAAGGCTAACCTACAGGCGCAGTTCAAACAGAACGCCGAATGGTGGCAGAAAAACGGACCGGAGGTGAATAAGATCTGGTCAAACTTCCTTCTGAACGCTTGAATGCTCCGAGGCCGCACGATGATTACTCTGTCCTCACCGCGTTGGCGTCGAGTCATGCCCGACGCAAATGGCTGGCGCGCTTTGCCGCTGCTGGCCCTTTTCCTAATCGTTTTTGATTACTCATTGGGCGGACTGCTGGCAAAGTCGGTGCATGGTAGTGCTGGTCTCACGCTGCAGTACTTCAAAGAAGCGTGGACGACGAAAGCGTATCTTCACGTTTTCGTGGACACCTTGCGCGTTAGCCTGGTCGCTACTGTAGTCTGTGTGCTCTTGGGGTATCCACTTGCGTACTGGATGCGCGGACTTGATGAGCGCCGTCGCGCAGGCGTAATGACTCTGGTGTTGATGACCTTTTGGGTGAGCATTCTGGTGCGCACCTATGCCTGGATTGTTGTCTTAGGCAATGCGGGTTTAGTGAATCGGACCCTCCTTGGCATGGGGTTGATTCGGGAGCCGTTGACGCTTCTATATTCAGAAGTAGGCGTCACGATTGGGATGGCGAACGTACTGCTCCCTTTTCTGGTGTTGCCTCTGCTTACGGCCATGTTGCGTATCGATGACCGCCTCCTTCAGGCAGCGGCATCACTCGGTGCAACCAGACGGGAGGTCTTCTGGCGCATATTCTTCCCATTGTCATTGCCCGCACTAGGCGTGTGCGTCTTGTTGTTGTTCATGCTGAGCCTTGGCTTCTACATCACTCCGGCCATTCTCGGTGGCGGCAAGGTCCCCCTTTTGGGCAACTTACTCGACACGCTAATTAACGATACGTCGGAATGGGCCCTTGCGGCCGCAATATCAACAGCGTTGCTCGCGTTTGCACTTGGAGTCTTCGCGATCTTCCTTCGCTTGAATCGAATGACGGAGACAAAATTATGAATGCGGAACATAAAACGTCTGCGCTTTGGCTCCGGATCTGGGCTTTGCTGACCCTCAGCTTCTTATTGGTCCCGATGGTCATCGTGGTACCAATGTCATTTTCGTCAGCAAATGCCCTTACCTTTCCACCACCTGGGTGGTCGCTGCGATGGTTTTATTTTCTATTGTCGGATGATGACTGGATCGATGCATTCTCTAACAGCGCATTGATTGCGACGCTAACCGCGAGCGCGGCAGTCATATTTGGTAGCCTGGCCAGCTATGGATTGGGGCGCGGGCAACCGCGATGGCGCGCAGTGGCCGAAGCCAATCTGATGCTGCCTCTGATTGTACCGGGCGTCATCAGCGCAATCGCGCTGTATTTCTTCTACGCTCGCTGGAATCTGCTCGGGACAATCACGGGCTTGGTTCTCGCCCACACCCTGCTCGCTATTCCGTTCGTGGTCATGGTTCTCAACACGGCGATCCGAGGCTTCGATGTCCGCATGGAACAGGTGGCGTGGAGCCTTGGCGCAAGCTGGTCACAGACTATGCGACGGGTGGTGTTGCCAACCTTGGCCCCCAGTCTGGCTGCAGCCTGGATATTCGCCTTTGTGATCAGCTTTGACGAAGTCATCGTGAGCGTGTTTCTCGCGGGCACGATTAACACGGTTCCGAAGAAGATGTACAACGACTTGATGCTGGAGATCACACCAACCATCACGGCAGTTGCGACCGTTCTGATCACCGCGACGGCGCTCGTCCTACTTCTTGTACGTTGGCTGACGCAACGAAAGCCATGACGACTCAAAGGGCATTGACCGGCGTCGGTTAATTCGAGGCATTCATTGCTGACGTATCGCATTTTGGCCGGCGTCTGATCGCACGCTGTTGTAGTGCGTCGACAGGCATACGTGCGCCGCGGTGTTCCCGCTTGATCGGAACTCCCGGCGTACACCCACGGCCGGCCCGTGCGGGTCTTGCCCTCTCAGCACCAGTTCTGTCCACGCCGCCTGCTTTCACCAAGAAAGGGGCGAATGGGCCAACGCGCCCCTAGGGCGCCCCTCATGCCAGAAGAATTTGACCACGAAAGGGAGACAGTAATGAAATCGATGTATGGGAGCAAATGCTGCAAGACCGTATTCGCGCTGGGCGCGGGGCTTGCCTGTGGCGCCGCGCAAGCTCAATCGGGTGTGTTGCTGTACGGAGGTGTCGACGCCAATCTTGAGTATGTCAATCACTTCTCGACCGTGACCCCGTCCGCCGATAATGGATTCAGCACGGGTCCCGGCACGAACCTTTACCGCCTCAACTCCGGTGGTTTGTCGGGCTCGCGCTTTGGCATGCGGGGAACTGAAGATTTGGGTGGCGGCCTGAAAGCCATCTTTGTACTGGAAGGCGGGTTCGGCGTGGATAATGGGGGGATCCAACAAGGGGGGCGCCTGTTTGGTCGCCAGGCCTTTGTCGGCGTCGATAGCAAAGGGATTGGTACCTTCACCTTTGGGCGCCAGTACATAAGCTGGTTCGACGCGCTGGCGAATTTCTCGCCGACTGCGTTCTCAACGCAGTATGAACCGATCGTGGCCGAGATCGGCATGGACTTCCGCTCTGACAACACGGTGAAGTACACCGGGGTGTTCGGCCCCGTGACTGCAAGCGCCAACTGGTCGTTCGGCAACGGTGTCCTCGGTAATGGCGAAGTCCCGGGGCAGTCTCGTCGCGACACCGGCTATGGCGCTGCTTTGACGTACGATTCTGGCCCCTTTTCCGCAACCGTGGGGTACAACCAGTACAACCCGACACTGACCACGGCGGGAGACACCGGTACCTTTAAGAAGGCAGCCGTCGCCACGAGCTACAGCTTCGACGGGCGCGCTAAGCTAATGGCTGGCTACCGCTGGGGCCAGAGCAAGGCTGCCGATGACTCGACGATTCTGCGTGATGACTTCTACTGGGTGGGCGCCAACTACAATTTCAATCGGGGAATTGATCTGACCCTGGGCTACTACTACGACGACATAAAGAAATTTGGCGATAGAAGCATGAAGAATCCCTGGCAAATCTCTTTCATTGCCGACTACCATCTTTCCAAGCGGACTGACGTCTATCTGACGACCGCGTATGCAAAGAATGCCGGCCTGAACTTCGATACGTCGGCAGTCAGCTTTATTAACGGCTACTTCCTCGGCACCGGACAAAGCTCAATGTTCGGCGCCGCTGTCGGCATTCGCCATAATTTCTGATACAGATGCTCTTTCGTCCCCGCTATCCCCAGTAGGCGGGGACGCTTTTTATCATTGGTAGGATGACACGGTTCTGCGTGATTGCATGATGACCGCGGTAATCATCAGCGTGCAGTCTGTCCTTGAAACCTGCTTCGATTTCCAGCTTTGGTGGTAGCAGGCTTTGCGCGCTGGAGCAGGCGTGCGTCCGCCCGCGCCCCGGTTCCCCTTGACGATCGAGCCATGACCGAGACCGCCGACTACCGACTACGTCACCGCGTTGGCACGACGGGAGGCATCTAAGTTCCGGCCGGCTTTGCCGACTGGCGAGCGGCGGCCGTCTCCCGTCTACGGGGATGACAGGGCGGTGGTGCCTGACGCCACGGACGATCTACTGGTGCCCCTTTGTCGCACCGGCAAGCTGTCACCCCGCGACCTGGTCACGTGGGTCCTCGCGCATCATCGGGAACTGCAATCGGAGGATTGACGCGTGACGGTGCCAGCGTGAACTTCCTTCCAGCCATTGCGCCGCCATCACTGATGGACGCGTCTCCTGTGCCGTCGCCGCGGCGGCTAAATAGCCGTTCCGTCCACTCACTCGATCCCGCCTCCGCACCGGTGGACGGCCGAGTCGGGTTGCGATTACGGTCGCCCGCCGCCCTTCTTCCCCTGACCGACTCCTGGCGGCCATTCTCGGCCGTTCGCTCTCACGGTCATGCGGTCACTCAAGCGACCGATTCGCTCCGTCAACAGCCCCTCATATTCGGATTGTGTTGGGCCGGTCGCCAGCCATAGCTGCCCCCCACCGTGCGATCTCACCAGAACGCAAACAGAAGGAAAAATACTCTGAGGTGCGGGTAGGTGCCACCTCCTCCGTCAACGCCGTTGACCCGATTCGTCAACTGGCTCGATTCGATGAGCCTCGGCCAGAATCCAGTCCAGAAATGCGTTCTGCGCAGCACTGTGCGGCCGCTGTGCGTCCACACAGGCGAAGTAGCCGCGCCCGGTGTCCACCGGCAAATCAAAAGGCATCACCAGTTCACCGGCTTCCAGCTCACGCTCGATCAGGCAGGGTTGCGTTAGCGCGATACCCAGTCCGGTCTTCGCCGCAAAGATCAGATTGATGCTCAGGTCGTATCCAGGGCCCAGCTTGGGTGCGACCCTGAGTCCGGCCGCTTTGGCCCAGAGCGCCCAGTTCTCCGGGAAGTTCGTATGGTGCAGCAACGCCTCTTTAAGCAAGTCCCTGGGACGGTTCAAGCGCGAAAGCAACGATGGTGCGCAGACAGGAACGAGCTCGCGACCGAGAAGGTATTTCACTTGCATCCTGGCCGGCCAACGTCGCTTGGGTCGCCTCACCTCGATCCAGACGTCTACGTCGTCGCGACTGAAGTCCTCGTCATGGCGAAACTGCCGCATCTCGACGTCCACTTCTGGGTGCGCCGCCCTGAAGCGCGCGAGGCGGGGAAGAAGCCATTGGGTACCAAGCGTGGGAATCACACTCAGCCGTAGTTTTCCGTCAGCGCGTGGCCCCTGCAGCCTGGTCGCGGCAGCCTCCAGTGCCAGCACATGGCGCTCCGTCAGCTTGCGCAACTGGCGGCCTTCTTCGGTCAGCGCCACACCCTGTGATGATCGTTCGAGCAACTGGCAATCGCCCAGGTGCTGCTCCAGACGTTGCACTGCTCTGCTAACAGCAGCCTGGGTGACACAGAGTTCCTCGGCCGCCAGGCGGAAGCTGCGCAGCCGACTCACCGCCAGAAAGGCGTGCAGTTCCACCAGTGAAGGAGAGCGAATTTTCATATCTCATTACATTTTGTTATCGTGCTCAATGGTTTTGTCGTTTGCTCGCGGGTCTGCGTATGCTTAAGGATGGTGTTCAAAACGACGTCAGCAGGTTCGTGCTGACAGTGTGAGCGTGACAAGATGAATTTGATGAGCGCTTCGGCCAGAATTCGGCACCGGCTTCGGCATCATCACCGGCGTTGTCGCCCGCGTTTCGCGTTGGCGAAGGCGCACTCATCCTTTGGCGCCCGGCTGCAGTCGATGGCGCATCATCCACAGATTGCTCAAGGCAAACAGCGTCTGCAGTTGCTGCGTGTTCTTCATCAAGCCACGGTAGCGCACCTTCATGTGGCCGAACTGGCGCTTGATGATGCGAAACGGGTGCTCCACCTTGGCGCGGATGCGGGCTTTGACGCGCTCAATGTCGTCTCGCAGCTTGCCCCTCGGTGTGCTCTTATCCAAAGCGCGCCGC
>NZ_LZZU01000076.1:0-3507 GCF_014170355.1 Cupriavidus sp. UME77
TGTCTCGGGTACGCGTGCAACCGGTGGGGAGGGGGGAGGCAATGTCACCGTGCATGCCGCCAATGCGGCAGCTAACGGCCACAACAGCAAGCGCTTCTTCTTCATGGTGACTCCTTGCGCCCGGTGCCAGCGAGGCAATCTGAATGCAGGCACCTGTCTCCATATTTATAGAGGATGGGGCAAGGAAGGCGAGAGGAAAGCGTGCGGACGCGCACCGCTCTCGCTACTTCGGCGCGGCGCCGCTGCCCTCCGAGGCAAGGGGGCCGGCAAGCGCGAGCTGACGGCGAAGCGCTTCCGTGGTGTGGCCCTGCCCGTCGGGGCGCCAGCCGGGCGGCAGGAAGAGAAAGCCGAGCATCGCACCCAGGCTGCGTGCTTGCGCGAGGTCCCGTCCAAGGTCGAGCCACTGCTGGAACTCGACACGCAGCGGATTGCGCGAGCGCATCGGCGTGACCAGCCCATAGCGGCACGGCACGTCGCCGCGCTCGGCCACGTAGGTGCCGAAGAGCCTGTCGAAGACGATCAGCACGCCGCCGAAGTTGGCATCGAGGTATTCGATGTTGGCGGCGTGATGAACCCGATGCGCGGACGGCGTATTCAGGACATATTCCAGCCAGCCGAGCCGCGGGATCCAGGTTGCGTGAATCCAGAATTGATAGAGCAGGTTCAGCGACAAGGTCGCGATTACCACCTCGGGCGGAAAGCCCAGCCACACCAGGGGCGTGAAAAACAGCGTGGTGCCTGTCAGCTTGCCGGTCCAGCCAAGGCGGTAAGCTGTCGACAAGGTGAGCTGGTTAGGCGAGTGATGGACGGCGTGCGTGGCCCAGAAGAAGCGCACGCGGTGCGCCGCGCGATGGTACCAGTAGTAGCAGAACTCCTGGCCGATGAACAACGCCACGCCCAGCAGCCAGCTGTTGAGCACGATGGTTTGCAGGCGGTGTTCCCAGGCTAGTGCGAATACGGGCGCCGCCAGCGACAAGGGCAGGAAGACCAGGATCTTGCGCCCGGCCAGGTCTACCAGCGACAGCCACGCCTCATGCCAGTCGAACGTGCCGGGCTTGCGCCAGTGCAGCACCAGCGCCTCCATCAGGGACGCGCCGACCACCACCGGCAAGGCATAGAGCTGAAGGATTTCCAGACGGGTCATGACGGCTCCCGGAGCATGAAGGGGATAGTATGCGGATGATTATATGAGCTAGTATCAGGTTTGCTTACTCGCGTTCCGGAGTCCACGCCATGACCCTGCAAACCCCTGAAGACAACGGCCCGAAGCGGCGCCGGCCGATGCAAGCGCGATCCCTGGAGAAGCTGGAACTCATATTTGAGTCGACCATCCGCCTCCTGGACAAGGAGGGGCTGGAGGGTTTGAGCACCAACCGGATCGCCGAGGTGGCCGGCATCAGCATCGGTACGCTCTACCAGTATTTCTCGAACAAGCAGGAAGTGATGGAAGCACTGGGGCGCCGGGAGATCGAGAGCGTGATGGGGCGCCTGGGCCTCTTGCTCAGCGCGCCCGGCACGCCCGACCCCACGGCGCGCGCCAGGCTATTGGTGCGTGCATTGCTAAGTGCATTTGGCGGCCGTCACCGCGTGCGCAAGCTCTTGCTGGAGGTAGCGCTGGCCTCGGGCAGCAGGCAGGCGCTGGAAGGCTCCGCGGCGCAGGTCGCGCAGTGGCTCAGTTCGGGCCACGCCGTGGACGCCGAGAACCGCGCGCTTGTCATGCGGCCGATGGCCGCCTTCGTCCTGACGCAGGCCGTCATGGGTGTGATGCGCAGCGCGCTGGCGGCGGACGAAACCCTGCTGGCCGATCCTGAACTGGAGGACAACCTGGTGCGCTTGATCCGGGGATTCCTGAATGAGGGTGCCGCGCGGCATCAGGCAGCCGCAGGGGGTGCCTGATGCCGTTCCTGATCACATCAAAATGATGTCGTACTGTTCCTGTGTTTTGGAAAAAATCATTATAAAACAATGAGATATTTGTGATATTTCTGGTTTTTTCCGGTTTGGCTACCGTTGTGGCTACCAATTAATGGTGCGCTGGGGTGATACGCAGTGAGGCTGCAACTGTCCGCTTCAGTTGGAACAGATAAGGCCGACCCAGTGATTCACACGGTCACGTCCGGCTGCTGCCCTGCCTGTTGCGAATACTGTCCCGTTCAGAGTCTAGCGTGCGAGGCCGATTTAGTCCCCACGAAGGGAGGGCGATGGCTCGGGCCGAGATTGCGCGAGCCGTGAGATACTCAGCGCCCAGGCCCGCTCGAAAAAAGAGAACGTACTACGGGCCCAATTTACTGAGTCTGGATTTTTGACGGGAGATAGTCTTGGTTGGTCAATCCACAGTAGCGAAGAGGCTCTATGCCAAGCGGGGAGAGTTCCTTCAGAAGCCTGCAAAGAAGTCGGCTCAACGAGCTGTGGCAGATGCGCTTCAAGCGCTAAGCAAGATCGGGGATCGTAAGGAGAAGTCCGGCGAGAACGGCGATTACGTGCGCGCTGTTATTTACCATCGCGCATACACGGATATGCACTTCGGCATTTTCGCATCCTACGAGAAGGGAACGCACCAGTTGGTAGTTGCCGAAGACGATTCGGCAGAGATGTTGACTGTGGAGCAGGTGGCTCCGCCCGATTCAGCGGACAAGACGAAGAGAAATGAGTTCTTAGAAGGCATCTGCTATTTCGGGTTATTCAAGAACCACATCCTTGTAGTGCAGTCCTCTGCGCTGCGCGTCAAGCAGCTAGAGGCGCACCTGAACTGGTTGCTTCAACGCGGGCAGGCGATTTCGAACAACGATAATCTCATCCTTGGGGACCAAGTTTCAAAGGCCACGCGGGATAAGATTCGAAAAGCACACGTCAAAGAGCTGGAGTTCGGGACGCCGCTGGTGAATGTGACCGAGGTCACCGATCCGCAGGTAACGCAGCAGGCTGGTGTTCGAACGTCAGTGATGGAGTATGCCGGACTCGGCATCGATATACTGCGCCAAGCTATCGGAGCCGAGAGGCTAGACAAGTTGCACCTAGCGGACGCCATTGATGGCAATCTCGAAGTAACCATCCGTGTGCGCTACAAGAGGAAGACCACGGAACGTGGGCACAAGCTTCTCGATAACATCGCGATTGCCGCCCGCCACATGGATGAGGACGATGTTACTAACTTTTCAGAAAGTATTGTCAGGCCGCAGCGTATTGGCACTCCGGCTGGCGAAAGAACGACTTGACTAACTCAGGCAGTCGTTGAATGCGACGTAACGCACTTCTCGCCAATTTCTTCATTTCGTTCTTTCCCTGGACTAAACGCTTGGAGACTTGCCGCTTCACGTGCGCCCACACCTGCTCGTCGGGGTTCAGGTGAGGAGAATACGGCGGCAGGTAGAACAGCTTCAGCCGGCCTTGCTCACTTTCGACGTATGTTTTGACTAGCTTGCTTCTGTGTACCGGATGCCCGTCCACCACCACAAAAACCGGCTTGGTCGCGCCGATCATCAATCGCTTGAGAAACTCGATAAACAC
>NZ_LZZU01000077.1:0-4728 GCF_014170355.1 Cupriavidus sp. UME77
TACCCATTCTCCACGCAGTACCAGAACTCCAACACCTGGGTGCTGGAAACGCTGGCAGCCGTGGAAGCCAGGGACGCCAAGATCGTCAACCGCGAGCAGGCGCAGGCCTGGCTCAAGCTGGCCGGCTACCAGCCGTCCGAGATGAAGATCGGTACCTTCAAGCGCCTGGGTGGCCGCGTGTTCAAGGCCAACGTGGCCTTTGACGATCATCCCACTGAACTGCGCTTCTCCGACCGCATCAGGACCGTTACCGTCGATTCCGTGATGCGATTCCTGGCGGACCGCAACGAGGGCTGGCAGGTCGTGGAAATTCCGGCGGCGCGCTAAGCCACCGGCGGGCGTTTCCTGTCAGATCACCTTGCCCGGATTCATCAAGCCCTGCGGATCCAGCGCCTGCTTGATCGCCCGCATCATCGCCAGCTCCACGCCGCTCTTGTAGCGGCGGTTTTCCTCGCGCTTGAGTTGGCCCAGCCCATGCTCGGCGGAGATCGAGCCGCGGTGGGCGTGCACGCTGTCATGCACGATCAGGTTGATGGCTGCCGAGTTGCCGAGGAAGGCATCGTGGCTTTCGCCCACGGGCGGAGATACGTTGTAGTGCAGGTTGCCGTCGCCGAGATGGCCGAAGGTGACCATGCGCGCGCCGGGGAAGGCTTGCTGGATCAGGGCGTCGGTGGTGTCGATGAAGTCGGCGATGCGCGAGATCGGCACGGCGATGTCGTGCTTGATGTTCTTGCCATCGTCGACCTGGGCGAGCGGGATATGTTCGCGCAGATTCCAGAAGTCGCGTGACTGCTGCACGGATTCGGCGACTACCGCGTCTTGCACCACGCCGGCTTCGAAGGCAGTTTCCATCAGCGCTTCGAAGATGGCGCGCGCATGGTCTTCGCTTTCATTGTCGGACAGTTCCAGCAGCACGACTTGGGGGTGCGGGCGGTCGAACGGATAGCGCAGTTGCGGGTAATGCGTGGTGACCAGCGACAGGCAGCGCTCGGACATCAGCTCGAAGCCGGTCAGCATGGCGCCCGCGCGCTGCTGGGCGATGGCCAGCAGGGCCAGCGCGGCGCGCGGGTTGGCCACGGCTGCCAGCGCGGTGACGCGAGCGCGCGGCAGCGGGTAGAGCTTCATCACGGCGGCGGTGATGATGCCGAGCGTGCCTTCCGCCCCGATGAACAGGTCGCGCAGGTCATAGCCGGTGTTGTCCTTGCGCAGGCCGCGCAGGCCGTCCCAGATCTCGCCGGCAGGCGTGACCACCTCCAGCCCCAGGCAAAGCTCGCGCGTATTGCCATAGCGCAGCACGGCCGTGCCGCCCGCGTTGGTGGAAAGGTTGCCGCCGATGGTGCAACTGCCTTCCGCGGCCAGGCTCAGCGGGAACAGCCGCCCGTGCTCGCGCGCGGTGTCCTGCAACTGCTGCAGGATCACGCCGGCTTCCACGGTGATGGTGTTGTTGAGCGGGTCCACTTGCCGCACGCGGTTCAGGCGTTGCAGCGAAATCACCACCGAAGCCTGGTCCGCCTGCGGCGTGGCGCCGCCGCATAGCCCCGTATTGCCGCCTTGCGGCACCACGGCGAGCTTGTGCGCGTGGCAGGCGTGCACGGCGGCGGCGACTTCCTCCGCCGAGCCCGGCCGCAGCACCGCCACTGCCTCGCCCGTGTAGCGCTTGCGCCAGTCGGTCAGGTAGGGGGCCTGATCGGCGGCGTCGGTCAGCACGTGCTGCTCGCCGAGCGCGGCGCGGCACAGGGTAAGGAAGGAATCGAGGTGCGAGGCGTTCATGGCGGTGGGTCCGGGAGGGCGGCCGCTGTGAGGGCGGCCGCGCTGAGATGGATCGGTGCGAGCTGACGGCGAGCTCGCCGGCGTGGTCATTTGCCGGGCTTGGCCGGCTGCAGGGCCTTGGCGCGGCGCTTGTAAGGGCGCAGGTAGAGGATGGTGCCGAAGAAGAACAGCAGCGTCAGCGCCACCTCGGTCCACGCCAGCATGGAAGATGGCGCTCGGTCGCTGGTGGCGCGCACGATGCCTTCGGTGAAGAACAGCAGGATCAGCATCGACGACCACTGCATGGTGTAGCGGTTGCGGGTCAGCACGCCGCGCAGCGGCAGCAGCAGAGGCAGGAACTTGAGGATCAGCCAGGAGCCGCCCGGACGTAGCGGCGCCAGGAACCATTCCCAGGCAATGCACAGCACGATCAGCGCAATCAGGCTGCCGGCGCTCAGGCGCCACAGGGTGGCATTGTGCAGCGCGCCGTCGCTGGCGTTGGCGGCGGACGGGACATTCGGGGCGGCGCTCATGCGCGGCTCCCGCCGGCCAGGCGCAGCGCGGTCTCGGCCAGGCGCCTGCCCATGGCGCGCGCGAGCGCGGCTTCCTCCTCGGACACCGGCGCGCTGTTGTCCACGCGTGCGTGGTGGCTCGGGCCGTAGGGCGTGCCGCCACTGGTGGTGGTCATCAGCGCGCTTTCCGAATAGGGCAGGCCCATGACCAGCATGCCGTGATGCAGCAGGGGCAGCATCATGGACAGCAAGGTGGTTTCCTGGCCCCCGTGCAGGCTGCCGGTGGCGGTGAACACGCAGGCGGGCTTGCCGGTGAGGGCGCCGGACAGCCACTGGGCCACCGTACCGTCGAGGAAGTACTTCATCGGCGCGGCCATGTTGCCGAAACGCGTTGGGCTGCCCAGGGCCAGGCCTGCGCATTCCTCGAGGTCGCGCAGTTCGGCGTACGGCGGGCCTTGCGGGGGGATATCCGGAGCGGTGGCTTCGCTCACCGTCGAGACCGGCGGCACCGTGCGCAGGCGCGCCTGGGCGCCGGGCACGCTGTCGATGCCGGTGGCGATGAGCTCGGCCAGCTTGCGGGTGCTGCCGTGGCGGCTGTAGTAGAGGACTAGGAGTTCGGTCATGGACGGGGCTACGGCGCCTGACGGTGTAACCGGGGAGGCGCCAGGATGGAGCGGTCCCGGGAGGCAGGCCGGGTTTGTGCCTTGCGCGGCGCGCGAGGGCAATGCGCGTATTATAGTTGCGGCCTCGCCACGGAATCCGGTAAGGAGCTTGCCCCCGCATGTTTGCCGCCCGCATCGTTCGCCTGCGCAGGGAATGGAATCTGCAAAAACTACGCGCGCTCACGCGCTACGCGCTGCGCCGCGCCGGCGAAGGCCGCTTGCCGCAGGTCGCGGCCAGCCTGACATTCACCACCGTACTGGCGGTGGTGCCGGTGCTGACGGTGGCCTTTGCCTTGCTGGCTGCCTTCCCGGTGTTCCGCGAGTTTCGCAGCGCGACCGAATCCTTCCTGTTCCAGAACCTGATTCCTGGCAACGTCAGTAATTCCATCACCAGCTACCTTGGCCAGTTCGCCAAGAATGCCAAGGGCCTCACGGCGGTGGGCCTGGGTGGCCTGATGGTGACTTCGGTGCTCACCATGCTCACGGTGGAGGACGCGCTCAACGCGATCTGGCGCGTCAAGCAACGCCGCCCGCTGGCGCAGCGCGTGCTGGTGTTCTGGGCTGTGCTGACACTGGGTCCCGTGCTGATCGGCGCCAGCCTGTCGATCAGCTCCTACCTGATCTCGGTCTCGGCTGGTTATGTCGGCACCATGCCGTTCGGGCTGGGGCTGGTGGTCGGCCTGACGCCGGTGCTGCTGTCGGCAGTCGCTTTTGCCTTCCTCTACACGGCCGTGCCCAACGCCAACGTGGAGTGGCGCGACGCGATTGCCGCCGGGCTGGTGGCAGCGCTGGCCTTCGAGCTGGCCAAACGCGGCTTCGGCTACTTCGTCACCCATATCCCGACCTACACCGCGGTCTACGGCACCTTTGCCGCGCTGCCGATCTTCCTGCTGTGGATCTACCTGAGCTGGCTGGTGACGCTGCTGGGCGCCACCATCGCCGCCAACCTGCCGGTGATCCGGCAGGGTTACTGGCGCCGCCGCACCTTTGCCGGCAGCGAGTTCTTCGACGCGCTGGGCGTGCTCTACCTGCTCTATCGGGCGCGGGACGAAGTGCCGCGCAGCGTCGGCGAGCTCGACCTGGGGCGCAAGCTGCGGGTGGAGGCGGACTACCTGGCTGGCCTGCTCGGCAAGCTCAAGGGCATGCATCTGGTCGGCAGGCTGGCGCAGGATCGAGGCCAGGCGCACTGGGCGCTGCTGTGCGATCCGGGCCAGGTGACGCTGCGCACGCTGCACGACCGGCTGGTGCTGAACCTGCCGCGCCTGCCGCGCACGGCGCTGGCGCAGCAGCTCCAGGGCGCCGATGCGCTCAAGCAGGTGCTGGACAACCCGCGCCTGGACCAGCCGCTGGAGGCCGTGTTCCGGCGCCAGCAACAGGACCAGCAGGCGCAAGCGCAGACCGGGACGGCCGCCCAGGAACGCCCCGCCGATCCCGCGCGGCGCACGCTGGAGGTGGTGCCGCCCGGCTGGCACGGCCAGGTCTGATGGCCGCGCAGGCCTAGAAGGGAATCCTGCCGCGCCAGATATCGCCGTACATCACCCAGTCGCCCATCAGGCTGTAGAACGGATGGCGGAAGGTGGCGGGCCGGTTTTTCTCGAAGACGAAATGGCCGACCCAGGCGAAGGCATAGCCGGACACTGCGGCCGCTGCCAGCCACCACCAGTTGCCGCTGAGCAGGAGCGCAAGCAGGCACAGCAATGCCACGGTGGAGCCGGCGAAATGCAGGCGGCGGCAGGTGGGGTTGCGGTGCTCGTTCAGGTAGAAGGGGTAGAAGGCGGCGAAATTCTCGAACTCACGGGGGGGGG
>NZ_LZZU01000078.1:0-83516 GCF_014170355.1 Cupriavidus sp. UME77
CGATACGCCGGCGCTGGCCGGTGAGAGCTATGCGCTGGTGTCCCAGCTGCCCGCCGATGATCCTGCCGGCGAGCAGGTCTGGCGGCTCGGCTACAGCGGGCGCGCCGCGTATGACGATCGCACCACCGCCACCCGTGCCTGCGCTGGCGGTGGCACCTTGTCCACCGGCATCGGCGGCGGACTCGCCTGCCGCAGCACCGGCGAGGTCAAGGTCAAGGAGTCGCTGTTCTCGCTGGACGGCGGCGCACAGGTACAACTGGTGGCGCAGGCCAAGGGGACCGATGCCACGTCGATCAATGGCCGCCCGGCCGCGGTTGATCCCTATGCCCTGCTGCCGCAGATCTATACCTCGGTCACCGGGTTGTCGGTGCTGGACGGCGCCACGATGTGGGCCGGCCGGCGCGAGAGCTCATCGTTCCTGATGTCGTCGGGGCTGCTGCCGCCTACGTCGCCGGCGATGCGTTTCGGCGTGGATAACGCCCGCTTTGGCGATATCGCGCTCAACTACCAGTACACCGCGCGCAATGACCTGAATGGCGCCAACCTGCCGAGTTATCACTCGCTGCGCACCGCGCCCATCGCCACCAATGAGAAAGGCTCGGTGCAACTGGGCTATACGCGGGTGGAAGCGCAGCCGTTGATCCAGCAGACCGGAAGTGCGTGGTGGGTGTCAGCCATGCACGAGCAGCAAGGCGTGCTCGCCGGCACCAACCGCTTCGGCATGCAGTTTGGTGAGGGCAGCCGTAACGCGTTGACCGGCTACACCGGCATGGGGCCCGCCTTGTCGCGGGTACGCGTGGCTGAATCGATGGAGTGGAAGCAGCGCTCGGGGCTGGGCCTGGCGGGCTCGGTCGAGTCCAGCATGCAGTTCGACCGCTCGCCGGTGGGCACGCTGCAGTGGATGGCCACGCGCGTGCGCCCCGCCTATATCGCGAGCGACCAGTTCAAGCTGACCTTCGAGGTGGCGCACGATCAGATCTCTTCGGGCTTTGGCGCCAGCGGACAGCGCACGGCGGTGACCGTGGCGCCTACCTTCACGCTTGGCAAGGCAGCCGGCAATGCCAACCTGCGCGCCTTCTACACCTACAGCAAGGCCAGCGACGTGGACGGCATCGCCTTTGCCTCACCCGCCGATACCTGGGCTTCGCAGACCTCGGGCTCCATCTTCGGCGTACAGCTCAATCGCCGCTGGTAGGCGTGATAGCGGCTGCAGCCGCTGCTCGCCACGGCGTCTTGCGCGTGAGCGGCGCGCGGCCCGGCAGCACCGCGGGTGCTCGCAGCAGCCAGTGGAAGACCAGCGTGGCGCTCAGCCCGCCCGCCAGCTGCGCCAGCACGAAGCCCGGCACATCGATGGCGCGAATGCCGGTGAAGGTTGCCGTCAGCGCGCACGCAAGGGTCAGCGCCGGGTTGGCGAATGACGTCGATGCCGTGAACCAGTACCCCGCAGTGATATAGCCCGCCACCGCGAACGGCACCAGCCCGGGCCGGCTGCGCCCGGTGCCAATCGCTATGCCGATGAGGCCAAAGGTGGCAACAAACTCGCTCCACCACATCGATGGCCCGGTGCGGCTTTGCGCCGACCAGGCCAGCATCGGCTCGCCAAACATCGCATGCGCGCAGGCGACTCCCGCGATGGCGCCGCCCATCTGCACCAGTCCGTAGCGCCAGGCATCGCGCGCCGGCAGCGCGCCACGCACCATCGCCGAGAGGGTGACGACCGGGTTGAAGTGCCCACCCGAGATCGGTCCCAGCGCCAGCAACAATGCAACCAGCCCGCCGCCCGTGGCCAGCGAGTTCGCCAGCAAGGCCAGCGCGACATTGCCGCCGGCCAGTTGCTGCGCGCGAATGCCCGAGCCCACCACCACCGCTACCAGCAGCGCCGTGCCGAGTCCTTCCGCGACCAGGCGCTGGCAGAGCGTGCTCGCAGCCGCAGGTACGCTTGCGCTGTGCGGTTCGGCAGCGTGGGCCGGGTCGGCCATGGCATCGGGGGAAGGCGCGTGCATCGGGTTTGCAGTGATGGGCGGGAGCGCGCAGTGTTTCGTCTTTCGCCTTGCAGCGTCAATGCATGCTTGGGTTGTTTTGAATGAACCGGTGGTATCGAATGCTTGGCGTGCCTGGCTGATTCGCTATCGGGATGGCATGGATGGTGACATGACATCGCGAAAATCGGCGGTCAGGATCCAATGCGAAAAGCGGATTTTTGGGGTAATTAGCGCAATGCCGATAATCGCGGACGCGACGGCACTGGACGGACGAATTCGTGCCTAAACATTAGGCGGTGGCATGCGGTATTGCAAGGGTTTGCGCGCCTGGGGCGAGGCCGCCGCAATGGAGGTGATAGACGCGTCCAGGCCGCGTTCTAAGCGGCGATATGCGTGTGGATGGCGCAAGACTGGTGCGCCAGGCTTGCGCCTCTCAGGCGCGCCGGAAGAAGGTCCGGCAAGGCAGTGATGAAACGATGGCCACAATGGGATTGGGCCAAAATGGAAAAAGCCCAAGACCTTTTCAGATCTTGGGCTTTTTCGTAATGCTGGTGGCCTGGGACGGAATCGAACCGCCGACACAAGGATTTTCAATCCTCTGCTCTACCGACTGAGCTACCGGGCCAAAGAAGCGAAACTATAGCAGCGCTTTTCGACCCGGTCAAGCGCTGCGTGCATCACCGCATCATTGTTCCGCAGGTTCCGGCTTGTTGCGGCCGAGTTCCACGCCAAGCTGCTTGAGCTTGCGGTACAAGTGGGTGCGTTCGAGGCCGGTTTTCTCGGCGACGCGGGTCATGCTGCCGTGCTCGCGCAGCAAGTGGTATTCGAAGTAAGCGCGCTCGAACAGGTCGCGTGCTTCGCGCAGCGGCATGTCGAATGAGAAATGCATCTCGGCTTCGGGCAAGCGTTGCGGGCTGCCATTGGCGGTCTCGGCGGCGCTTTCCGCGGCAATCGCCGCCGTGCCTTCGCTAGTGCCGTTCGCGGGCAGCGCCGCGCCTGCGGCCACGCCCGAGCGCGGACGCTCGATGCCACGCGCCAGGCCCTGCTCGACTGCCGAAAGCAGCTTTTGCAAGGCAATTGGCTTCTCGAGGAAATTGAGCGCGCCAATCTTGGTTGCCTCCACCGCGGTATCGATGGTTGCGTGACCCGACATCATGATGACGGGCATGGAGAGCAAGCCTTGGGCCGACCACTCCTTGAGCAGCGTGACGCCGTCGGTATCGGGCATCCAGATGTCAAGCAGCACCAGGTCAGGCGTATTGCCGGCACGGTACTCGCGCGCTTTCTGCGCGTTTTCTGCCACTTCGACCACATGGCCTTCGTCGCTGAGGATTTCCGAGAGCAACTCCCGGATACCCATTTCGTCGTCGACTACGAGGATGGTTGCCATACTTCCCCTCTTGACCCCACCGCGGCTTGCCGGGTTCGGGGCCGCACATTGACTATGCCAGTTTAACGAACAGGATGGAGATCTGCGCCCCGATGATGTCGGAACCCTCCATGCGATTGCGCAACTCGATGCGTGCGCCGTGTTCGTCAATGATCTTCTTCACCATCGCAAGACCCAGGCCTGTTCCTTTGGCCTTGGTGGTCACATACGGCTCGAACGCGCGACTAAGGATACGCGGAGCGAAACCGGGACCGTTATCCGCAATGGTGAGCTTGACGGCCTGCCGGTCTTCGCCGGCAGAATCTTTGTATTCTACAGTCTCGGTGTGCAGAGCGATATGGGGCGCCGCCCTAGCCGCGCCGAGGTTGTCCGCCACCGCATCCTGCGCGTTTTGCAGCAGGTTGTGAATCACCTGGCGCAGCTGGGTCGGATCGCCCTTGATTTCGGGCAGGCAGGCGGCCAGCGACGGATGGATCACGGCGTGCTCGTACGTGGCGGTGTCGTCGATGCCGTAGAGATGCAGCACTTCGGCGACCAGGCCGTTGAGCTGCAGTGACTGCAACAGCGCTGGTGGCGTGCGGGCGTAATCGCGGAAGTCGTCGACCATGCGCTTCATGGCCTGCACCTGGTTGACGATGGTGGTGGCGCCTCGCTTGAGCACGTCGACGTCGGTGCCCTCCAGTTTGGGCGAGAGCTTCATCTGCAGGCGCTCGGCCGAGAGCTGGATCGGGGTCAACGGGTTCTTGATCTCATGCGCGAGGCGTCGTGCCACTTCGCCCCACGCCACCGAGCGTTGAGCGGAAATCACATCGGAAATGTCGTCGAATACCACCACGTAGCCAGGTTCGTCGCGCTCATCGCCGCGCCCGCCCGGCAGGCGCGCGCCGCGCACCAGCAGCGTGAGTGCCTGTTCCTCGTCGCTCTGCGGCAGCTCGATCTGCTTTTGCCAGTGCTGCGCGCCGCCCAGCATTTCACTGGTGCTCTGCTCGGAGAAGGCCTGCCGCACGATGTCGCCGAAATCGCCGAGGGCCGGGATGCTGTCGATGGGCTGGCCCAGTGCGCCGGCGAACGGCTGGCGGAAGATGCGCTCGGCCCCGGGGTTGGCGGTGATCAGCACGAAGCTGCGATCGAACACGAATACGCCGGCGGTGAGATTCTGCAGCACGCTCTCGAGATACGCCGTCGATTTCTCGAGCGCGCTGCGGTTCTGCTCCACCGCGATGCGCGCTTCCGACAGCTGGCGCGTCATCATGTTGAACTGCTGGGTCAGCATGCCGAGCTCGTCGCGGCTCTTGAGCTCGCGCTTGGGCGAGAGGTCGCCCTCGGCCACTTCCTTGGTCCCTTGCAGCAACATCAGCAGCGGCCGCGCCAGCTGTCCGCCGAGCAGCAGCGCCAGCATCACGGCAATGAACACCGCGAGGAACAGCGTGAGCGTCAGCGTGCCGATATACATCTTGCGCAGGCCGGTGCGGCCGAGCGCCTTTTCCTGGTACTCCTGGTAGGCACGCTGGACTTCGTCGGCATTGCGCGCCAACGCTGCCGGCACCGGATGCACGACCTGCAGGTAGCGCTCCTCGCGCACCGTGTCGCCCACCAGCCCGAACCCGGACGATGCGGCGTCCTCGGGGCGGCGCTCGACAGACAGCCCCGACCCGGCCCAGCGGCTGGGAGCATTGAGGGCCGGCTTGCCCGCGGGCCGGCTGGCGCTATCCGCGGCTGGGGGTGCGTCGGTTTGCGCGGCGGGCGCCGGGCCCAGCGGCACGATGACGCGCAGCCGGTACAGGTGGGCGCCATCGGTACGCTCGGGCTGGTGATGGCTATCGACGGATGGATCTGTGCCTCCTTCCACCGCGGCATAGCCGCCGGCCAGCCGGGCCTGCTCGGCCAGCACGCCAGAGGGCAGGTCCGGCACCAGCGACGCATAGTTGCTCGACGCCGTGGCGATCACGCGGCCGCTGCCGGTGAAGATGGCGGCTTCCTGCACGCCGTATTGCTCGCGCAGCCGGTTGAGCTGCAGAGAGGTAGCGACGTTGGGCGAGCTGGTGAGCTGGTCGGCCATCAGCCGCGCCTTGCCTTGCAGGTCCGACAACGAGCTGTCGATGGTGGAGCGGCCAAGGTTGAGGCCGGCCTCGAGCGCGGTCTCGACGCGAACGTCGAACCAGGACTCGATGCTGCGCGAGACGAACTGCAGCGACACCAGGTAGATCAGGACGCCGGGCAGCACGCCCACCACGCCGAAGAACACGGCGAGCTTGGTCATCAGCCGCGTGCCGAACTTGCCGCGGCGGTAGCGCAGCCACAGGGTCAGCGCCAGCGCGCCGATGATCAGCACCAGCAGGATGCCGATCACCAGGTTGATCTTGAACAGCAGCGTGAAGTACCGATCGAAGAATTCGGTATTGGCCGAGGCGCCGGCGAGCAGTGCCACCAGCACCAGCGCCAGGAACACGATGATGCCCGCCACGACGCGGTAAAGCACGCGCCGGAACCGGCTGTCCCACAGGCTGGGTGGGGCGCTCATGGCTGGCCCGCGGCCGGCTGCACCAGGGTGGTGGGAGAGAGCACGGTCGATACGGTCTGCGCGAACGGCACCGCACGCGTTTCGCCTGCCACCGCGGCGGACGCGGCAGACGCCGGCGCCGGTGGGGGCACGGGCACCAGTTGTGGCGGCGGTGTGGGCGCGGGCGGCGGCGGGAATTCGCTCGGCACGGTGAAGCTGAAGCGCCGCCATTCCGATGCCAGGTTCCACTCGCGGGTGTTGACGGCGTTGATCTGGAACGGCTTGGGCAGTTGCGTCAGGTCCAGGCGCATGCGCGCTTCGGCCTGGTAGGTCTCGCCCTGCTTGACCATGCTGCGCTCGAACACGCGCCAGCCACGCACGCGCTGGATGAACTGCAGCGCGCTCTTCAGGCGCATGAACGGCAATTGCAGGCCGCCGGTGGACACACGGTACTGGCGCGTGAGCGGATGGTAGGACAGCCGCACGCTGCGGCTGGCATTGACGGGTTTTTCATCGAACCAGTACCAGCGAGGGCGGGAGAGCTGGAAATCGACGACGAAATACAGCGAGATGCCTTTGTTGAGCGCGTCTTCAAGCGGCGGCGGCAGATCGAAATCGAAACTCGCGGCCAGATCGAAGCCGCCATCCTGGTACTCGATGCGGGCCTCGTTGACTTCAATGCCGTCGGCGCGCGCCGTGCCCGGCAGTGCGACCAGCGTCATCAGGATACCGAGCATGATCGTCGCCGCGAGCCACCACGACGCCAGCCGCGCGCGCGCGCTGCATATCGGGCCGACGCCGGCTACTGAACCAGCTGCACGAGCTGCAGCAAGGGACACGCACGCACTGTCGTCTGGGACGCGAAGGACGAACAAGCGAAGCGGGTTCGGCATTGGGATCGATTGGGATCGGTCAGGATCGTTTCTGGAAACGGGCGTAGAAGAAGCCATCGTGATCGGTGGGCAGGCCTTCCAGGCTGCCATTTCCGCCACCGGCCAACTGATCCTTGCTACCCGGAAGCATCTGGCCGGGCGCTTGCAATCGTATCGCATCTGGTAGCTGTGCACCAAACCAGCGCGCCTGCTCTTCGTTCTCCGTTGGGAAAATAGAACAGGTGACATAGACCAGGATGCCGCCCGGCTTGAGCAGGTTCCAGAGCTGCGACACGATGCGCCGCTGCTCGGTGACCAGCCGCGGGATATCCACCTCGCGGCGCAGCCAGCGGATGTCCGGGTGACGGCGCACGATGCCCGAGGCGGAGCACGGTACGTCGGCCAGGATGCGGTCGTACTGGCGGTTGTCCCACCAGTCCTGCGGGCGGCTTGCGTCGCCTACCACCACGGTGGCTTGCTGGCCCAGGCGTGCGAGGTTCTCGTCGATGCGGGTGGCGCGCTGCGCGTCGCTCTCCAGCGCGGTGACTTCCACGTTGGCGAGTTCAAGGATGTGGCCGGTCTTGCCACCGGGCGCGGCGCAGGCATCGAGCACGCGCTGGCCGTCGGCCAGGTCCAGCAGCGGAGCTGCCAGTTGCGCGCCGGCGTCCTGCACCGAGACGTCGCCCTCGGCAAACCCGGGAATCTGCGACACGGGAAACGCACGCACCAGCCGCACGGCCTGCGGGCCGATGGCCACGCCCGCCATGCCGGCATTGAGCACACGCTTGAGGTAGTCGGGCACCGAGACCCGCGCCGTATTGACGCGCAGGGTCATGGGCGGGCGCACATTGGCGCTCTCGGCCAGCGCGGTCCACTGGTCCGGGTACGCCTTGCGCAGCGCATCCAGCCACCATGCGGGCAGGTTCCAGCGCGCTTCGTCGTCCTGGCGCACTTCGGCCAGCAGTGCCTTGCGTTCACGCAGGAAACGGCGCAGCACTGCGTTCACCAGCCCGCGTGCGTGCGCGGTCTTGGGCTCGGAGGCTGCTGCGCTGACGGCCTGGTCGACCACGGTGAACTCGGTATAACCCCCTTCCCCCTGCTCGTCCTCGACCAGCAACGCCAGGGCCACGGCCAGCAGTGAGTCCACCAGCGCGCCGGGTGGCCGGGTCACCAGCTTGGTGACCAGCGCGCGCGCCGTGCCGAACTGGCGCATGGTGCGATAGGCCAGGTCCTGCAGGGCGCCACGCGTGGCGGCGTCGCGCACGCGGTCCAGGCGGTACTGGGCGGCGGCATTCTCGATGGCCAGCGGCAGCGCGCTGCCTTCGTTGACGCCGCGTACGGCAGCCGCGGCGGCGAGCATCTGGAAGGCGAGGGATTCGTGTTGCAGGCGCATGACAGTGGGGCAGTGAGACGGTAAAACGGGGTGGCAGGGGGCAAGCCGCAAGCGGCGAGGACTGGCGGCAAGGCCGGGCGAGGCCAAAAGAACACTGCCCGCCGCTTCCGGGGAAGCACGGCGGGCAGTTTACCCTGTATGTGGCGGGGACCGGCGTTTTTGCGCCTGGCTGGCCGCGGCGAGGGGGTAGCGCGGCGGCTTGGACCGCGCTTGTGCCTCGACTGGGCCGCGCTTACACCGGATAGACGCCCGTCTGTGCCATCTGCATCAGCCGCGCCACCCGTTCCTCGGTCGCCGGGTGGGTCGAGAACAGGTTGGCGATGCCGCTGCCCGAAAGCGGGTTCATGATCATCATCTGCGCCGTGGCCGGGTGCTGCTCCGCGGTCTGGAACGGAATCCCCTGCGCATAGCGGTGGATCTTGTCGAGCGCCATCGCCAGTGCCTGCGGGTCGCCGCTGATGGTGGCGCCGCCGCGGTCCGCCTCGAACTCCCGGGCGCGGGAGATCGCCATCTGGATCAGCGAGGCCGCCAGCGGGGCAAGGATTGCCACCGCGATACTGGCAATGGGGTTGGAGCGGTTGCCGTTCTCGTCGCGCCCGCCAAAGAACATGGCGAAGTTGGCCAGCGCGGCGATGGCGCCGGCCATGGTGGCGGCGATGGTCGAGATCAGGATGTCGCGGTGCTGCACGTGAGCCAGCTCGTGCGCCATCACGCCGCGCAGCTCGCGCTCCGACAGCACCCGCAGGATGCCGGTGGTGGCCGCCACGGCGGCATGCTCCGGATCGCGGCCGGTGGCAAAGGCATTGGGCGCATCCTCGTTGATCAGGTACACGCGCGGCATCGGCAGCTGGGCGCGCTGCGCCAGCTCCTGCACCATGCCGTAGAACTGCGGTGCCGTGCTCGCGTCGACTTCCTGCGCGTTGTACATGCGCAGGACCATCTTGTCCGAGAACCAGTAAGAGAAGAAGTTCATGCCCAGCGCCATGATCAGCGCGAACATCATGCCGCTGCGGCCGCCGATCATGCCGCCGATGACGATGAACAGCGCCGTGATGGCGGCCATCAGCATGAAGGTCTTGACCCAGTTGAACATTGTCGTGATCTCCGAAAAAATCATCCTCGCGCGCGCGCCCGGTGGCCGGACTGGCCGTGCTACGGAAAGCGTGACGCGGTGCTGTTTAGATAGTACCCCGCCCCGGAAATTCAACCGTCACCTGCCTAAAAAAAGGGCAGCCGGTGCCGGCGGCCGTTCGTTGCGCCAGCAGGTTCGGCAACTGTTCCTAGCGTTGGGCGAAGGCCAGGCGCGCGCCCAGCCCGATGAACGCCATGCCCACAATGCGATCCAGCCAGCACTTGAGGCGCGGCACCTCGCTGGCGCGGCGGGTCAGGGTACCCGCCATCCATGCCACCAGGCTGTTCCAGAGCGTCGACATCGCCACCATGACGCCACCCAGGGCCAGGAATGCCAGGGCCTGATGCTCGGCGTTGCGATCCACGAACTGCGGGAAGAAGGAAATAAAGAACAGGATCACCTTTGGATTCAGCACATTGGTGAGGAAGCCCTGCATGAACAAAGCGCGCAGGCCGCGCTTGCCCGGCTGGGCAGCGGGGGCCGCGTCCGCGCCGGGGGACGCGGATCGCTGCCAGATCAGGCGCAGCCCAAGCCACACCAGATAGGCTGCGCCGGCAAACTTGATCAGGGTAAAGGCGGTGGCCGATGCCGCCAGCAACGCCGTCAGGCCGAAGGCGATGGCCAGCGAGTGCACGCAGCAGCCAGCACTGACCCCGAGCGCCGAGACCACGCCCGCCGCCCTGCCCTGTGCCACGCTGCGCCCGACGATATAGGCGGTATCCGGGCCAGGCGTCACATTGAGCAGGAACACCGCACCGACGAACAAGGGAAGGTCAGTAATGCCGAGCATGGTTGGCTGCCGGTGGATAAGCGACAGAAATGGGGCGCGCAGCGCGCCGCGGCAAGTCAGCCACCGTGGCTTTGCCGCAAGCGCAGGGCGATTATGCCGTGCCGCCAGCCACGGCGCAGCGGGTACCCGGCGGCAGCGGCATGCTTTGCAGGAACTGCTGGGCCGGCACGCGGCGCCCGCCCGGCTTCTGCAACTCGGTCACGCGCAGCGCGCCCTCGCCGCAGGCGATCACCACGCCATCGGCATCCGCCGCGAGCACGGTGCCCGGCGCCTGCGGGTGGCTGGCCGTGGACGCCAGGGGCTGGGCCTGCCAGCACTTGATGACGGTCTCGCCGACCTGCACGGTGGCGCCGGGAAACGGATTGAAGGCGCGCACCTGGGCGGCCAGCGCTGCAGCCGGGCGGCGCAGGTCCAGCGGGGCTTCTTCCTTGGCGATCTTCTCGGCATAGGTCACGCCCTCGGCCGGCTGCGGCGTGCCGGTGAGCGGCTGGCCCGCGGCGAGGCGGCGCAGCGCTTCCACCACCATGCGCCCGCCCAGCGCGGCCAGCGCATCGTGCAGGGTGCCGGTGGTGTCGCCGGGGCCGATCGGCACGGTTTCGCCCTGGATCATCGCGCCCGTATCCAGCCCTTCGTCCATCTGCATCAGCGTGATGCCGGTCTGCGCATCGCCAGCCTCGATGGCGCGGTGGATGGGCGCGGCGCCCCGCCAGCGCGGCAGCAGCGAGGCATGGATGTTCAGGCAGCCGTAGCGCGGCAACGCCAGCACCTCGGCCGGCAGGATCAGGCCGTAGGCGGCCACCACCATGACATCCGGGGCGATCTGCGCCAGCGTGTCCACGGCGGCGCCGGCCTCTTCGGGATACTTGCCGTTGCGGCGCAGCGAGCGTGGCTGCAGCACCGGGCCCAGGCTGCGCTCCAGCGCGTACTGCTTGACCGGGCTGGCCTGCAGCTGCAGGCCGCGGCCGGCTGGCCGGTCGGGCTGGCTGAGCACCGCCACCACCGGGAAACCGGCGGTGTGGATGGCTTCGAGCGCCACGCGGGCGAATTCAGGCGTGCCGGCAAAGGCAACGCGCAGCGCTTGGGATGGGCTTGCGGCTTGGGACATGGCACGCTCCGGCATAAAGCGGCACCGGCCGCATCAGCGGCCGGTAACTTGATTCATCGGGAAGGCAATACGATAGCAGACCGCTAGCCGGCCAGTGCCGGCGCGCGGCCGGCCGCGGCTGCCTTACATGCGGGTGCGTTCGCGCTTGTGCAGCTTGACCAGCTTGGACTTGATGCGCTGAAGCTTCAGCGGCGACAGGTACTCGACGAAGACCTTGCCCTTGAGGTGGTCCATCTCGTGCTGGATGCACACGGCCAGCAGGTCGTCGGCTTCGATCTCGAAGGGCTCGCCCTTCTCGTTCAGGGCACGCACGCGCACATGGTCCGGGCGCTCGACCCGGTCGTAGACCTCGGGCACCGACAGGCAACCCTCTTCCGCCACCTTGCGGGAGTCGCTGGACCACACGATCTCCGGGTTGATGAAGACCTGCAGCTCGTCACGGGTCTCGGAGATATCGATCACCACCACCTGTTCGTGCACGTCCACCTGGGTCGCGGCCAGGCCGATGCCGGGGGCTTCGTACATGGTCTCGGCCATGTCCTCTACCAGCTTGCGAATGCGGTCGTCCACCACGGCAACCGGTTTTGCCACGGTATGCAGGCGGGGATCGGGGTAGGTCAGGATATCGAGTTTAGCCATGATGCTGGGGCGCAACGCCTGCCGCTCACACATGTGACCCGCGCGTTGCGGCTACGGGTGTTTACATGCAGAATCGGGGCGCAAGTACAAAAATTCAAGGCGCGCCGCAACAGGCACGCTCTCCAGGGTCAATCCGGCTGTTCTGCCAGCCGGTTCGAGAAAATGCGCGATCTTACCAAAGAACACCAGGCGGCGCCGGGCCGCAGGCCGTACGCGTTTGCCCGTTGGATGTTGTGTGCGGCCGGAATCACTGCCGTCACAGGGGCGCCAGTACATGCCGCCGATCTTACCGTCACCCCGGCCCAGCGGGCCCAGGCCACCGTTACCGCGCAGCAAGGCATTGCCGCCGCCGACCTGGCACCTGACGCGCCCCAGCAGTATGTCGTGCGAGGGGGGGACACGCTTTGGGGGATCTCCGGGCGCTTCCTGCGCCAGCCCTGGCGCTGGCCCGAGCTGTGGGGGATGAACCAGCAGCAGATCCGCAATCCACACCTGATATATCCCGGCCAGGTCCTGTACCTGATTCAGCGCGACGGCCGCGCCTGGCTTTCCACCAGCCCCGATGCCGGCGGCACGGTGCGGCTCACGCCAAGCGTGCGCAGCGAAGGTGGGCCCGATGGCGCCATCGCCAGCATTCCCGCCAAGGACATCGAGCCGTTCCTGATCCGCCCGCTGGTGGTGGACCAGGGCACGCTGGAGACCTCGGCGCGCATCATTGCCCTGCCCGAGTCGCGCGTCTACCTGGGCATGGGCGACACCGCCTATGCGCGCGGCATTTCCCCGCCCGAGGCGGTGGTCGGCAGCGACTGGCAGGCCTTCAAGCCGGTCAAGCCGGTCAAGGACCCGGTTACCGGCCGCGTGCTGGGCTATGAAGCCGAGTACCAGGGCAATGTTCGCGTGTCGCGGCCGCCGGAAGGCTTCGACGCGGTAACCTCCGTCAAGGTCACGGCGGCCCAGCAGGAAATGGGCGCTGGCACCTTGCTGATGCCCCAGCCGGCGCGCGAGCCGGTGCGCTATGTGCCCCGCGCGCCGGATGTCATGCTTGATGGCCGCATCGCGGCCGTCTACGGCGGCGTGCAGTTCGGTGGCGCCAAACAGGTGGTCGTGCTCAATATCGGCGCCGCCGCGGGCCTTGAGCCCGGCCACGTGCTTGCGCTGTCGCGCGCCGGCCAGGTGGTGCGCGATCGCACGGATGGCAACCGCGCCATCCAGTTGCCCGACGAGCGCTATGGCCTGGCCTTCGTGTTCCGCGTGTTTCCCGGCGTGGCCTACGCCCTGGTCACCGACGCCTCGAACGCGATCGAGGTGGGCGACCGCGTGACTTCGCCGCGTTGACCGCGCTGGCAGCAACCGGCACCAACCCGGCGCTGGTGCACACCACCACCCGCAGCGCTGCCGACATCGAGGCATGGCTGCGGCTGACCGGTGCCCGTGGCCTGGGCACAGGAGCCTTGCGCCGGTTGCTGGCCACGTTCGGGCTGCCGCACCAGTTGCTGGCGCAGACTGTCAGCGCACTGGCGGCGGTCATCCCCGAGAAGCACGCCCGGGCGCTGCTGGCACCGCCCGATGCTGTCACCAGGGCACTGGTCGAGCGCACCGTGGCCTGGGCCGCCGAGCCCGGCAACCATGTGGTGACGCTGGCCGATGCCGCCTATCCCCGTGCCTTGCTGGATCTGTCCGACCCGCCGCTGGTGCTGTACGTCAAAGGCCAGCTGGGCGCGCTTGGCGGCCCGGCCATTGCCATGGTCGGCGCGCGCAGCGCCACCGTGCAGGGCACGGAGGATGCGCGACGCTTTGCCCGCGTGTTGTCCGGCGCCGGGCTGGCGGTGGTGTCGGGGCTTGCGCTGGGCATCGATGGCGCAGCGCACGAGGGGGCTCTGGAAGGCGCTCTGGAAGGTGCTGGCGGTACCGTGGCGGTGATCGGCACCGGCGCCGACCTGGTCTACCCCGCCCGGCATCGCGACCTGGCCCACCGCATCGCGGCCCATGGCGCCATCGTCAGCGAGTTCGCGCTCGGCATGCCCGGGCGCAGCCACCACTTTCCCCAGCGCAACCGCATCATCGCGGCGCTCGCGCGCGGCGTACTGGTGGTAGAGGCGGCCGCCCGCTCCGGGTCGCTCATTACCGCGCGGCTTGCAGCCGAGATGGGACGCGAGGTCTATGCCATTCCCGGCTCGATCCATGCGCCGCTGTCCAAGGGTTGCCACCTGCTGATCCGCCAGGGCGCCAAGCTGGTGGAAACCGCGCAGGATGTGCTCGAGGAACTCGGCATGGCCGGGGATGCCGCCCGGCCGGTGGCGCCTGCGCCCATGCCGGCGCTGGACGATGTCCTCGGCCTGACGCTCACCCACGACCCCGTTACGCTGGATGCGCTGTGCGCACGCACCGCCCTGCCGCCCGAGCAAGTGGTGGCCAGCCTGCTGACACTGGAACTGGCGGGCGCGGTAGAGCGGCTGCCGGGCAATGTCTATCGCCGGGTAAGCTAGTGAGCGACCCCGGTATCGCCGGCCGAAATACGGATTTCCTGGCGACCGCTACAATCAAACGATTTCCCGTGCCTGAAAAGGCTCATGTTTCCCCCATCATGACCGTTTACTTTCCGGAGCAGGACCAGGGCGCAATCGCCCAGGTGTTGGCAGCGCGTCCGCAAGGCCGCCTGGTAGCTTGCCTGTGTGCAGCCTGGTGCGGCACCTGCGGGACCTACCAGGAGGCGTTTGCGGCGCTTGCTGCACGGTTTCCTGGCGATTGCTTCGTCTGGATCGATATCGAAACCCATGCCGACCAGTTGGGCGACCTCGATATCGATAATTTTCCGACGCTGCTGGTGCAGCCAGCGGCGGGTGGCGCGGCGCAGTTCTATGGCACGCTGCTGCCGCATATTGAAGTGCTCGAACGCATGCTGGCGCGCGGCGCGGCGATGGCGCCAACGGCCGGCGCAGCAGTGCCGAACGTGCTGGAGTGGCTGGCGCCGCGCGCTAACGACGACTAACCCCGGTCATCTGCGCCCGGGGCAAGCCAGGAGCACGAGCGCCGGATTGCAGTCAAAAAACGAAGTGGGCGGCGGCTGTTCAGGGCCGGCCCGCATGCCAGCAGCGCCCGTTTGACGGCGACCGCGACGGCAGCTTGCTTGCACCGCCGTCGGAACCGCGCTTATTATTGGCGCCTCAAAGCCGCAAGCTCGCTGTTTACATATAGTGCAGAGCCCTTAGTGGCAATAATTCGCAGGCCGCCAGAGTGCGGCCAGCAAGGACCCGATCCATGTCAAAAGCCCTCATCATCGCGGAAAAGCCATCGGTTGCTGCCGATATAGCCCGTGCCCTCGGGGGCTTTACCAAGCATGACGAATACTTCGAAAGTGACGATTACGTTCTTTCGTCGGCCGTCGGCCACCTGGTTGAAATCGCCGCCCCGGACGAATACGAAGTCAAGCGAGGCAAGTGGAGCTTCGCCAACCTGCCGGTGATTCCCCCCCACTTCGACCTGCGCCCGATCGCCAAGACCGAGTCGCGTCTGAAGGTGCTCAACCGCCTGATCAAGCGCAAGGACGTTACCGGCCTGGTGAACGCCTGCGACGCGGGGCGCGAAGGGGAATTGATCTTCCGCCTGATCCAGCAGCACGCCAAGGCCAAGCAGCCAGTGCAGCGCCTGTGGCTGCAGTCGATGACGCCGCAGGCGATCCGCGACGGCTTCGCCCGCCTGCGCGACGATGCCGACATGCTGCCGCTGGCGGACGCCGCGCGCTGCCGCTCGGAAGCCGACTGGCTGGTGGGCATCAACGGCACGCGCGCCATGACCGCGTTCAACAGCAAGGGCGGCGGCTTCTTCCTGACCACGGTTGGCCGGGTGCAGACCCCCACGCTGTCGATCGTCGTAGAGCGCGAAGAGAAGATCAAGAAGTTCGTCCCGCGCGACTACTGGGAAGTGCGCGCCGAGTTCATCGCCGCCGCCGGCCTTTACGAAGGCCGCTGGTTCGACCCCAAGTTCAAGAAGAGCGAGTTCGATCCCGAGGCGCGCGAGTCGCGCCTGTGGAGCGAGGCCGAAGCCAAGAGCATCGTGGCGGCCTGCCGTGACAAGACCGGCACCGTCACCGAAGAGTCCAAGCCGTCCACGCAGCAGTCGCCGGCGCTGTTCGACCTGACCACGCTGCAGCGCGAGGCCAACTCGCGCTTCGGCTTCTCGGCCAAGAACACCCTCGGCCTGGCCCAGGCGCTGTACGAAAAGCACAAGGTGCTGACTTACCCGCGTACCGACGCGCGCGCGCTGCCCGAGGACTACATGGACACGGTCAAGCAGACCATGGACATGCTGGCCGAGAGCTCGCCCAACTACCTGCCGCATGCCAAGAAGGTGCTGGCCAGCGGGTGGATCAAGCCCAACAAGAAGATCTTCGACAACAGCAAGATCAGCGATCACTTCGCAATCATCCCGACGCTGCAAGCCCCGAAGAACCTCTCGGAGCCGGAGCAGAAGCTGTATGACCTGGTGGTGCGCCGCTTCCTCGCGGTGTTCTTCCCGGCGGCCGAGTTCCAGGTCACCACCCGCGTCACCGAGGTGGCGGGCCATCATTTCAAGACCGAAGGCAAGGTCCTGGTCAATCCCGGCTGGCTGGTGGTCTACGGGCGTGAAGCCCAGGGCGACGATGCCAACCTGGTGGCGGTGGCCAAGGACGAGCGCGTCAAGGTCGACAAGGTCGACGGCGTGATGCTGACCACCAAGCCGCCCGCACGCTACAACGAAGCCACATTGCTGTCCGCCATGGAAGGCGCCGGCAAGCTGGTGGACGACGACGCGCTGCGCGAGGCCATGGCCGGCAAGGGCCTGGGCACGCCAGCCACGCGCGCGGCCATCATCGAAGGCCTGCTCGCCGAGAAATACCTGGTGCGCGAAGGCCGTGAGCTGATTCCCACCGCCAAGGCCTTCCAACTGATGACGCTGCTGCGCGGCCTGGGCGTGCAGGAATTGACCCAGGCCGAGCTGACCGGCGAATGGGAGCACAAGCTGTCGCAGATCGAGCGCGGCGGCCTGAAGCGCGACGAGTTCATGCGCGAGATCGCGCAGATGACGCAGCAGATCGTCAAGCGCGCCAAGGAATACGACAGCGACACCATCCCGGGTGACTATGCCACGCTGGCCACGCCATGCCCGCAGTGCGGCAGCCAGGTCAAGGAGAACTACCGCCGCTTTGCCTGCACCGCGTGCGAGTTCTCGATCAGCAAGATCCCGGGTGGGCGCCAGTTCGAGATCGACGAAGTCGAAGAACTGCTGCTGAAGAAGGAAATCGGTCCGCTGCAGGGTTTCCGCAGCAAGATGGGCCGGCCGTTTGCCGCCATCCTGAAGCTGGGCAAGGACGACGAAGGCCATTACAAGATGGAATTCGACTTCGGCCAGAATGACGACGACAACGACGGCGAGCCGGTCGATTTCACCGGCCAGGAAGCGGTTGGCGCTTGTCCTAAGTGCGGTGGCTCGGTGTACGAGCACGGCATGAAGTACGTGTGCGAGAACAGCGTGGCCGTGCCCAAGAGCTGCGACTTCACCACGGGCAAGATCATCCTGCAGCAGGAGATCTCGCGCGAGCAGATCGGCAAGCTGCTGGGCGCGGGCCGCACGGATCTGCTGACCGGCTTCAAGTCATCGCGCACCGGGCGCAACTTCAAGGCCTTCCTGGCCAAGCAGCCGGACGGCAAGATCGGCTTCGAGTTCGAGGCACGCGAGCCCAAGGCGGGCGCCAAGACGGCGGCCAAGGGCGCTGCGGCCAAGACCGCGTCCGCCAAGGCTGGCGACGAGGATCAGGCCGCGGAAACGGTGAGCAAGGCCAAGGCGCCGGCCAAGAAGGTGGCGGCCAAGAAGGCTCCCGCTGCCAAGAAGGCCCCCGCGGCGAAGAAAGCCGCGGCCAAGACGCCAGCAGCCAAGCGCGCTACCGGCAAGTCGCGCGCCGACGACGAAGCCACGGCCGACGCCGAGCAAGAGTGAGTCGCTCGCGGAGCCGGCATCCTGCCGGCTCCGCGCTTCCCTTCCCCCTTTATTAGCCCTCGATCAGTCGCCCTCGATTCCGCGTTCCGCTTATTGGTTGTCGTTGCGGATCTTGCCCTCTTCGAGCAGGAAATCGATAAAGGCGCGGACCTTGGTCGGCAGGAACTTGCGGCTGGGATAGACCACGCTGACATCGCGCTTCGGCAGTCGGTATTGCTGGAGGATGTGCGTCAACCGCCCCGCTTCGATATTCGGCCGCGCCAGATAGGCGGACAGCATCGCCACACCCATGTCGGCCAGCGCCGCCTGGTGCGCCAACTCGGCATTGCTGCACAGCAGGCCCGGGCGGATCGGCACCGTCACCTCGCCCTCCGGGCCCGACAGCGTCCATTCATGCTCAGCGGTGGGGATGCGCATCGCGATGCAGCGGTGGCTGCTAAGTTCGTGCGCTTGGCGCAGCGGCGGGTGCTGGCGCAGGTAGCCTGGCGAGGCGCACAGGATGATCTCTGCCGAGATAAGCGGGCGCGCCACCAGGTGCGAGCCCAGCCCCAGGTCGGACAACACCACGCCTACGTCGCGCCCCTCTTCGACGATATCGACGATACGGTCCGATAACAGCACGTCGAACACCACCTCGGGATACAGGGCCTGGAAACGTGCCAGCGTGGCGGGCAGCAGGTGCAGGCCGAACATCACCGGCGCCACCAGCCGCAGTGTGCCCGAGAGCGACTGGCTGCGCGCCGTCACTACCGATTCGGCCTCCTCCACATCTTCCAGGATCTGCTGGCAACGCTGCAGGTAGGTCTCCCCGGCGTCGGTCAGCGAAAGGCTGCGGGTGGTGCGGTTCAGCAACCGCGTGCCAAGGTGGCTCTCCAGGTCGGCTACGTAGCGCGTGACTACCGCATTGGACATTTCCAATTGTTGCGCTGCACGAGCAAAGCTGCCGAGTTCGACCACTTTGGAAAAGACGCGCATCGATTGCAGCCGGTCCATGACATAGTCTCCAGTCCTGCCCGCGAACTTTTACGGAAAGTGGGCTATTTATTGTCAAAACTACAACTAATCATTGTCGGGGGCGATATTTATTCATATCAGGGAAATGCCTAATATGAAGCCATCGGATGCCGCATTGCAGCGAAGGCTGCTGAGAAGACTAGGTGTCCTGCCTGTGGAAAGGATTCAATCATGAAAAGCCAACGTTTCGCCCTGATCGCCGCTGCCACCACGCTCGCAGCCGCCCTGACCGCCGCCCCCGCATTTGCCAAGGCCGGCAAGTTCGACCCGTACACCGATGGCGCCCGTGCCACCCAGACCTCGGTCTACAGCAACGGCGGCAAGGCCGGCAAGTTCGACAGCTTCACCGACGGCGCCCGTGCCGGCAAGTTCGACCCGTTCACGGACGGTGCCCGCGTTGGCAAGTTCGACCCGTACACCGACGGCGCCAAGGCCGGCAAGTTCGACGTATTTACCGACGGCGCCGCTGCCCTGTAATTCAGGCGGCCTGTCGGCGGGAACCGCATCTTATGGCGGTTCTGCCCCTTTCGGCTGATCTCCACAGGCCGACGGGGAGGGTGCGAAAGCGCCTTCTCCGTACTAACTGGAGGACACGCCCGTACCACGCCGGTACGGGCGTGTTTGCTTTCAGGGCGCCGCTTTTGCTGTGCAAGCTTACGGGTGTCGGGTGATGCATGATACCCCCGGCGAGGCTTTCGGGCCGCAGCGGCATCAGTCACGACAAAAAAAACGGGCCAGTCATGGCCCGTTCTTGTTGCCGGCATCGCAGGCCGACTGTCGGCGGGCGGGGGATGATCCCCGCCTGCGCCTGGCAGATCAGTCGTCGTGATGGTTGTGGCCACGGCCGTGCTTGCGCTTGTAGCCGCTGCGGTAGTAGCGGTCGTCGCGATAGCCACGGCCGCGTTCGTCAGCGTAGGAGTTGCTGCGCGAGACGTTGCCGCCCAGCGCCGCGCCTGCACCGCCGCCAACCGCCGCACCCAGCAGGCCGCCGGTGCGCCCGCCCATGGCGTTGCCCGCTGCCGTGCCTGCGCCACCGCCCAGCGCGCCGCCAATGATGGCGCCAGTGCGCTCGCGGCGGTTGGACGTGACCGCGCCGCCTGCGCCGCCGCCAACCGCGCCGCCGATCACCGCACCGGTCGAGCCGCCGAGCGCGCCGCCAACCGCCGCGCCGGCGACACCGCCGAGTGCGCCGCCGAGGGCATTATTCATATCGCCCGCAAACACCGGCAGCGCGGATGCCGCCAGGGCGATGGCCAGGGTGAAACTGCGAACGGGATGCCGAGACATGTTCTTCTTCCTTGGATTGAGCAACTGTGGCGCAAGTGTAGAGATGTAGCCGCGAGCTTGCTGTAACCACGTGTAAGGCCCTGTAACCGCTGCAGAAACGTAAAACGGGCCGCCAGAATTAGCGGCCCGTTCTTTAACGGCGTGAAGCGCGGAGTTGCTACGGGGTTAGGATCGATGTGCTGCTACGCACACTCACATTCCCCCTGAGCGAACCCCGCGTGCCACGTGCAGATCAGCAACATTTTCCCTGCCCCCCGCCGTAGCGGGCCTCCTGCCGTTCGCGAAAGAACGCCTCGTAGGTCATGGGCTCGCGGTCGGGGTGGGTGGCCTCCATGTGTGCCACATAGGTCTGGTAATCCGGCAAACCCACCATCAGGCGCAGGGACTGGCCCAGGTAGCGTCCCATGGTTCCAAGTTGCTCAAGCATGATGGATCTCCTGTTTCCAAATCCAATTCCAAATCCGATCCCGATATCGGGTCAGCGCTGGCCGGTGGCCAGCGCACGCACTCAATGCTGCGCCGAAGCCGAAGCCGGCATCGGTTCGAACGGCGTTTCGCGGTCGGTCGGCCGGTTTTCCGCGCGGGCTTTCATCGCGGTCTTGAAACCGTAGAACACGATCGACAGCACCACGAACATGAACAGCGCGCATAACCCGGCATCCAGGTAGTCGTTGAAGACGATGCGGTGCATCTGCTCCATCGACTTGGCCGGGGCCAGCACCTTGCCCTGGGCGATGGCGTCGCTGAACTTGGCCGCATGGGTCAGGAAGCTGACCTTGGGATCGGCGTCGAACAGCTTTTGCCAGCCGGCGGTCAGCGTGCAGATCAGCAGCCAGATGGTGGGCACCAGGGTGACCCAGGCGTACTGCCCGCGCTTCATCTTGACCAGCACGCAGGTACCGAGCACCAGCGCCACCGCGGCCAGCATCTGGTTGGAGATGCCAAACAACGGCCACAGCGTGTTGATGCCGCCAAGCGGGTCAACCACGCCCTGGTACAGGAAGTAGCCCCAGAACGACACGGTCAGCGCGGTGGCGATCAGGTTGGCCGGCAGCGAGTCGGTGCGGCGGAACGAGGGCACGAAGCTGCCCAGCAGGTCCTGCAGCATGAAGCGCCCGGCGCGGGTGCCCGCGTCCACCGCGGTCAGGATGAACAGCGCCTCGAACAGGATGGCAAAGTGGTACCAGAAGGCCATCATGGCTTGGCCGCCCACCACCTGGTGCAGGATGTGGGCAATCCCCACCGCCAGCGTCGGTGCGCCACCGGCGCGCGAGATGATGGAGTTCTCGCCAACGTCCTTGGCGGTCTGGATCAGCACATCCGGCGTGATCACGAAGCCCCAGCCCGACACTACCTGGGCCACCGATTCCGGCGAGGTGCCGATCACGGCTGCCGGGCTGTTCATGGCGAAGTACACGCCCGGCTCGATCACCGAGGCCGCGACCAGCGCCATGATGGCCACGAACGATTCGGCCAGCATCGCGCCGTAACCGATAAAGCGCATATGCGCCTCGCTCTCAAGCAGCTTGGGCGTGGTGCCCGAGGAGATCAGCGCGTGGAAGCCCGACACCGCGCCGCAGGCGATGGTGATGAAGAGGAACGGGAACAGGTTGCCCGACCACACCGGGCCGCCGCCCTTGGCGAACTGGGTGAACGCCGGCATCTTCAACTCCGGCGCCACGATCAGGATGCCGATGGCCAGCGCGATGATGGTGCCGATCTTCAGGAAAGTGGAGAGATAGTCTCGAGGAGCCAGCAGCAGCCACACCGGCAGCACGGCGGCGATAAAGCCGTAGATGATCAGCATCCACGTCAGCGCCTTGCCGTCGTAGGTAAACAGCGGCGCGAGCACGGCGCTCTCATGCACGTACTGGCCACCGATGATGGCCAGCATCAGCAGCACGAAGCCGATCACCGACACCTCGCCGATGCGGCCCGGGCGGATGTAGCGCGTGTAGATGCCCATGAAGAGGGCGATAGGAATCGTCACCCCCACCGTGAACGTGCCCCAGGGCGAGTCCGCCAGCGCCTTCACCACGATCAGCGCCAGCACCGCCAGGATGATGATCATGATCATGAAGCAGCCGAACAACGCGATCATGCCCGGCACCGTGCCCATCTCGGACTTGATCAGGTCGCCCAGCGAGCGGCCGTCGCGGCGCGTGGAGATGAAGAGCACCATGAAGTCTTGCACCGCCCCGGCAAACACCACGCCCGCCAGGATCCACAGCATGCCGGGCATATAGCCCATCTGCGCGGCCAGCACGGGACCCACCAGCGGGCCGGCGCCGGCAATCGCGGCGAAGTGGTGGCCGAACAGCACGGCCTTGTTGGTCGGCACGTAGTCCAGCCCGTCGTTATGGCGCCAGGCCGGCGTCATGCGCTTGGGGTCGAGCTGCATCACCTTCTCGGCGATGAACTTGCTGTAGTAGCGGTAGGCGATCAGATAGATACAGATCGCGGCGACCACGATCCACAAGGCACTGACAGCTTCGCCGCGAGACAGTGCAACGGTGGCAAAGGCGAAGGCGCCAAGGATGGCGACGGCCAGCCACACCAGGTGTTGCCCGATGCGATTCATGATGAGGGTCTCCTCAGTCCATATTTAAGAATGCCGGCGGCGGCAGGTGCCGGAAGCAAGGGGGGCGCGCGGGCGGCGTCCCCTGGTGGCGGCGGGCGGAGGGCTGGGTGGCGGGATGGTCCCTGCCATGTCTCCGTCGACGCCCGGTATGTCTCGCAAGATCCGGATCTGGTCGTCGCAGGCGGGCGATGCAAACAGCATAGACGCTAGCCGCACCCACTGCGCAGGACGCGGGCACAACGCCGCTTGGGCGGCGCGCGCGCGTCCGGCGTGTAGTATTGACAGCCGTCCCTGGCGGCACAAGCGCGGAACTACGCAGCGATGCTGCGTGTTACTACGTAGATCGACGCTCGCATGCGGCTTGCGCGTCATCCGTGTTTACCCCGGTCCCGATGAAACTCCGTCAGAAAATCCTGTTATTGGCCGTCGCGCCGCTCGCCGTGGCCATGTTCGGCATCGCGCTGGCCGTGCGCTACCAAGCCACCCAGCTGGCAAGCCACGAGCGCGCCCTGGTCGAGGCGGCCTACCTGCAGAGCAAGGAAACCGAGCTGCGTCACTACGTAGAACTGGCGCAAAGCGCGATCGCGCCGATGGTGCGCTCGGGCCACAACGATGCGGCCACCCGGGACGCCGCCATGCAGGCCCTGGCGCGCCTGGACTACGGCCCCGACGGTTATTTCTTCCTCTACGACCTGCAAGGCCGCAATCTGATGCACCCGCGCCAGCCCGAGCTGGTCGGACAGGATTTGTGGAGCCTGCGGGACCCGCAGGGCGCGCTCACCATCCAGAAGCTGATCGCCGCGGCCCGCTCCGGCGGTGGATCGGTGCGCTATATGTGGAGAAAGCCCTCCTCGCAGCAACTGGCCCCCAAGCTGGGTTACGTGGTCGCCGTGCCGGAGTGGAACTGGATGCTGGGCACCGGCATCTATCTCGACGACGTGGAGCGCACCCTGCGCCAGCTCGATGCGCGGGCGGAGACCGATATCCGCGAGACCATGGCGTGGATCGGCGTGATTGCCGCGATCAGCATCCTGCTGGTGGCTGCCAGCGGCCTGGCGCTCAATGTGAGCGAGCACCGCGAGGCCGACGCCAAACTGCGGCAGCTGGCGCAGCGCGTGGTGCAGTCGCAGGAAGAGGAACGCGCGCGGCTGTCGCGCGAGCTGCACGATGGCATCAGCCAGTTGCTGGTGTCGGTCAAGCTGCTGCTGGAGACGGCCGCCAACCGCCTGCGCATGGCCCCGGAACAAGGCCAGTCGGTGGCGCCCGTGCTCGGCACGGCGCTGGTCCGCCTGGATACGGTCTTCAATGAGGTGCGCCGGGTGGCGCGCAACCTGCGGCCTGCCCTGCTTGATGACCTTGGCCTGTTCGCCGCGCTGGAGCACCTGGCACGCGAGATGCAAGAAGGCAGCGGGCTGCAGATTTCCGTGTCGCACACGGGCAAGCCGCGCGAACTCGCTGACGAGCAGGCCACAGCCCTCTATCGCATCGCCCAGGAAGCGCTGACCAATGTGGAGCGGCATGCGCATGCGCGCCACGTCACGCTGGTGCTGGCGTTCGATGCCAACGCTACCCGGCTGACCGTGCAGGATGACGGCGCCGGCTTCGACGTGGCGCGCATGCAGCTCGATCCGAAGCGCGGCATCGGCCTGCGCAACCTGCGCGAGCGCATCGCCGCGCTGGGCGGCGAGTTCGATATCGTCTCCGGGCCGGGCTCGACCCGGCTGAGCGCGGCGGTGCCGGTGGTGCCGCAGCAGCCGGCCACACGCCACAACCCGGATTCGCCGGATTGGCCGGATTCGCCAGATTTACAAGGAAACCCCCACTCATGACCCCAGCCCCCGCCCGCGTCCTGTTGATCGACGACCATGCGCTGGTGCGCGACGGCATGCGCATGCGCCTTAGCCTGCAGCCCGAGCTTGCGGTGGTGGGCGAAGCCGACGACGGCGAGGCCGCGCTGGCCTGGCTGGCGCGGGCCAGCGCCGAGCACATGCCTGAACTGGTCATCACCGACATCGGCATGCGAGGCATGGGCGGCATCGCCCTGGCCGCCGCGCTGCATGAGGACTATCCGGAGCTGGCCGTGCTGATCGTGTCGATGCACGACAACCTCGAATATGTGCGCCAGGCGATCCGCGCCGGCGCGCGCGGCTATGTGCTCAAGGATGCGCCCGCCGACGAGCTGATGGCCGCGATTGCCGCGGTGCTGGCCGGCCGCGTCTTCTACAGCGCCCGCATTGCCCGCAGCATGGCCGAGCAAACCCCGGCCGCCGGGCCGCTCGATGCGCTCACCCCGCGCGAGCGCGATATCTTCAACTGTATCGGCCGCGGCCAGGCCAACAAGGACATTGCCGCCGCGCTGGGGGTGTCGGTGCGCACCATCGAGACCCACCGGCTCAACCTGCGGCGCAAGCTGGGCATCGAAGGCCGCGCGGAGCTGGTGAAGTTCGCCGTGGAGCAAGGGAGCACGGAGGGCGGCCCTGCCGGGTCCCAATGAAAAAAGCCCACTCCCGGTGACGGAGTGGGCTTTGGAGATGCTTGGCTTCGCTTCAAGTGGCTCCTAGCTAAGCCACCCCTCACCCCGGCCCTCTCCCCCTGAGGGGAGAGGGAGAGACAGCCGTCGTCGTGGCGCCTGGCTTTGGCCTGTTCGACGGCTTCGGCTGATGCACCACGTTTGTCTGCGAGACCGGGGCCGCCTGTTATTTAGGCAGCCAGGCGCTTGGCCAGCGCGGCCTTGGCATCCACCAGGGCTTGCGGCAGGTTGTGCTTGAGTTGCGTGAACAGCTCCTCATGCAGCGCCAGTTCCTTCTGCCAGGCGGCGTGGTCGATCGAGGTGACCTGCTCGAATTGCTGCTTGGTGAAATCCAGGCCTTCCCAGTTCAGGTCCTCGAAGCTGGGCGAGGTGCCGAACACGTGGTCGGCGCCCTTGCCACGGCCTTCGACGCGGTCGATCATCCACGACAGCACGCGCATGTTCTCGCCAAAGCCCGGCCACACGAAGTTCCCGGCCTCATCCTTGCGGAACCAGTTGACGCAGTAGATGCCCGGCAGCTTGGCGCCGGAAGCTTCCAGCTTCTTGCCCAGCGCCAGCCAGTGGCCAAAGTAGTCGCTCATGTTGTAGCCGCAGAACGGCAGCATGGCGAACGGGTCGCGGCGCACCACGCCTTGCTGGCCAGCGGCGGCGGCGGTGGTTTCCGAGCCCATGGTGGCGGCCATGTAGACGCCTTCGGTCCAGTTGCGCGCCTCGGTCACCAGCGGCACGGTGGTGGAGCGGCGGCCGCCGAAGATGAACGCATCGATGGCGACGCCGGCCGGGTTGTCCCAGTTGTCGTCGATCGACGGGCACTGCACGGCCGGGGCGGTGAAGCGGGCGTTCGGGTGAGCAGCCTTGGCGCCGGTTTCCTTGGCGATGGCCGGGGTCCAGTCCTTGCCCTGCCAGTCGATCAGGTGCGCCGGGGCTTCCTTGCTCATGCCTTCCCACCACACGTCGCCGTCATCGGTCAGCGCCACGTTGGTGAAGATGACGTTTTCCTTCAGGGTAGCCATCGCGTTGAAGTTGGTCTTCTCGCTGGTGCCCGGGGCCACGCCGAAGTAGCCGGCTTCCGGGTTGATGGCGTACAGGCGGCCGTCCTGGCCCGGCTTGATCCAGGCGATGTCGTCGCCGATGGTGGTGACCTTCCAGCCTTCGAAGCCCTTGGGCGGGATCAGCATGGCGAAGTTGGTCTTGCCGCAGGCCGACGGGAACGCGGCGGCCACGTGGTACTTCTTGCCTTCCGGCGAGGTCACGCCCAGGATCAGCATGTGCTCGGCCAGCCAGCCCTCATCGCGGCCCATGGTGGAAGCAATGCGCAGCGCGAAGCACTTCTTGCCAAGCAGGGCATTGCCGCCGTAGCCCGAGCCGTACGACCAGATTTCGCGCGTTTCCGGGAAATGGACGATGTACTTGGTCGGGTTGCACGGCCAGGCCACGTCTTTCTCGCCGGCAGCCAGCGGCTTACCCACGGTGTGCACGCACGGCACGAACTCGCCATCGGTGCCCAGCACGTCGAACACGGCGCGGCCCATGCGGGTCATGATGCGCATATTGACGGCAACGTACGGCGAATCCGACAGTTCCACGCCGATGTGGGCGATCGGCGAGCCCAGCGGGCCCATGGAGAACGGCACCACGTACAGCGTGCGGCCGCGCATGCAGCCATCGAACAGGCCGGACAGCGTCTGGCGCATTTCAGCCGGGGCGGTCCAGTTGTTGGTGGCGCCGGCGTCTTCCTTCTTCTGCGAGCAGATGAAGGTGCGGTCTTCCACACGCGCCACGTCGGACGGATCGGACAGCGCCAGGAACGAGTTCTTGCGCTTGGCCGGGTTCAGGCGCTTCATGGTGCCGGCGGCGACCATCTGCTCGCACAGGCGGTCGTACTCTTCCTGCGAGCCGTCGCACCAGTAGATATTGTCGGGTTTGGCGAGGGCCGCGAACTCGGCCACCCAGGCGACCAGCTTCTGGTGCTTGACCCAGGCCGGTACGTTGAGTGCGGGCGTGCCCTGCATGGTGGGGTGGTTCATACTGCTACTCCAAAGCGTAAAGGAAATCTTGCAAAGCCAGGCCCGTTGCCGCGGTCGGGAGACGGCTGGCAGCGCCCCACGACCTGGGCAGACCGCGGCCATTCGCCGCGGGTTCCGCACCGGGCCGCGTAGGGCGGCTCTGACCAGGATCGTCACATCCCGTTACAACTGCGCAGCGACCGGAACTGCGCAAAAGGTCGCGACAGGCCCCGCGGCTGCGCTACAGTGGCGCTTCGCCTGTGGCGGGGCCGCGCAGGCTTTGTCCGGCACGGCCCGGGTGTCGGGAGCAAGGCTCGACCGACAATCTGGGGCGGCACCGGAACCGGCAAGGATACCACCGCCGCGCGCCGCTGTTTTTTGCTCCGCAGCAATGTTTGTGCGCGATTCCGGGCCATGCCGTATTGTCTCGTTTGCCTGTGCGTCGGCTCACTTTCGCGTCGCGCGGGATTGTTCCCGCCGCGTGCCGCACTCGGTGCGGTGTCGGGCGGCAGATGCTAAAACTATAACGTTGATGGGTGCGCCGCAATGTGGGTGTGCGCACCTTGCGATAGCCAAAATAGAGTTTCCGATGAAGATTGCCGTACTCGACGATTATCAGGATGCCGTTCGCAAGCTGTCGTGCTTCAGCCTGCTCGATGGCCACGACGTCAAGGTGTTCAACAACACTGTCAAGGGCGTTGGCCAGCTGGCGGCACGCCTGTCCGACGTGGAAGCCGTGGTGCTTATCCGCGAACGGTCGCGCATCACCCGGCAACTGCTGGAAAAACTCCCCAAACTCAAGATCATCAGCCAGACCGGGCGCGTTGGCGGCCATGTGGACGTCGAGGCTTGTACGGAGCGCGGCGTGGCGGTGCTGGAAGGCGCGGGCTCGCCCGTGGCCCCGGCGGAGCTCACCTGGGCCCTGATCATGGCGGCCCAGCGTCGCATTCCCCAGTACGTGGCCAGCCTCAAGCATGGCGCGTGGCAGCAGTCCGGGCTCAAGTCCACCACCATGCCGCCCAACTTCGGCCTGGGCCAGGTGCTGCGCGGGCAGACGCTCGGGATCTGGGGCTACGGCAAGATCGGCAAGCTGCTGGCGGGCTACGGCCGCGCCTTCGGCATGCATGTGCTGGTATGGGGACGCGAGAACTCGCAGAAAGCCGCGCGCGAGGACGGCCTGGCCGTGGCCGAGTCGCAGGAGCAATTGTTTACCGACAGCGATGTGCTGTCGCTGCACCTGCGCCTGAATGACGAGACCCGCGGGCTGGTCAAGCTGGCCGACTTCTCCCGCATGAAGCCCACCGCGCTGTTCGTCAACACCAGCCGCGCCGAGCTGGTCGAGGAAAACGCCCTGCTGGCCGCGCTCAACCGCGGCCGCCCCGGCATGGCGGCGGTCGATGTGTTCGAGTCCGAACCCATCCTGCAGGGCCACGCCCTGCTGCGCATGGAAAACTGCATCTGCACGCCGCACCTGGGCTATGTTGAACGCGAAAGCTATGAACTGTACTTCCGCATCGCCTTCCAGAACATCCTCGATGTGCTGAGCGGCAAGCATGACAGCATCGCCAATCCCAAGGCGCTGACCCCAGCGCTGTCACGCTAGGTGCCAGATGCGGGTGAACAACTCGCCGGGCCTTGCCCGGGTTAGTGGCTGGCGGATGGCTCAAGCTCCACCGGGCACAACTGGTAAGGCCGTGCGTCCGCGCCGACGAAGGCATCATAGGTGCGGCAGCCTTCGGCCTGGAGCACCAGACCATAGCGCAGCAGCCCGGGGATCTGGAGCTCCACTTCCGCCCGATTCTCGGCGGCAAGGTCGCTCAGGTCTTGCGGCAGGGGTGCCAGAGTGCAGTTGGCGCCGCTTGTTCCCGGCCGAGGTGCGGCCAGTTGCGCATGGATGCGTAGCCGGCCAAGTACCGAGCCCAGCATCTTGCAGATGCCGCCATTGGCCGACACCCCGACTCCCGCCAGCGAATCATTCATCCGCACCACACTCTGTGCACGCCAGTTCACATTAGCGGGCAACAATGCGTAGGCCTGGCCCGGCCGTTGTGCCAGCATAGCTTGCACGCGCCCGACATAGGCCGGGCCTTCCGGAAAGTTGGAGTTGAGCGCCGCAAAAGTCACTGCGGCCGGAAATTGCGTTGCCAGCCATCCTTGGGCTACGGCCCCGCCAGTTAGGAAGACGGTGGTATTGGTGTCTAGCGGCACGTCCGGGAGCGTGATTCTGAATGCCTGTCGTGCCCAGGATTCGTGGCCCCAGGTTTTCATGCCAGTCAGTGCAGCAAGCGCCACTACAGCGAGCGCGATGGCACCCGTGCGCCCGGCTGCACGCGCTGGCAGCAGCCGTCGTACCACCAGCCAGACGGCGAGGGGTGCAAGCAACTCCATGGCGACGCAATAGCGGTAGATGCTGAACAACATCAGCCAGGTCAGGAATGCCACCGCCACGAACACCAGCACCAGGCGCGCTTGCGGCGCGAGCGGTGGCCGGTCAGCGCTGGCCGCGCCTGACGGCTTGCCGCGCCATGCCCGCCAGCCTGCGCGCACAGCCCAGCAGCAGACCAGCGCATACAACAGCGGCCACACGAACGGCCGCGTCGGCACCTCGCCCACCCGCTTGGCATCGGCGACGATGACGAAGGGAAACGTCACGGCTTCCATCAGGCTGCGCGGCAGCCACCGCGTGTCCGCCACCGAGATCGGCGCCGCCAGCGCGTTGTGGAAGAACGCATTGAACTGCGGAAAGAGCGGATTGGCGAAGGTCGACCACATCAGGGCGAACCAGTATCCCGAGGTCAGGGCGATTCCCGCCAGTACACCCAGCCCGAACATCCAGGCCAGCCCGAGCCTGCGCTGCCAGCGCAGTGGCAGGCTCAGCATGGCGGTGCAAAGCGCCACCGCGTAGATGGCATTGGTCAGCTTCAACCCCGTGGCCGCGCCCACCAGCACGCCGGCTGCCGCGGCCAGCGCCCAGGCGGCATGGCCACGTCCCAGCCTCTCCCAACCGTGTAGCAGCACGGACAGGCCCGCCAATACGAGCAGTGCCGTGGCATTGTCGCCCATGGTGTTGCCCAGTTCCGACAGATAGCCTGGTCCCAGGCAGCCCACCAGCGCAAGCAACAAGGCCACTGCGCTGCCGTGCAGCGCTTGTTCCGCGTCTGCCCTGGCCGGCACCAGTATCCGCCGGGCAATGCCAAACACCAGCGCGAAGGCCAGCCCGTGCAGCACACCCATCGCAAACCCCGCTAAGGGCGCTGGCCAGTACCGCGTCATCAGCCAGTACGGGATATCCAGCAGGGGGTTGAAGTAGCTCTGCATTTGCGCTGGCGCCAGGTCGGTGCCGATGCGGCCTTCCAGCAATGCGTACGGGTTGTACAGATGATAGTTGAGCAAGTCCCAGTTGCGATCCTGGCCCAGAGCAAGAGAGAACAGGCCGAAGGCGAGCGGTACCAGGATGCACGCCAGCAACGGGGCGCGCGGCTGCTGCAGCTGCACGAAGGTCCGGGACACGAGCGCAGCTAGGCGGGGGAAGACGGGCATGGTTGAAAGGGTGGGCCGCTGCGCCAAGGGCAGCAGGGATTCAGGACTTCTTGCGGAATACCCAGTACTTTGCGGACAAGAAGTTGAAAACCAGGCCGCAACCTGTGCCGAAGACAACCGCCAGCAACGGCGCCCAGGTGGTGGCGGGCAGGCGCGGGATCGCGACGCTGTAGGCAGCCAGGTTGATGGCGCCGCCAGCCGACATTGCCACCAGATAGCGCCACCACTCGTGCCAAGCCGATTCTCCTGGCCGCGTTGGGAACGTAAGGCGGCGATTGATGCGCCAGGTGACGAAGACCGCAACCAGGAAGGAGAGCAGGCGCCCCAGATAGTGGCCGGCGCCCAGCGCCAACGCGCCGTAAAGCACGACGCTGTCGACGACGAACCCGGTTGCCCCCGCCAGGGCGAACGTGAGCAGTTGCTTGCGGATCACGGTGCGGCAACGGGCTCGTTGGATGGCATGGCTGGTGCCTGCGTGGCGGTGGCCGGGGGCGCAAGCGGTGCGGGCAGGCTCAGGTAGGCGAGCCGTTTCATCTCCAGACGGCCATGCGTGACCGTGTCGAGCACGATGCCGCAAGTGAGCAGGATGATACCCAGCAGGACCAGAGCCACGCATACCAGCGCGGTTGGCAGGCGCGGCACCAGGCCAGTGCTCAGGTAGGTTTCAAAGAGCGGCACCGCCAGGATCACCGACAGCAGTGAGCAACCCATGAAGCCGGCGGAGAAGAATGCCAGCGGCTTCTCCGACTTGAACAGGCGCAGGATGGTCATCAGGATGCGCCAGCCATCCCGATAGGTATTGAGTTTGCTCTCCGAGCCGGTCGGGCGCGAATAGTAGATGGTGTCCTGTTCGGCCACGGGCATGCGCTGTTCCAGCGCATGCACGGCCAGTTCCGTCTCGATCTCGAAGCCCGACGAGTGCGCCGGGAACGACTTCGCATAGCGGCGCGAGAATATGCGGTAGCCCGACAGCATGTCCGTGAAGGTGCGGCCAAACAGGGCAGCGGCAAAGCTGGTCAACAGCACATTGCCAAAGCGGTGGCCGAAGCGATAGGCCGCCTGCTCTTCGCTGACGCGCGCGCCCACCACCATGTCCAGGCCCTCGGCGCACAGCCGACGGACCAGTTCCGGGGCGACGCTGGCGTCGTAGGTGCCATCGCCGTCCACCATGACATAGACGTCGGCATCGACATCGGCAAACATCCGCCGTACGACGTTGCCCTTGCCCTGCAGGGGTACAGAGCGCACAACCGCGCCAGCGGCACGTGCCTGGGCGATCGTCTCGTCGCTGGAGTTGTTGTCAAAGACGTACAACACGGCATCCGGCAGGTGTTTGCGGAAGGATTGCACAACGCCGGCAATGGTCGCTGCTTCGTTGTAGCAGGGGATGATGACCGCCACGCGGGACGGATTGAGTTTGGGCATACAGGGTGGGGAATTGCAGCGGAAAGCGCCGGAGCGGCCGACGTGCCGGGCGCTCGGGAAAGCCGATACGCTACCGACTGGCGCGGGATTAATCAAGTCGGATACCCGGCCCCCGGTCGGTCCGCCTTGTCTCGCCTGAGTGCGCTACGCTCAACGCGAACCGGGCAAAACCGCTACACTCGGACTTCCCGCGCGGCCTCTGGCCGCGTTTTTCGTCCTCCGCACTTCCTTCCCCGCCCCGTCGCCATGGATCCCAGGCTCCTGATGCTGTGCCTTGGCAATTTTGTCATCGGCACCGGCGCGATGATCGTCACCGGCATGCTCAATGACATTGCCGGCGATTTCCAGCTTGGAGCCGGCACCGCGGGCCAGTTGATCTCCGTGTTTGCGCTGGCGACCTGCGTCGGCGCGCCCCTGTTCGCCACGCTCGGCTCGCGCATCGACCGCCGGCTGCTGCTGGCGGGCTCATTGCTGGTCTATGCCGCGATGCACCTGGCCGCGGCCTTTGCGCCGAGCTTTGCCAGCCTGATGGCGATCCGTTTCCTGAGCGCCATCGGCGCGGCTATCTTCACCCCGCAGGCTGCCGCCACCCTGCCGTTGCTGGTCAACGCGCAGACGCGCGGGCGCGCCATCAGCTTTGTCTTCCTGGGCTGGAGCGTGGCCAGCGTGGTGGGCGTGCCGATGGGGACGTGGATCGCCAGCACGCTGGGCTGGCGCTTCAGCATGGGGCTGGTGGGTTTGCTGGCGCTGGGCGCGTCGGTGGGGGTGTGGCGGGCCTTGCCGCCGCGCCTGTATGTGGAACCGGTGGGCCGGGCGGCCTGGGGCGCGGTGCTGCGGCACACGCCGATGGTGCTGGTGGTGGCCACCACCATGATCCAGTCGGCCGGGATGTTCACGCTGTTTACTTACATTGCCCCGCTGCTGCGCGACGTGCATGGCATCAGCGGCGGCACGCTCAGCCTGATGTTCCTGGCTTACGGCGCCTGCGGCGTCAGCGGCAATGTGCTGGCGGCGTCGCGCATGGACCGGGCCACGCCCGCGCGCATCGTTCAGGCCTCCATGCTGACCTCGCTGGCGGCCATGCTGCTGTGGCCGCTGGCGACACTGGGGCCGGTGGCGCTGGTGCTGATCTTCATGCTGTGGGGTGTCGGCGGCTTTGCCACCAACAGCGCGCAGCAGGCGCGGCTGGTCGCGCTGGCGCCGGAGCGCGCGGCGGTATCGATCTCGCTCAACTCGTCTTCCATCTACCTCGGCCAGGCCCTGGGCGCGATGGGCGGTGCGGCGATCTACGCGACCGCCGGCGCCGACTCCCTGCACTGGGGGGCGGCAGCGCTGATGCTGCTGGCGCTGGTGGTGTCGCAGCGGGCGCGGGTGCTGGGGCAGCGCTGGTGCCTGCGCGAGACGGCACGGCAGCAGGCCTGAGCCAACCGACTCACCCCACCGGGCAGAGCAGACAAAGCAGACAAAGCCGCCAGCCGTGCGGCGCCGCACACGCGGCAGCCGCTTGATACCGCTGTTTGGAAAATCCCGGCGCTAAGATAAGGGACACAGGATCAAGGAGACGGCATGAGCACATCCAACGGCATGCGCCTCATCGCCATCAGCGTTGGCAAGGCGGTCCCGCTCTTCGTGGCGGCGGTGGGCACCGAGGCGGTGGTGATGTCCGGCATCCGCAAGCATCCGCTCAGCACCTTGCTGCACCCGCTGTCGGTGGCGGTGCGCCCGCTGGGGCTGGCAGGCGACGAACAGGCTGACCTGAGCGTGCACGGTGGCCTGGACAAGGCGGTCTACGCCTACCCGGCCGAACACTACGACTGGTGGAACGCGCGCCGCCGGGAAGCACGGCTGCCCGAGGCCGAGAAGCCGCTCGTGCCGGGTGCCATGGGCGAAAACCTGACCCTGGAAGGCGTGCTCGAGACCGATCTGTGGGTGGGGGATCTGCTGCGCATTGGCAACGTCGTGCTCCGGGTCGAGTCGCCGCGCCAGCCCTGCTACAAGTTCAACGCCGTGATGGGCTACCGCCATGCGATCAAGCATATGGTGCAAAGCGGGTATTCCGGCATTTACCTGAGCGTGGCCACCCCCGGCGATCTCCAGGCCGGCGCCGCGGTGGTCATCGAGCCGGGACCGCGCGACGTGTCGATAGAAAGCATCAACACGCGGCAACGCAATGGCCGCCAGGCCCCGCTTTTCTGATAATGTTTGGCTCGCGATACAAGCAGGCATCCTTCCGCGCTGTAATAGTTTGTAATGGCGTGGATTGCGCGGGCACTGGCCTTCAACGCCCCTGATCCTGTACTACTAGCGGTTTTCCGCAGCGCGGCACCGGTTTCCCAGAAGGCCGGGCCACCGGGGAGCGGGCGCATTTTGCGCGCACTGTCAGAGAGTCCTCACATGAAAACGAACGGGATCGACCAGGCCAAGGGCTTCGTCGACGCTAAGTGGAGTTCTTCCACGGGTACCGGCAAGGGCGTATCGCCCTGGTTGCTCGGCGCGGTCTTGATCGCGCTGGCTGCTGGCGGATGGTTCGGCTGGCGTGCCTGGACGGCGCCCAAGCCGGCGGCCAAGGCGCCGCCCGTGGTGGTGGTGGCCACCGCCGTGGTGCAGCAGGGCGACGTGCCGCTGCGGGTGACGGCCAACGGCACGGTGAGCGCGCTCGCCACGGTGGAGATCCGCCCGCAAGTGTCCAGCACCGTGCGCACCGTGCATATCAAGGAAGGCCAGACCGTCAAGCCGGGCGACCTGCTCTTCACGCTCGACACCCGCATGGACGAGGCCAACCTCGCCAAGGCCCAGGCCCAGCTGATGCGTGACCAGGCCGATCTCTCCGATGCCCGCCGCACGCTGGTGCGCAGCAATGAATTGCTGCAGCGCAACTTCATCTCCAAGAGCGCGGTGGATACGGCCCAGGCCAAGGTCGACGGCTTCGAGGCCACCCTGCGCGCCGACCAGGCCGCCATCGAGGCCAGCCGCGTGGCGGTCAGCTATGGCGCCATCCGCGCCACCATCGGCGGGCGCACCGGCGTGATCAACATGTTCCCCGGCTCGCTGGTGACGCCCAACAGCGCCCTGCCGATGGTCACCATCGCCCAGGTGCAGCCGATTGCCGTCACCTTCACCTTGCCCGAGCGCCAGCTTGCCGCGCTGCGCGAGGCCCTGCACGCCGGCCCTGTTGCCGTGACCGCGCTGCCCAACGACGGCAGCAAGACCCCCGTGACCGGCAAGATCAGCTTCGTGGATAACACGGTGGACCCGCAGTACGGCAGCATCCGCGTCAAGGCGCAGTTCGACAACGACGAGCAGCGCCTGTGGCCGGGGACGTATGCCAACGTGGACGCCGTGGTGCAGACCTTGAAGAACGCGCTGTCGGTGCCGCCGCAGGCGGTGGTGACGGGGCCGGAAGGCCGCTTTGTCTACGCTGTGCAGGCGGACAACCGCGTCAAGCCGATGCCGGTGAAGGTGCAGGTCTCCACCGCCAGCGCCGCCGTGATCGAGGGCGTACCGCCCGGCACGCGCGTGGTGGTGGAAGGCGCGCAGAACCTGCGCGCCGGCAGCATGGTGCGGGAAGCGACGCCCGCGGCCAAGGCCGGCGCGGCAAGCGCTGCCGCCGCCGATGCGAACGCCAATGCCAAGCACTGAGCTCAGGGCACTGACACCATGACCCTGTCCGAGCTTTGTATCCGCCGCCCGGTGATGACGATCCTGCTATGCCTGGCAGTGATCGTCACCGGCATTGCGCTCTACCCCACCATTCCGATCGCGGCGTTGCCGTCGTTCAACTCGCCGGTGATCCAGGTCACGGCCACCTTGCCCGGGGCCAGCCCCGAGACCATGGCGGCCTCGGTGGCGACCCAGCTGGAAAAGCAGTTCGCCACCATTCCCGGCGTGTCGGTGATCAGCTCGTCGAACACGCTCGGCAACTCCAGCATCACCATCGAGTTCAACAACGACCGCGACATCGACGCCGCGGCCGTGGACGTGCAGGCGGCGCTGTTCCGCGCGCAGCGCGCGCTGCCGATCGAAATGACGGTGCCGCCTTCGTACCGCAAGGTCAACCCGGCCGATGCGCCGGTGCTGCTGCTGGCGATCAACTCGCCGGCCATGAGCCTGGCCGAGCTCAACGCCTTCGGCGACAACCTGATCTCGCCCAGCCTGGCCACCTTGCCAGGCGTGGCGCAGGTGCAGGTGTTCGGGCAAAAGCGTTTCGCCGTGCGCGTGCGCGCCCACCCGGACGCGCTTGCCGCGCGCGGCCTCACGCTGGATGAGCTGGCCACGGCGCTGAACCGCGCCAACGCCAATACGCCGGTCGGCACGCTGGACGGCGCGCGCCAGACGCTCACCATCCAGGCCAACCGCCAGCTTGCCAGCGCCGACGCGTTCCGCAACATCATCGTGGCCAGCCAGCCCAGCGGCGCGCTGGTGCGGCTGTCGGACGTGGCCGATGTGGAAGACAGCGTCGAGACCATCAAGACCGGCAGCTGGCTCAACAACGAGCGCTCGATCGTGCTGGCCGTGCTGCGCCAGCCGGATGCCAATACGGTGGCGGTGGTGGACGCCATCAAGAACGCGCTGCCGCGCCTGATCCAGCAGATGCCGGATTCGGTCAACGTGGCGGTGGTCAACGACCGCTCGCAGTCGATCCGCGAATCCATCCACGACGTGCAGTTCACGCTGGCCCTGACCGTCGGGCTGGTGGTGATGGTGATTTTCCTGTTCCTGCGCCGCGCCGCCGCCACGCTGATTCCCACCGTGTCGCTGCCGATCTCGCTGATCGGCACGGTGGCGCTGATGAAGGCCTTCGGCTACAGCCTGGACAATGTGTCGCTGCTGGCCATCACGCTCGCCGTGGGTTTGGTGGTGGACGACGCCATCGTCATGCTGGAAAACATCGTGCGCCATATCGAGGAGGGCGTGCCGCCGCTCAAGGCCGCGCTGGTCGGCTCGCGCGAGATGGGGTTCACCATCCTCTCGATCTCGATCTCGCTGGTGGCGGTGTTCATCCCCATCTTCTTCATGCCGGGCGTGATCGGCTTGCTGTTCCACGAGTTCGCGGCGGTGGTGTCGCTGGCCATCCTGGTATCGGCGCTGGTGTCGCTCACGCTGATCCCGATGCTGTGCGCGCGCTTCCTGTCGGCCGAGAACGTGCCGATCGACGAGTCGCAACATGCCTATGGCGACCACGCGGATGCCAGCCACGCGCCGGCCATCGTGCAGAAGCAGACCATCGGCCTGCGCTCCACCCAGTGGTTCGAGAACCTGTTCGAATTCACGCTCCACCGCTATGCGCGCGGGCTTGACTGGTGCCTGGCGCACCGCAAGTCGGTGCTGGCCGTGGCCGGCCTGACCTTCGTGCTGACCGCGGTGCTGTTCGTGATGATCCCCAAGGGCTTCTTCCCGGAAGAAGACATCGGGCAGATCCAGGTCAATGCCGAAGGCCCGCAGGATATTTCCTTCGACGCCATGGCCGAGCGCCTGCGCGATGCGGCCGAGCGCATGCGCAAGAACCCGGCGGTGCGCAGCATCGTGATCTCGATCGGTGGCGGGCCCTCCCCCGCCATCAACACGGGCCGCATGTTCATCGAGCTCAAGCCGCTGGGCGAGCGCCCCAAGATGGCCAAGGTGGTGGAGTCCCTGCGCAAGGACGTGTCGGGCATCGCTGGCCTGGCGGTCTACTTCTCGCCGGTGCAGAACCTGCGCCTGGGCGGGCGCCAGAGCAAGAGCCGCTACCAGTACACGCTGCAAAGCGTGAAGGCCGGCCAGCTGCAGGAGTACTCCGACAAGCTGATGGGCAAGATGCGCGCCGATCCGCTGTTCCGCGATGTCACCAGCGATTCTCAGCAATCGGGCCTGGAAGCGCAGCTGTCGATTGACCGCGACAAGGCCAACGCGCTGGGCGTGCAGATCCAGGACGTGCGCCAGGCGCTGTACTCCGCCTTTGGCGAGCGCCAGGTGTCGACCATCTATACCCCGATCGACAACTACTACGTGATCCTGCAGGCGGCCGATATCGACCGTGCCGACGAGACCGCGTTCTCCAAGCTCTACGTGCGCAGCAAGACCGGGCAGATGGTGCCGATCTCCGCCTTCGCTACTACCGAGCGCCGGGTCGGGCCGATTGCCGTGAACCACCAGGGCCAGCTGCCCTCGGTGACGGTGTCGTTCAACCTCGCGCCGGGCGCGGCGCTTGGTGCGGCCTCCGCCAAGATCGATGCCTACAAGCAAGAGATCGCCATGCCTGGCTCGATCTTCACAAGCTGGGGCGGCGACGCGGCGGTGTTCCAGTCGTCCCAGGCTACGCAGGTGCTGCTGCTGGTGGCGGCGCTCGCGGTGATCTACACGCTGCTGGGCGTGCTGTACGAGAGCTACATCCATCCGCTGACCATCCTGGCCGGCCTGCCGTCGGCAGCCGTTGGCGCGCTGCTGACGCTCTTCCTCTTCGATGTGGAGCTGTCGCTCATCGCCACCATCGGCGTGCTGATGCTGATCGGGATCGTCAAGAAAAACGCCATCATGATGATCGACTTCGCGCTGGCGGCGCAGCGCGAGCAGGGCATGGCCCCGGCGCGTGCGATCCGGCAGGCCTGCCTGCTGCGCTTCCGCCCGATCATGATGACGACCTTCGCCGCCGTGATGGGCGCGCTGCCGCTGGCGCTCGGCCTGGGCGCGGGCGCCGAGTTGCGCCAGCCGCTGGGCCTGGCGGTGGTGGGCGGCCTGCTGTTCTCGCAGGTGATCACGCTGTTCATCACGCCGGTGATCTATCTGGCGCTTGATCGGTTCTCGGGCACCGGCCCGCTGCAGATCGACGAACAAGGCAATCGCCTGCCGGCCCTGGTGGGTGGGGAGGCTGCGCACTGAGCGTGCTGCCGTTGCAAATCGCGACGCCTCGGGGGCGGTGCCGGATCGGTCGGCACCGCCCTTTTTGTTTCGGCAGCGTTGCGGCTTCGTTGCTGCATTGCCACCAATCGCGGCGCTCCATACGCGGGGGCAGGGATTGTGGTGATCCATGCTTTACAAGTAGTTACTTATTGATAATAATTCGCATTCGCAATAATGCGTGACCGGGTTCGCCGAGCCACGCCTGACCACGCGAGCCAGCCACAGTCTTCGCACTAGCCAGCCAGCGTTTCGCTTTCTTTGGGGAAATTCCATGAAACGCCGCTGTCTGGCGCGCTTGCGCGCCTCTGCCTCTATCCGAGTCACCCGAGTCACCCGAGTCACGCCCATCGCCGCCGTCTGCGCTGCTCTTGGCGGTCCCGTCCTGGCCGCCGAGCCGGCCGCCGATCCGGCCCGCCACCTAAGCGAGGTGGTGGTCACCGCCACTCGCACCGAGGAGCGCGCCGATGCCGTTGCCTCCACCATCACCGCCATCGACGCCAGCCGGATCGAACGCGCCCAGCCCGTTGACGAGGCCGCCCTGTTCGCCGATGAGCCCGATATCGATGTGCCCCGCGACCGCCGCCGCTTTGGCGCCGGCAGCATCAATATCCGCGGCATCGAAGACAACCGCGTGCTGTTGATGGTCGACGGCGTGCGCCTGCCCGACTACTACAATGGCGGCGGCCCCTCCAACCTGTCCAGCGCCACGCGCGACGCGCCCGAGTTCTCTTTCCTCAAGCGGGTCGAGGTGCTGCGCGGGCCGGCTTCCAGCCTGTACGGCTCGGACGCCATCGGCGGCGTGGTGTCGTACGTCACCAAGGATCCCGAAGACATCATGCGCGGGCGCGCGCTGGGTGGCGAAGCCGGCCTGTCGTGGAACGGCATCGACCGCAGCTTCGGCCAGACCGCGGGCGTGGCCGGCGGCAACGAGACCATCAAGGGCTTGTTCATGTACGCGCACCGCAAGGGGCACGAAGTGCAGAGCATGGGTGGCAACGACACCACGTCGACCGGCCGCACCAAGGCCAATCCGCAGAACAGCGAGACCAACGCGTGGCTCGGCAAGATCGTGCTCGACCCGGCCGCGGGCCATCGCTTCAAGCTGACTTACGAGCATCGCGACAACGATACCTTCACCGATATCCGCCGGCTGTCCACCGCGCTGCCGCGCGTGACCTCCGCCAACGGCACCGAGGACCTGTCGCGCAACCGCGTCAGCCTGGACTACGAATGGAAGCCGGCCAGCCGCATCATCGATCGCCTGAGCGCGGCGGTGTTCTACCAGGAGAGCGAGTCCAACACCGTGACGAACCAGGTACGCAGCCGCACCAGCGCCGGCTGCTCGGGCTCCACCGCGGGCACCAGCCTATGTGACGTCAACCTGCTGTTCGGCTTTCGCCAGCAGCAGACCGGCTTCAACGTGCAGGCCGACAAGTCGTTCAACACCGGCGTTGTTGGCCACCGCTTGATCACCGGCGTGGACTTCTTGCGTACCCAGACCAGCGAGATGCGCGACGGCACCACCTACAACCGCACCACCGGCGTGGTGTCCAAATCGCTGGCCGGCGACAACTTCCCGATCCACGATTTCCCCAAGGGGGAAACGCGCCAGACCGGCATCTTCGTGCAGGATGAACTGCAGTTCGCCGGCGGCCGCTTCACGCTCACGCCGGGCCTGCGCTTTGACCACTACTCGCTCGGCCCGGATGACGACAAGCTCTACAACAGCGTGGCCTCCAAGCCCGCCATCAGCAAGAGCGATTCGGCACTGTCGCCCAAGCTCTCCGCGCTGTGGCAAGCCACCGACCGCATCAACCTGTGGACCCAGTACGTGTTCGGATACCGCGCGCCCAACTACCAGGAGATCAACGGCAGCTTTCGCAACACCATCCAGGGCTACGGCGCCGCGCCCAATGGCGAGTTGAACCCGGAGAAGAGCCGCTCGTTCGAAATCGGCGCGCGCTATACGGATGAACGCGTGCAGACCAGCGTCGCGGTGTTCGACAACCGTTACAAGGACTTCATCGAGCAAGTCGCGCTGAACTGCCCGTCGGACCCCGCTTGTCTTGCCGGCCTGCGCGCGACATACCAGTACCGCAACCAGAGCAGCGTGCGCATCTACGGCGCCGAGTGGCGCGGCAGCTACCGCTTCCTGCCGCAATGGCGCGTGGACAGCGCCGTGGCCTACGCGCACGGCAACAACGAGCAGACCGGCCAGCCCCTCAACAGCGTCTCGCCGCTGCGCGCCAGCGCCGCGCTGACGTGGGAGCGTGGCAGCAGCAGCCAGGGCCAGGGCGCAAGCCTGCGCTGGCGCGGCGCGCGCGCCGTGACGCGCACCGACGACACTTCCTTCACCTACTTCAAGCCGGGCGGCTATGGCGTGGCCGATATCCAGGGCTGGTGGCGCTTTAACCGCTACGCCAGCCTGGTGCTGTCGGTGAATAACGTGTTCGACAAAAAGTACTGGCTGTGGGGCGATGTGCGCCAAGGCAGCGTGGCCGCCAGCGAGCCGGGCCTGGACTTCTATACGCAGCCAGGACGTACCTTTGCCGCCAGCGTGAAGCTGTCGTTCTGAGCGGAGGCGAATCGACCGACATGTCCCCACAAGATAAAACCAGGATGCGGCTTGTCCGCGCGTTGTGCCTGCTGTGGATAACCTGGCTGGTGCTCGGCATGCAGCCAGCGTCGGCAGCGCCGCGCATCGCGGTGCTGACCACCTCGCCGGTACCCGCCGGCAAGTTCGAGCCGCTGCAGGCCATGGCGCGCGCGCACGGCATGACGCTGGATGCGCGCTACCTGGAGCGCATGAACGCGCAGGATATCGCGCCGTTTATCGACGGCGCCGGCCTGCTGATCCTGGACGCGCCACGCGACCATATCGTCACCGAGATGCTGGCCAAGCTCGGGCCGCTGTGGACCAATGCGCGCGTGCCGCGCCTGCTGATTGCCACTGACCGCTTCGACGCACACGGCGTGGATAACGCGCTGGGGGCGAAGCTGCAGGCGTACTACGTCAACGGCGGCCGTGCCAACTTCGACGCGATGATGCGCACGCTGGCCGCGCAGCAATTCAAGCTGCACGTGGACAACGCTATTCCCGCGCCAGTCGTATTCCCCAAGGCCGCTTACTACCATCCGCGCCTTGCCAGCGTGGTGACGGCCTCGCCGGAAGACGCACTCAAGGTGTCCGGCCACGCCGGTGAACCGGTGATCGGCGTCGCCATCCACCAGGCCTACGTGTCGGGGCTGGACAGCGCCTTCATCGACGACCTGATTGCGCGCGTCGAAGCGCGCGGCGCGCGCGCGCTGGTGTTCTACAGCGGCGTCATGGATGCGGGCGGCGTGCTGCACATGGCTGCGCCCGGCGGCAAGCGCATCGTCGACGTGCTCATCAACGGCCAGATCATGCTCAACGCGGCTGGCCGCAAGGCGGAGTTCGAAACGCTCGGCATCCCGGTGCTGCAGGTCATGCCTTATCGCAAGGGCGACGCGCAGGACTGGGAGCGCGACCCGCACGGCATCAGCCTCACCGACACGCCCTTCTACCTCGTGCAACCCGAGCTGGCCGGCGTGAGCGATCCCATGCTGGCCGCCGCCACCTCGCACAAGGACGGCAGTATCGTCAGCCTGCCGGCGCAGCTCGATGCCGTGGCGGACAAGGCGCTGGCGCTCACGCGCCTGCAGCGCACGCCGAACGCCGACAAGCGCGTGGCGATCCTGTTCTACAACTATCCGGCGGGCGAGAAGAATCTGTCGGCATCGTTCCTCAACCTGCCACGCAGCCTGTCGTCCACGCTGGCCGCATTGCATGCGGCCGGCTACCGCACCGACGCCGCGGATGCGCTCGCGCTGCAGCGTGATCTGGGCGCATTGCTCGCACCCTTCTATCGCGATGGACAACTTGCCGCGCTGCTCGACCCGGATCGCGCGGTGTGGATGCCGATGACGCAATACCGCCGCTGGTACGACGCGCAACCCGCTGCGTTTCGCGCCGAGGTCAGCGCGCGCTGGGGCGAACCCGAAGCCTCGTCGATGGCGATCAGGCGCAACGGCGTGGCCGGCTTCGCCATCCCGCGCCTGCAGCTCGGCAACGTGGCGCTGATGCCGGTACCGCCACGCGGCGAGCGCGACGAAGCCGCCGAGAAAGCGCTCTATCACTCCACCAAGACGCCGCTTAGCCACTTCTACATGGCGGCCTACCTGTGGGCGCGCGAAGGGCGCGAGGCGCTGGTGCACTACGGCACCCACGGCACGCAGGAATGGACGCCGGGCAAGGAGCGCGGCCTGTCCGTGACCGACCAGCCCTACCTGGTGCTCGGCAGCGTACCGGTGATCTATCCCTACATCGTCGATGACGTGGGCGAGGCACTGCAGGCCAAGCGCCGTGGCCGCGCCACCATCGTCAGCCACCAGACGCCGCCGTTCAAGCCGGCGGGCCTGCACACGGATCTGTCGGCGCTGCACGACCAGTTGCACAACTACCTGCAGCAGGACGACGGCGCAGTGAAGGACACGCTGCGCGAGGACATCCTCAAGCGCAGCGCGCGCATGCACCTGCTCGACGACATGGGCTGGCCGCAAGCCCGCGCGAGCGCGCAGTTTGCCGAATACCTCGATGCGCTGCACACGCATCTGCACGAGCTCGCCGGTGCATTGCAGCCCTACGGCCTGCATACGTTCGGCCAGTCGCAGGATCCCGAGCTGCGGTTGTACACGGTGATGGCCATGCTCGGGCAACCGTGGCTCAAGCGCGTGTTTCCCGACGAGCCGGAAGAGCTGTTCGCGCTCGACTACAAGCAGCTCGCGCAATCGGCGCCGTACGCCATGCTGCGCAAGTACGTGATCGACGACGCTGCGCTGACCAACCTTGCCGACGCCAGGCAGCGCGAAGACATGGAGCGTGCCCGCACGCTGTACGCCAGCCTGGACGCCGCGCCGGAGAGCGCATCCATCCTCACCGCGCTGGCTGGGGGCTACGTGCTGGCCGGCACGGGCGGCGACCCGGTGCGCAATCCCGACGCACTGCCGACCGGGCGCAACCTGTATGGGTTCGATCCCTCGAAGGTACCTAGCCGCGAAGCGTGGCAGGCCGGCCAGGCCGCGGCCCAGAGCATGATTGCGGACTGGCGCAAGCGCCACGGCAAATGGCCCACCAAGCTGGCCTTCTCGCTGTGGAGCGTGGAGACCATGCGCCATCAGGGCATGCTGGAGGCGCAGGCGATGGCCGCCATGGGCATTCGCCCGAAGTGGGACGGCGGCGGCCGCGTGGTTGGCGTGGAAGCGATTCCCGCCACCGAGCTCAAGCGGCCGCGCGTGGACGTGGTGCTGTCCGCTACCGGCCTCTATCGCGATCACTTTCCCAACCTGATCAAGTGGCTGGCCGAGGCGGTCAAGCTCGCCGCCGCACAGCCCGAGCCCGACAACGCCGTTGCCGCCAGCACGCGCGCGGTCAGCGCGCGGCTGGCGCAGCTCAAGGCCGCGGACATGACCCCGGAGCGTATCGAGTCGCTGGCGCTCACGCGCATCTTCGCCAGCGAGACCGGCAACTATGGCACGGGACTGAACGACGCTACGCTGGCCAGCGACAGCTTCGGCAGCGGCAAGGAAGCGGACGCCAAGCTGGCCAAGCTCTATCTCGCGCGCATGCAATACGGCTATGGGCCCGACGAGAAGACGTGGGGCGAGAAACTGCCACAACTGAATCTCTACGCGGAGAACCTCAAGGGCGTGGAGGGCGCGCTGCTGGCGCGCAGCTCCAACCTGTACGGCATGCTGACCACCGACGATCCCTTCCAGTATCTCGGTGGCATCGGCCTGGCCGTGCGCCACCTGACGGGCAAGGCGCCGGAGCTGCTGATCTCCAACCTGCGCGATGCCAACAGCGCGCGCACGCAGACGGCGGCATCGTTCCTCGCCACCGAGCTGCGCACGCGCTACTTCCATCCCGGCTGGATCGAAGGCATGAAGGCCGAGGGCTATAGCGGCGCGCTCAACGTGCTCGATACCGTGAACAATTTCTGGGGCTGGACCGCGGTCGCGCCGGAGATTGTGCGCGACGACCAGTGGACCGAGTTCGCCGAGGTCTACGTCAAGGACAAGCACAAGCTCGGCCTGGACGCATGGTTCGAGAAAAACGCGCCACAGGCCCAGGCACAGGTGATCGAGCGCATGCTGGAAGCCGCGCGCAAGGGTTACTGGCGGGCCGATCCCGAGATGCTCAAGACGCTGGCCGACAGATGGCAGGCGCTGTCGCAGCGCAACGATATCCGCAGCGACAACCGCAGCTTCAATCGCTACGTGCAGCAGCAGGCCATGGCGCCCGGCGCCGCGGGCTATGGCACGCAGGCTCCCGCGGCACCGCCCGCCGCCGCGCCGAAGGCAGCAGCCCCGCAGGCGGCGCCGCGTCCTGCCCGGCAGCAAGCACAAGCGCAGGCGCGGCCCGAGCCGCAACCCGAGCCCAAGGCACAGCCGCAAACAGTGCCGGTGCAAGGCATGCAACTGGTCGAGAAAAGCCCTCCCGCGGCAGCTCTCGTGCCCGTGCTGTCGTGGCTTGCCGGCGGCATCGCACTGGCCGGCGCCATGCTGGGCGGCGCCCTCAGCGCGCGCCGCCGCGCTGGCGCTGCGCCCTTCTTCCAAAAACAATCCGAAACCCACTGACGCATCATGACTCCTACCCTGCTTGAAACCCTGATGTACGACGTCGGCCAGTTGTTCCTGTTTCCGACGCTGGCCCTGATCGGGCTGCTGTTCCTGTACGCCTTTTGGGCGCTCGGCGAGTTCATCACGCAAGGCTGGCAACGCCGCCGTCACGCCATCGAGACGGGGCGCGGCTATGTGCTGGTGGCGTACGCCCTGCGCCACCGCATCAAGGACCCGGACACGCTTGACGTGACCGCGCACCGCCTGCTGGAGTGGCCGCGCATTGCCACGCGCGTTGCGCCGATGCTAGGACTGGTGGCCACCATGATCCCGATGGGGCCCGCGCTCAAGGGCCTGTCCGGCGGCAACCTCGCCAACGTGGGCGAGAACCTCACCATCGCGTTTTCCGCGGTGATTCTCGCGCTGATCGCTGCCAGCATCACCTTCTGGGTGGTCAACGTGCGCCGCCGCTGGCTCGCCGAGGAGCTGGTGTGGCTGGGCAAGCATCAACCGCAGTGGGAGGTGGACGCATGAAGTTCCTGGAGGAGAGCGAGGCCGACGATCCCATCCTGTCGGTGGTCAACCTGATCGACGTGTTCCTGGTGGTGATCGCCGCATTGCTGGTGGCCATCGCGCAGAACCCGATGAACCCGTTCACACACGCGGACGTCACCATCATCACCAATCCCGGCAAGCCCAACATGGAAATCGTCTCCAAGCAGGGCGAGAAGGTCGTGCGCTACCAGGCCAGCGGCCAGGTCGGCAGCGGTGACGGCACCAAGGCCGGCGTGGCGTACCGGTTGCAGGACGGCTCGATGGTGTATGTGCCGGAAGCCGCGGCCGCGCGGTAAAACTGCGCAATAATGAGCACGAGCGAGCCATCGCAACCAGGATTACTTAGCCATGCAGATTCGTCACAGCGTTGCCAGCCTAGCCAGCTATGTCCCTACCCGCGCCGCCGCACTGGCGAGCGCGGCCGCCATGTTCGCCGCGCTCGCCGGTTGCGCGGGCACGCCGCCCGCCGCCGTGGCTGGCGATGTCGCGCATCAGTTCACCGGCAAGACCTACGTGCTGCTGGGCGAGGTCCACGACAACGCCGATGGGCAAAAGCGGCGCCTGCTAGCGTTGTCGGACGCCCTGGCAGCCGGTTGGCGCCCGGCCATCGCGATGGAACAGTTCGACCGCGAGCGCCAGGCCGATATCGATCGCGCCCGCCGAGAGCGGCCCGGCGACGCGGCGTATGTCGTGGCGCAGGCAGGTGGCAAGAGCTGGCAGTGGGAGCTTTACACGCCGGTAGTGGCGCTGGCTTTGCGCTACGACCTGCCGCTGGTGGCGGCCAATCTGTCGCGCGCGGATGCAAGCAAGATCGTGCGCGGCGGGCTGGATGGCGTGTTCGATGCGACGCAGCGCAAGCGCCTCGGCCTCGCCGCGCCGCTGCCCGCGGACGTGGTGACCGAGCAGACCGCGGTGCTCGACCGTGGCCACTGCGGCAATTTCCCCAAGGCCATGCTGCCCGGCATGCTGGACGCGCAGGCCGCGCGCGATGCGGTAATGGCGGCCTCCATGCGCGAATACGCCGACCGCGGCGCCGTGCTGATCGCCGGCAACGGCCACGTGCGGCGCGACGTGGGCGCGCCGCGCTGGCTCGCCGCCGAGCCGGGCGCGATCTACAGCGTGGGTTACCTGGAGCAGGCCAGCGGCCACGAGATCGGTGCCTATGATCGCGTGGTGCTGGTGCCGGTGCACAAGCGGCCCGATCCGTGCGAGGGCGCCAAGCCGGCGGCGATGGCCGATCCGGCATGAATCCGGCGGCGGCGCCTAGCCGAACAGCTCCTCGGCCACGGTGGGATGCAGCTGCACCGTGGTCTGCAGGTGCGACAGCTTCACCCCGAGCCGCACCGCTACGGCAAACGCCTGCATGATCTCGGGCGCGGCGTTGTCCATCATATGCGCGCCCAGCACGCGCCCGCTGCGCGCATTCACCACCAGCTTGACCATCGACGCCTGCTCGCTGCCGGCAAAGCGATTCTCCAGCGAGACGAAGCGGCGCACCACGGTGTGGATGCGCTCCGGCTTGCCAGCCGCCTCGATGGCCGCATGCTCCGTCAGTCCCACGCTGCCGATCGCCGGCTCGCAGAAAACCGCCGTTGGCACCAGGTCGAAATCCGCGCGGTCGCCGCGGCGGCCGAACAGGCGGTCGGCCAGCCAGCGGCCCTGAGCGCCAGCCACCGGCGTGAGGTGCAGGCCGTCGATGACGTCGCCAATGGCATGGATCGAGCGCACCTTGGTGCGCAACGAGCGGTCCACCTGGATGCCGCCCTTCTGCGTTTTCGCGATGCCCAGCGCCTCCAGGCCGAGCCCATCCCAATGCGGGTCGCGGCCGATCGCCGCCAGCGCCGCCTGCGCGCGCACGGTCTGGACGCGGTCGTTGCCATGCTGCCGGTAGCACACGTCGATGGCCCCGTTGGCCTGGTTCAGCAGCGTCACCTCGGCATTGAAATGCAGGCGCACGCCCTTGGCGGTGAGCGCCTCGGCCAGCGCCTCGGCCACTTCGTGGTCAAAGCGCGTCAGCAGGCGCGCCTCGCGCACCAGCATCTCCACCTTGACGCCATAGCGCGACAGGATCGAGGCTTGCTCCACCGCCACGTAGCCGCTGCCGATCACCACCAGCGAGGCCGGCAGGCTTTGCCAGGTGAAGATGTCGTCGGAGGTGCAGGCCAGCTCGCCACCCGGCACCGGCAACGCACGCGGCCGTGCGCCGGTGGCAATCAGGATGCGTTTGGCGCGGATGGTCTCGGCGCCCACCTGTACCTGGTCGGCGGCGCTTACCGTGGCGTCGCCGCGCAGCAGCTCCACGCCGGCTTGCTGCAGCCGGTGCGTGTAGGCCACGTGCAGCCGCGCCATTTCGGCGTTGACACGCACAATGGCATCGCTCCAGTCTTCCTTGCCGCCGGTGTGCGAAAGGCAGCCTGACAGTACGGCCGCGAGGCTGGCGCCATACGAGAGCATTTTCTTGGGCACGCAGCCGCGGTTGATGCAGGTGCCGCCGATCGCGTCGCGCTCCACCAGCACCACGCGCGCGCCCAGCGTGGCCGCGCGCCGCGCAGCCGCCACGCCGCCCGAGCCGGCACCGATCACCACGAAATCCGCTTCGCGCTGCGTGCCGGGCTTGCGCTTGCCACGACGGGGGACTCGCTCGACAGCCTGCTCGGTGCTGGCCCTGCGGGCGCTCTGACGCTCGGTCGTGGATCTTGCCTGGCGTTTCGTCATCAATGCCTCCTGTGGCGGCGCGAAGGCCGCATTGCACATCGTGATGACGGAGCCGCGAGCACGGCCGGCGCGCTGGAGCGCTACCCGGCGGTGCCGAGCTCCGTCTTCATGACAGACGGCCAGTCACGCAAAAAGGTTTCCCCGTCGCGCTGGCCGAGTTCGTAGGCACCGATCATCGCGCCGGGCTGGGTGTAGTCCCAGCTCGAGATCGGAACCCGTTGCGAAGGTTGCAGGTAGAGCCGGCGCTGCGCGCCGTGTTGCAGGACAAAGCGGCGCGGGCGCGGATAGAGCCGCGTCACCAGCACCAGGACGTTGCCGGGCGTTGCGTCGAGCGCGTCGACCGGCACATTGTCGACCATGCCGCCATCCAGCACGGGCCGGCCGTCGCGCCGCAGCACCGGCGTGAAGGGCGGGGTCGAGGACGATTGCAGCAGCAGGTCCGCCAGCTGCTCGGGCGAGCCGCAGTCCTGCGCGCGCACGAACTCGGGATGAAACCCCAGCTTGCGGCCCAGGCGCGGGTGCAAGGTCTTGAGCCAGTGTTTCTCGATGTTGTAGGCGACCAGCCCGGCCATCACCGCTAGCCGCGGGCCGCTCCAGCGCGGGATGTGGGCCACGCCGATGCGGATCTCCGGCGCCGTCTGCAGGTTTGCCAGGCGGCCCTCGCCGAAGATGTTCAGCAATGCCGTGCGGTAGATGCCGTAATGCGGAAACACGCGCTGCTTGCTCAGCAGGTTGCCCCAGTACGCATTGCGCCGGTTGCCGGCGAGCACCTCGCCGTAGTAGGCCATCACCTGGCGGGAGTCGTGCGTATAGATCATGCACGCCGTGGCGGCCCCGGCCGAGATCCCCGTGATCACGCGCGGGCGCAGCCCCAGCTCGGGCGCCACCGTATCCCACCAGCCTGCCTGCCACCAGCAGCGGTTGCCGCCGCCGGCAAACACCACCTGGTCGAACGGCGAGGCGGTGGCGGGCTGGATTGGGGCAGGCGTCAGGCTGCGGGGCTCATGCATGGAGATAGCTTGGGAGATTGCGTGCAATTTGGCGTGCAATGGGGTGATGCGCCGCTCACAGCAGCGCGTAAGTGGTGGTGGCCTGCACGGCCAGCTTGCCATCGGTGCCGGTCAGCTCGATCTCGCCGAACACCACGGTCCTGCCCAGGCGCAGCACATTGGCGCGCACCAGCACGTCGCCCTCGATCACCGGGCGCATGAAGTTGGTGGTGAGCGTGACGGTGGTCATCGGCCTGAAGGCGCCAAGTGCATTGGCGACGGCCACGATCATGGCGGTATCGGCGGCGGACATCAGCACCTGGCCGCACACCACGCCACCCGCATGGCGAAATGATTCGTCAAAAGGCAGGCGCAGCGTTACGCCCTGCGCATCAACGTGTTCGGCACGCAGCCCGAGCTGGCGCACCCATGGCGCCAGTACCCGCTGCAGGGTGTGGTCGATATCGGCAAGCGTGAAGCCGGATTCCGGCGTTGGTTCTAGCGTTGGCTCTGGCATGGCACGCCCGTTTGTCTGGGATGGGGCCGGGCCAGGTTGCTATTCCGTCTCCTGCGGCGCGGCACGATGTTTGAGCCAATGATACAGGGGGCCGGTGCACAGCACCACGAAGGCCATCCGGATCACGTGGAAGGCGGTGACCAGCGGCACGCCAAGCTCCAGCACCTTGGCCGTGATGCACATCTCGGCAATGCCGCCGGGCGTGGTGCCGAGGATGGCGGTGGCGGGATGCACGCCGGACAGTGCGGACAGGCCCCAGCCGAACAGCGCGGAGAGCACCAGTGCCGCCAGCGTGTACACCGCCACGCCGCCGAGAAAGCGCGGCGCGGTATGGAGGAAGTCGCGCGAGAAACGCGCGCCCAGCGACACGCCGATCATCAACTGGCCGGCGCGGCTCATCCACGTGGGGATGGCGGACAACTCGATGCCCGAGGCGGTCAGCACGGCGGCCGCCAGCAGCGTGCCGATCACGAAGGGATTGGGCAGGTTGAAGTGCTTGAGCACCATCGCCACGCTGACCGTGATCGCGATCAGCACGGGCAGCCACAGGTAGTCCACCGTGCGTGGCCCGGGCACGTATGGGTCAAGCCCGTGGATGCCGCCGTACTGGAACAGCGCGGGCACGGCGACCACCACCATCAGCACGCGCAGCGAATGCGCGGCCGCCACCTGGTCGATGCGCGCGCCGTTGCGCTCGGCCAGGTTGGCCATCTCCGACGCGCCACCGATGGCGGTGGAGAAGTACGCTGTCTTGAACGCCACGCCGGTGGTCTTGCGCAGCAGCCAGGCGCCGCCGCAGCCGAGCAGCAGCGCAAACAGCGAGCCCGCGACGATATACGGCAGGAACTCGATCAGCCGCGCCACCACGTCAGACGTGAAGTAAAGCCCAAGCGAGGTGCCAATGGCCCACTGCCCGGCATTGCGCGCCTGCGTGGGCGCGCGCAGGTCGGCGCCGCGCATGCGCGCGATGGCGACCGCCAGCAGCGGGCCGATCATCCATGGCAGCGGCGTGTGCAGCAGCGTGCAAACGAGCGCAGCGGCCAGGCCGAGCAGCAGCGTCAAGAGGACCGGACGCCAGCGGTGAAGAAGAGAGGGCATGTTGCAGCGGCCTGGCTATTGCGCCAAAGCCATCTGAGATGACGACGGTGTTTACACCCTCTCCCCTCAGGGGGAGAGGGTTGGGGAGAGGGGTGGCTTAGCTAGGAGCCACGAGAAACGAAGCCCATGGCTTTTTCCGGCATGGCGGCGTAGGCAGCGCCCGCCCTCTCCCCCGGCCCCTCTCCCACAAGTGGGAGAGGGGAGACCACATGCGCAGTGTCAGCCGGGTCAACAGTCAACAGTCAACAAGCAAAAGGCAAAAGGCAAAAAGCCCGGCACCCTGGAGTGCCGGGCCTTGCCCGCATTTTGCGCTAATCAACCGGTGGCGTCAGCCACTTTGCCGCGCGCCGAGCGCCGGGCCAGCCAGCCCAGGATGCGCGGGATCAGCACCACCGCCACCGTCATGGCCAGGATGGTGGCCGAGATCGGCTGGGTCACGAAGATCGACCAGTCGCCCTGGCTGATCGACAGCGCATTGCGCAGCTGCTTCTCGGCGATGGGCCCGAGGATCATGCCCACGATCACCGGTGCGGTGGGGAAGTCGAAGCGGCGCATGGCCATGCCCAGCACGCCGATGATGAACAGCAACAGCAGGTCGAACCACGACTGGCGGATGCCGTAGGCGCCCAGGCCCGCGAAGATCAGGATGCCGCCGTACAGCAGCGGCGTGGGGATGCGCAGCATGCGCACCCACAGGCCGATCGCCGGCAGGTTCAGCACCAGCAGCATCACGTTGCCGATGTACAGCGATGCCAGCAGGCCCCACACCAGGTCGCCCGAGGTCTGGAACAGCATCGGGCCCGGCTGCAGGTTGTAGTTCTGGAACGCCGCCAGCAGGATCGCGGTGGTGTTCGAGGTGGGGATGCCCAGCGTCAGCAGCGGAGCCAGCGTGGCCGTCACGGCGGCGTTGTTGGCGGCCTCGGGGCCAGCCACGCCTTCGATCGCGCCCACCGTGCCGAACTCATCCTTGTGCTTGGACAGCTTCTTCTCGGTGGCGTAAGACAGGAAGGTCGGGATCTCCGCGCCGCCGGCCGGGATCAGGCCGAAGGGAAAGCCGATGATGGTGCCGCGGATCCAGGCCGGCACCGAGCGCTTCCAGTCCGACTTGGTCATCATGACCGAGCTGAGCTTGTTGAAGCCGCCCGCGGGCTGCGGGAAGAAGGCGTTGAACAGCGCCTCGCCCACCGCGAACAGGCCGACCGCGACCACCACGATGTCGATGCCGTCGTACAGCTCCTGCACATTCATCGAGTAACGCGTCTGGCCCGACAGCGAGTCCATGCCGATCAGGCCGATGCCCAGGCCCAGGAACAAGCTGGTCATGCCGCGCAGCAGGGACGAGCCCAGCACCGCCGACACCGTGGTGAAGGCCAGCAGCATGATCATGAAGTACTCGCCGGGCCCGAACTGCAGCGCCACGTCGGCCGCGACCGGCGCGAACATCGACAGCAGCACGGTGGCGATGGTGCCGGCGGCGAACGAGCCGATGGCCGCGGTGGCCAGCGCCGGGCCGGCGCGGCCGCTCTTGGCCATCAGGTTGCCTTCCATCGCCGTGACCATGGTCGACGACTCGCCCGGCGTGTTCATCAGGATGGAGGTGGTGGAGCCGCCGTACATGGCGCCGTAGTAGATGCCGGCGAACATGATCAGCGCGGCGGTAGGTTCCACCTTGGCGGTCAGAGGCAGCAGCATCGCTACCGTGAGCGCGGGGCCGATGCCCGGCAGCACGCCGATGGCGGTGCCCAGGAAGCAGCCCACCAGGGCCCACATCAGGTTGATTGGCGTGATGGCGATGGCAAAGCCATGCATCAGCAGGTTAAGCGTATCCATGGATCATCAGCTCCGTTCAGAACCCGGCGACGGGCAGCAACGGCAAATTGATGCCGAGCAAGAATTCAAACAGTGCCCACATCGGCAACGTAATGCACAGGCCAATCAGGGCGTCGCGCACAAAGCGCTTGCTACCGTAGCCACGTGCCACGCAGACCATCAGCAGGGTTGACGCCAACACAAAGCCCAGCGTGCCGATCAGCGCCATGTTGGCCACCAGGCCGGCGGCCACCCACAGGAAGCCGCGGAAATTATGCGGGGCCTCCGGCAGTTCGGCGTCTTCTTCCGGCATATTGCGAAAGCCGCCGCGAATGCCTTGCCAGGTCAGCGCCGCGCCGCACGCGGCCAGGCCGATGGCGACCAGCGTGGGCATGAAGCGCGGCGACAGGCCAGCATAGCCCTCGTCGCCGGAGATGCCCGACAGGCCCAAGAAGTAAAAGGCGGAGAGCAGCAATACGGCAATGCCGATCGCCAGGTGTGAGGGTTTCATGATTGGAAGTGGCTCCTTCAAGCGGTGCCTGCGGCCGTGTTGTCCGGCCCTTGGCGTCCCGCGGTTTGTCGTCCCCGCTTAAGGCGGGGGCCCGGCGATGTGTAGTTTGGTTTTTGGGTATCGCAGGTGGACACCGGACCCCCGCCTGCCGCATGCGCACCGAGCGTTACGGTGCGCCGCAGGCGGGGCCGACAGGTAAAACGCTGAAACGATAAAGCAGTGAAACGGTCAGGCGGGGCCGCTTACTTCGCTACGCCCAGCTCGCGCAGCGAACCGCCCAGGCGGGCCGACTCGCTATCCACGAACTTGCCGAACTCGTCGCCGGTCAGCAGGAACGGAGTCCAGTCATTCTTGGCCAGCGTTTCCTTCCACAGGGGGGTCTCGGTCGCCTTGACCACCGCATCCACCAGCGCCTTGCGTTGCTCGGCGGTGATGCCCGGCGCGCCGTACACGCCGCGCCAGTTGTAGATCTCCACGTTGATGCCCTGCTCCTTGAGCGTCGGGATATCGGCGGTGCGGTCCTTGGAGGTGACGGCCAGCGCGCGCATCTTGCCGCTCTTGATGAAGGGCAGGAACTCGGACACGCCGGCCAGGCCGACGGTCACGTGGCCGCCCAGGATCGAGGCCGAGGCTTCACCACCGCCCTGGAAGGGCACGTAGTTGATCTTCTTCGGGTCCACGCCGCTTTCCTTGGCCACCAGGCCCGCCAGGATGTGGTCGATCGAACCCTTGGAGCCACCGCCCCAGCTCACGCTGCCCGGGTTGGCCTTGAGCTGCGCGGTCAGGTCCTTCATGGACTTCAGCGGCGAGTTCGCCGGCACGGTGATCACCATGGTGTCGGCGAACAGGCGAGCGATCGGGGTGGCGTTCTTCAGCGTGACCGGGGGATGGTTGGTCTCGATGGCGCCAACCATCACCGCGCCGGTGACGATCATCGCGTTGGGGTTGCCCTTGTCGGTATTGACGAACTGCGTCAGGCCGATGGTGCCGCCCGCGCCGCCCTTGTTGTCGTAAGAGGCCGTCTTGGCCACGCCGGCGGAAACCAGCGCCGCGCCCAGCGAGCGGCCGGTCTGGTCGAAACCGCCGCCCGGGTTGGCGCCGATCATGAACTTCACGCTGTCGAGCGCGAACGCGGGCGCGGCGGCCACGGTGGCGGTGATCGCGGCCGAAGCCATGACGACGTGGGCAAAGCGATGAATCGAACGACGCATTACTGTCTCCTGTTCTTTTTCAGAGGATTGCCGGTGAACGGTTGCCGGCGTTGCTGGCGAGGACCGACCCCGGGGGTGTCCGGCTGGCGGTGAAGCGGGCTGTCGGGGGCGGGAGAGTCGTGCGGTGCGCCGGCGCTGCGTGCGTTGACCGGGTGGCTCGGCGTCGTCTCCTGTCCCTGGCAGCGCTTGCATGCCGGACTTGTTCTTTGGCTTTCTGACTTGGTCTGGCCGGTACGGCGGCCATGGCGCGATTCTAGGGGGTAGAAACTGTCAAAAGGCTGTCAATTTGTCAGGCAATGGGGTGGGGTTTACGTGGGGTCGGATGTATGGACATTTGTTTTTTTTAGATTTTTTGGTCTTTTTAGCGCCCTCACATGTCCTCACATGTCCTCTCAGTCCCCGATCGGCAGCGACAGGACCGCCCGAACCCCTTTGCCCTGCAGCGCGATTCCCAGCGCGACCGTTCCCCCGAAGCGCGCCGCCATTTCGCGGGAAATCGCCAGTCCCAGGCCGGAGCCCGGTTCCACATTCCCAACCCGGCGGTAGAACCGTGCAAATACCTTCTCGCGTTCCTCGACAGGAATGCCCGGCCCGTCGTCCTCCACCACCAGGCAGGCGGCGTCCCCGATGCGCGCGGCGGAAAGCGTGATGCGGCTGCCGCGCGGCGAATACTGGATCGCGTTGTGGACAAGATTGGCAAAGGCTTCGCGCAACAGCGCGGCATCGGCCCGTACCGGCAGCGCCAGCCCCTGCGGCCGCTCCCAGCCAAAGTCCTGCTGCTTGCCGCGCGCCAGCGGCAAGTAGTCCAGCGCCACCTGCTCGGCCACGGCCACGGCGTCGATCAGCTCCAGCGGTTCGGCGTCGCCGGGCGCGTCGCTGCCCGGGTGCTGCCGTACCCGCGCCAGCGCCAGCAACTGGTTGGTCAGGCGTGCGGCCTGCTCCAGCTGCGTGACGATGCCGCCTACCGCCTCCCCGGCGGCATCCCGCGCGCGCGCCGGGTCGGCGCTGGCGCAAAGCTGGCGCTGGGCGAATTCGGCTTGCGTCTTGAGGATGGCCAGCGGCGTGCGCAGCTGGTGCGCGGCGTCGGCGATGAATTGCGCCTGCGCCTGCGTCATGGCGGCCGAGCGCGAGACGTGCAGGTTGACCGCGTCGACCAGCGGGCGGACTTCCATGGGCACATGGTCGAAGGCCAGCGGCGTGAGGTCGTCGGCGGAGCGCGCCTGCACGTCGTCGCGCACGCGCGCCAGCGGGCGCAGCACATAGGTGATGCCGGCCACCAGGATGCCCGCGCTGATCAGGATCAGCAGCACGTCGCGCGCCAGCGCGCCGCGCCACACGGTGGCGATCAGCGCAAAGCGCGGCTCGGCGGTTTCGGCCACCTGCACGATCACGCGCATGTGGGCGTTGGGGCGATACACCGGGTGCGCCAGCACGGCGATGCGCACCGGGTCGCCGCGATAGTCGGCGTCGTAGAAGCGCGGCTGGTTGCTGGCGATCTCTCCCTTGGGCAGCGGCAGGTCGTCGTAGCCGGTGACGGTTTCGATCTTGCCGTTGCGTTCCAGCGAGACCCGGTAGAAGACATGGGTCTGCGCCGCGGTTTCGAACATCTCCATGGCGGCATCCGGCAGCGCGATCTGCACGCTTTCGCCGGCCATGCCGATGGCGTTGTCGATGGCGCGCACCGAGCCGTACAGCGAACGGTCGTACGCCGCGTTGGCGGCATCGCGCAGCGTGCCGTAGGTCAGCCACGTGTCGAGCGCCATCATCGCCGCCAGCGCGGGCACGAGCAGCAGCAGCAACTGGCGGCGCAGGCTGCCTTGCAGCCAGCGCCGCAACCAGTGCCGTGGCAGGCGGCGCAGCATCAGGGCTGTCCTTCCGGTTCCAGCAGGTAGCCGAAGCCGCGCAGCGTGACGATGGTCACGCCGTGGCCCGAGAGCTTCTTGCGCAGCCGGTAGACCAGCACTTCGATGGCATCGGGGCTGACGTCGGCATCGAGCGAGAACACCTTGTCGAGCAGTTGTGCCTTGGTCAGCGGCTGGCCGCTCTTGGCCAGCAGCGCGCCCAGCAGGGTCGATTCACGCGGGGTCAGCGCGAGCGGCGCCCCTTCGAGCGTAAAGCTGCGCGTTTCGCCGTCGAACACCAGCGTGCCGCATTGCAGGCGTGGATGGGCGCGGCCGCGGCTACGCCGGATCAGCGCCAGGATGCGGGCTTCCAGCTCGGCAATGGCAAAGGGCTTGGGCAGGTAATCGTCGGCGCCGAGGTTGAGGCCGCGCACGCGTTCGTCGAGCGTGTCTTGCGCGGTCAGGATCAGCACCGGGGTGCGGTCGTCGCGCCCGCGCATGGATTTGAGCACGGCCAGCCCGTCCTTGCCGGGCAGGCGCAGGTCCAGCACCACCACGTCGTATTCCTCGGCCATCAGCCGCGCCTCGGCCTGCAGGCCGTCGGCCACATGCTCGATGACGAAGCCGCCCTGCTCCAGGGCACGCGCAACCCAGCGCGCCAGTTCAATCTCGTCTTCCACCAGCAATAAGCGCACGGCGGTCCTCCCCTGCCAGATAAGCGTCCGTTTGAAATCATGCGAAGGCTTTGCCGCCATGGCTGGCAAGGCCCCCGCCCCCGCGAGGACACGCCGCGGGCGCTTATAATACCTCCGCCCCGGGCTGCGCGCGGCGAGTGCGCCATGGCCCCTTTTGGCCACCGATGTCACCACCGATGGTTCCCGCCTTGCGCAAGCTGCCCCCCTCCCCATCCTCCTTGCTCTCCCCCCTCGTGTCTTCCTCCATGGTTGCCGGACTACCCGCAAGCTGGCACCGGCGGCGCGTCCTGACCGGCGCCGCCGCGGCCGCGGCCACGCTGGCGGGGCTGAGCCATCGGGTGCATGCCCAGGCCGTGCCGCCGGTGCCGGCGGGCTACCCGGCAAGCTACGCCGAGATCATCGCGCGGGGCGTGCAGGAAGGCTCGGTCAACGTGCATGCCTCCACCGATGTGGAGATCGCGCGGCCGCTGCTGGCCGCGTTCGAGGCACGCTACCCTGGCATCAAGGTGCGCTATCAGGACCTCAACACGCTGGAGCTGAACGGCCGTTTCCTGGCCGATAGCGCCGCGCTGGGCGCGGGCCAGGTGGGCGGCCCCGACTACGCCGACGTGCTGTGGAGCACGGCAATGGACCTGCAGATCAAGCTCGTCAACGATGGCCATGCCCTGCGCTACCCCTCGCCCGAGCGCGCCGGCCTGCCGGCGTGGGCTGCCTGGCGCGACGAAGCCTGGGGCACCACCTTCGAGCCCGCCGTGATCGTCTACAACCGCCGCCATTTTGCCGGCATGCGCACGCCGCGCAGCCGCACCGGGCTGGCGCGCCTGCTGCAGGAAAACACGCCGCGCTGGCGCCAGCGGGTGGTGACCTACGATGTCGAAAAGTCCGGGGTGGGCTACCTGCTGGCGCAGCAGGACGCGCGCATGGGTGATGAGTTCTGGTACCTGGCCCAGGCGCTGGGGCGCTGCGGCGTGCAGTTGTCTGCGTCCACCGCGAACATGATCGAGCGCATCGCCTCCGGCGAATTCGTGATGGGCTACAACCTGCTGGGTTCGTACGCGCTGTCGCTGATGGAGCGCGGAGCGCAGATCGATGTCATCGCGCCGCGCGACTACACGCTGGTGATGTCGCGCGTGGCCTTTATCGCGCGCCGCGCGCCGCATCCCAACGCGTCCCGGCTATGGCTGGATTTCCTGCTCTCGCGTGCGGGCCAGACGTTGCTGGGGCAGAGCGCCTCGCAGCTCTACACGATCCGCACCGACACCGAGAGCGAGCACACCGCCGCGGCGCTGTCGGAGCGGCTGGGCTACGCGCTCAAGCCGATCAGCGTCGGCCCCGGCCTGCTGGCGGCGCAGGACACCCTGCGCAAGCGCAATTTCCTGGCGCGCTGGCGCGAGGCCGTGCGCGGCTGAGTGGCTGAGTGGCTCGCGCGCCGCTGTGGCGATCAGCCGGGTAGCGCTTTGGTGGCGAGAGTCTGCGCAGCCCGCCTGGTCTCGGTCTCGGCCTCGGCTTTCTTCTTGGCTTCCTGGCACATCGAGGCGACTTCTTCCTCTAGCTTCGGCACGGGACGCGCCACATAGCCCTGGCGCAAGGCCGGCGAGAGCTTGAGGGTGTCGATGAAGGCATCGGCCACCCGCTCGGCATTGCTCTCGAGATCGAAATCCTCGGGGGCGAACAACCAGTGCGACAGCATTCCGCCAATCGAGGCGTGGAACACATTGACGGCCAGGTCCAGGTCGAGGTCGGCCGGCAACTGCCCGCGGTCGATAGCCATGCGCAGGTGCTCGCGCATCTTCACCGTGCCCTCCTGGTGCGACTGGCGCTGCCGCTCGAAGATGGCGCCGTTGTCCGCCACCATCTCGCACTTGTGGAAAACGATCTCGAACACGCGCCGCCACTGCGGGTTTTCCACGGTCTGGCGCATCACAAAGGCGCAGATGTCGCGAATGCTGGCAAGCGGGTCTTCCTGGCTGGCGATGCGTCCCGGCTCGCACAGTGCCTCGAGCGGCAGGTGGACGCGGTCGGACATTGCGGCGAAGACATCGCTTTTGTTCTTGAAATGCCAGTAGATGGCGCCGCGCGTCACGCCGGCCGCCTCCGCGATATCGGCTAGCGAAGGGCGGGCAACGCCGCGGGCGTGAAAGACCGCCTCGGCCGCGTCGAGAATGCGATGGCGTGTTTCAAGCGCCTCTTCCTTTGTGCGTCGGACCATGATGTTCTCTGGTGCCGGCCACGAGGGACCGGTCTGGTTCTGTCTCCCTGAGTGCTGGCGGTGAAGCCCGCCTTGCACTGTGCGCGCCGCGCTGGCGCGTTAGGACGTGGGTTATATAGAGCGGCTATCGCCGCGTTGCAACAAGTTCTTACATACATGCTTGAATGTATATATAATACGCGTTCGCCTGACTTTCGGCCAGCCCATCGGCGTGATGGCCTGGCAGACGGCGGCGCGCACCGCTCCACGGTTCACGCTGCCATGTCGGCATGTCGTTACTAATTTGCAACCTTTCGTCGCATGTGCCACGTCAGTGTTGCAAATTGTGGCTAGCATTACTCTTTTTGCCCGCCTCTGTGCCATCTGCCAGCGGTGGGCCGCGCCGTATCCGGAAGCGACACCGGGAGCGCATGCGGCCGATCTCAAATTGCCATCATGGGGTTATCGATGAGGAAGTCCCAACGTATTACTTGCGTTGCCGCTGCCGTGTTGTCGGCGCTTGCGCTGTCCGCCTGCGGCGAAAAGAAGCCACAGGGCGGCGCCATGCCGCCGCCGGAAGTGGGTGTCGTTACCGTCACGCCTACGACCGTTTCTGTTATCAACGAACTGCCGGGCCGCCTCGAAGGCGTGCGCACCGCCGAAGTGCGGGCGCGGGTTGCCGGCATCGTGTTGTCCCGCAACTACACGGAAGGCGGCGAGGTCAAGGCAGGCCAGTTGCTGTTCAAGATTGACCCCGCGCCCTACCAGGCACAGCTCGAGTCGGCCAAGGCCAGCCTTGCCCGCGCCGAAGCCAACGCCGTGGCAGCCCGCCAGAAGGCCGAGCGCTACAAGCCGCTGGTCGCCGTCAACGCGGTGAGCAAGCAGGAATATGACGAAGCCGTGGCGGCCGCGGGCCAGGCCACCGCCGACATCGCCTCGGCCAAGGCGGCCGTTTCCACCGCCCAGATCAACCTCGGCTACACCGCCGTCACCGCGCCCATCAGCGGCCGCGTGGGCCGCGCGCTGGTGACCGAAGGCGCGCTGGTCGGCAGCGGCGAAGCCACCAAGCTGGCCACGGTCGAGCAGGTCGACCCGATCTGGGTGACCTTCACCCAGCCCGCGAGCGAAGTGATGAAGCTGCGCCGTGCCATCGAGAGCGGCAAGGTCAAGGGCGTCGACGGTGGCGCCCGCGTCCACCTGTTCATCGAGGATGGCCGCGAGTACGAGCAAACCGGCAAGCTGCTGTTCTCGGACATGACGGTTGACCCGACCACCGGCGCCATCACGCTGCGCGCGCAGTTCCCCAACGCCAAGCGCGAGCTGCTGTCGGGCACCTTCGTGCGCGTCAAGATCGAGCAAGGCGTGGACGAAAACGCGCTGACCGTGCCGCAACGCGCGCTGATCCGCAATGCGCAAGGCGCATCGGTGATGGTGGTGGGCGGCGACGGCAACGTCGCGGCGGTGCCGGTCAAGGCGCCCCAGGCCATCGGCGAGAGCTGGATCGTCACCGAGGGCCTGAAGGGTGGCGAGAAGGTGATCGTCGAGGGCTTGCAGAAGGTCAAGGTCGGCGCGCCCGCCAAGGCCGTGCCGTTTGTCTCGAAGACCGCCGCCGCCTCGGCTCCCGCTGCGCAGCCGGCCGCCAGCGGAGCTTCGGCGCCTGCCGCGGTGACCGCTGACAAGACGGAAGCCAAGCAAGGCTAATCACAGCGCAATTCGAAGGGAGCCAGTGTTATGGCCAAGTTTTTTATTGACCGGCCGGTGTTCGCGTGGGTGCTTGCGCTGATCATCGTGCTGGGGGGCTTGCTGTCGGTGGTGCAACTGCCGATCGCCCAGTACCCCAACATCGCCCCGCCGACGATCTCGGTCACGGCGACCTATCCGGGCGCATCCGCCAAGACGCTTGAAGACTCGGTCACCACGGTGATCGAGCAAGAGCTCAACGGCATTCCCGGGCTGCTTTACTACAACTCCACCAGCGAAGCCACCGGCCTGTCGACGATCACGATCGCCTTCCAGCCGGGCTCCAATATCGACCTGAACTCGGTCGAGGTGCAGAACCGCCTCAAGCGCGTGGAAGCGCGCTTGCCGGCGGAAGTGCGCCAGCAGGGCGTGCGCGTGGACAAGGCCGGGAACAACTACATGATGTTCCTGACGGTCACGTCCAAGTCCGGGCAGGCCGACGCCATCCAGCTGGGCAACTACATCTCGTCCAGCGTGATCGATTCGATCCGCCGCGTGCCGGGCGTCGGCCAGGCCGACCTGTTCGGCACCGAGTACGCCATGCGCATCTGGGTGGACCCGGCCAAGCTGACCGGCTTCAACCTGACGCCGCAGGACGTCACCGCCGCCATCTCGGAGCAGAACGTCCAGGTCGCCGTGGGCGAGCTGGGCGGCACGCCGTCGCCCAAGGGCACGGAGCTCAACGCCACCGTCACCACCGAGAGCCGCCTCACCACGCCGGAGCAGTTCGCCAACATCCTGCTGCGCACGAACCCGGACGGCTCCTCGGTGCGCATCAAGGACATCGGCCGCGTCGAACTCGGCGGTGCCGACTACTCCACGCTGGCCCGTACCAACGGCAAGGCGTCGGCGGCCATCGCCATCAAGCTGGCCCCGAGCGGCAACGCCCTGGCCACCGCCACCGCGGTGCGCGCCAAGATGGAAGAGCTCTCCAAGTTCTTCCCGGCCGACTACCAGTACACCGTGCCTTACGACACCTCGGCCTTCGTCAAGATCTCGATCGAGGAAGTGATCAAGACCCTGGTCGAAGCCGTGGTGCTGGTGTTCCTGGTGATGTACCTGTTCCTGCAGAACATCCGCGCGACCATCATCCCGACGGTTGTGGTGCCGGTGGCCCTGCTGGGCACCACGGGCATGCTGCTGGCCTTCGGCTTCTCCATCAACGTGCTGACGATGTTCGGCATGGTGCTGGCGATCGGTATCCTGGTGGATGATGCGATCGTGGTGGTGGAAAACGTCGAGCGGATCATGAGCGAGGAAGGACTCTCGCCACGCGACGCCACGCGCAAGGCCATGGGCCAGATCACCGGCGCCATCGTCGGCATTACGCTGGTGCTGACCGCGGTGTTCATCCCGATGGCGTTCTTCTCGGGCTCGGTGGGTAACATCTACCGCCAGTTCTCGCTGTCGCTGATCGCATCGATCGCGTTCTCGGCGCTGCTGGCCCTGACGCTCACGCCGGCGCTGTGCGCCACGTTGCTCAAGCCGGTCGAGGCTGGCCACCATCACGAGAAGAAGGGTTTCTTCGGCTGGTTCAACCGCACCTTCGCACGCGCCGCCACCGGCTACCAGAGCGTGGTGGGCCGCATCCTGGCGCGCGCCGGGCGCTACCTGATCATCTACGCGCTCATCGTCGTCGGCATGGTGGTGCTGTTCAAGCGCCTGCCCTCCTCCTTCCTCCCCGAGGAAGACCAGGGCTACATGATCACGGTGGTGCAGTTGCCCAACGGCGCCACGCAGGAACGTACCATCGGCGTGCTCAAGCAGATCGAGGACTACTACCTGCAGAAGGAATCCAAGGTGGTGGACCAGATGATCACCGTGGCGGGCTTCTCCTTCTTCGGCCGCGGCCAGAACGGCGGTATCGCGTTCGTGCGCCTGAAGGACTGGAAGGACCGCACTGGCAAGGACGAGACCGCACAGGCACTGGTTGGCCGGGCGTTTGGTACGCTGTCCTTCATCAAGGACGCCATCATCTTCCCGCTTAACCCGCCGGCGATCTCCGAGCTGGGCAACTCCTCGGGCTTCGACTTCCGCCTGCAGGACCGCACCGGCCAGGGTCACGCCAAGCTGATGGAAGCGCGCAACATGATGCTCGGCATGGCCGCGAAGAATCCTGCGCTGGTGGGCGTCCGCCCCGAAGGCCAGGAAGACGCGCCGCAGCTGCAGATCGACATCGACCGCGAGAAGGCACGCGCGCTGGGTGTTTCGGTGGCCAATATCAACTCGACGCTGGCCATCGCGTTCGGCTCTTCCTACGTCAACGACTTCATCTACGAAGGCCGTGTGCGCAAGGTGATCGCCCAGGCGGAAGGCAACGACCGCAAGCTGCCCGACGACCTGACCAAGCTGCGCGTGAAGAACAGCAACGGCAACATGGTTGCGTTCGCTGCCTTTGCCACCTCCGAGTGGATCATGGGCTCGCCGCGCCTGGAGCGTTACAACGGCTTGCCGGCGGTGAAGATCGCTGGCCAGGCCGCTCCGGGACGCAGTACCGGCGAAGCCATGAAGATCATGGAAGACAACTTCGCCAAGTTGCCGCCGGGCTTCGGCTTCGAGTGGTCGGGCCAGTCTTATGAAGAGCGCCTGGCCGGTTCGCAAGAGCCGATGCTGTACACGCTGTCGCTGATCATCGTGTTCCTGTGCCTGGCCGCGCTCTATGAGAGCTGGTCGATCCCGGTCGCGGTGCTGCTGGTGGTGCCGCTCGGCGTGCTCGGCGCGCTGCTCGGCGTGACCCTGCGCGGCATGCCCAACGACGTGTACTTCAAGGTGGGCCTGATCGCGACGATTGGCTTGTCGGCGAAGAACGCCATCCTGATCGTGGAATTCGCCAAGGATCTGCAGGCCCAGGGCCGCAGCGTCATCGACGCTACGCTCGAAGCCGTGCACCTGCGGTTCCGCCCGATCCTGATGACCTCGATGGCCTTTATCCTGGGCGTGCTTCCGCTGGCGATCGCCAGCGGCGCGGGCTCGGGTGGCCAGCGCGCCATCGGTACCAGCGTGATCGGCGGCATGATCACCGCCACGGTGCTGGCGATTTTCCTGGTGCCGGTGTTCTTCGTGGTGATCCGTAGCCGCTTCAAGGGCAGCAAGCGCGAGCAGTTGCTGAACGAGCAAGGGCTCGAACCCAAGGAAGGAATCTGACATGACAAAGACACTGACCACGCTGTTGCTGGTGGCGGGCGTCCTCTCGGGTTGCACACTGGCACCCGTTTATGAACGCCCTGCCCCGCCGGTGGCCACCAGCTTCCCGGCCGCGCCGGAAGGCTACGCGGCCGCCGAAGTGAAGACCGGCGAAACCCGCCGGGCGAGCGAGATCGGCTGGCGCGAGTTCTTCCGCGACCCGCGCCTGCAAGTGCTCATCGCCACCTCGCTGGATAACAACCGCGACCTGCGCACCGCCGCGCTGCGCATCGAGGAGGCGCGCGCGCTGTACCAGGTGCAGCGCGCCGACCTGCTGCCCACGGTGAACGCCACCGGCGCTTTCAACCGTTCGCGTACCCCGGCCTTGCAGTCGGCCACCGGCAAGCCGTACGTCTCCGAGTACTTCCAGGCGGGCGTCGGCGTGACTTCGTTCGAGCTGGACTTCTTCGGCCGCGTGCGCAGCCTGTCCAACGCGGCGCTGTCGCAGTACTTCGCCACCGAGGAAGCACGCCGTTCCGCGCAGATCTCGCTGGTCTCCGAAGTCGCCCAGGCCTACCTGTCCGAGCGCTCCTTCGCCGAGCAGTACGAGCTCGCGCAGAACACGCTGAAGACGCGCGAGTACACGCTGAGCCTGGCCAAGCAACGCTTCGATGCGGGCGCCACGTCGGCGCTGGACCTGCGCGACAACGAGTCGCTGGTGGCGCAGGCCCGCGTTTCCGCCGCGCAGCTGGCACGCCAGCGCGCGCAGGCGCAGAACGCGCTTGAGGTGCTGGTGGGCAAGCCGCTTGGCTCCATCGAGAACCTGCCCGCACCGATGCGCCTGTCGGACGAGCGCATCATCAGCGACATCCCGGCAGGGCTGCCGTCGGACCTGCTCGAGCAGCGTCCCGACATCCGCCAGGCCGAGCAGTTGCTGCTCTCCGCCAACGCCAATATCGGCGCGGCGCGCGCGGCGTTCTTCCCGCGCATTACGCTTACCGCCAATGCTGGCGCGATCAGCCCGACCTTCTCGAGCCTGTTCGACTCCGGCACCGGCGCGTGGTCGTTCGCACCGCAACTGGTACTGCCGATCTTCGACTACGGCCGGAACCTGTCCAACCTGGACCTGACCAACGTGCGCAAGAACATCCAGATCGCCAACTACGAGAAGACCATCCAGACGGCCTTCGCGGAAGTGGCGGATGCACTGGTGGCGCGTGGCACGCTGGAAGAGCAGGTGACCAGCCAGGAGCAGGTGCGCAACGCCGAGGCAGCGCGCTACGAGTTGTCGACGGTGCGCTTCAGGAATGGCGTGGCCAGCCAGCTGGACCAGCTCGACTCGCAGCGTCAGTTGTTCGCTGCCGACCAGGCTCTGATCCAGGCGCGGCAACTGCGCCTGAACAACGCCATCGACCTGTACCGGTCGCTTGGCGGTGGCCTGAGCGAGACCGGTCCGGTAGCCTCGGCGGACGTCAAGCCGGCAGTGACCACGCAGTAAGGCAGAAGGGTTCGTCCTGCCATCCGGTGCGGCCTGCCCGGATTGCCTCGAAGCGAAGCGCCAACAGCGCTTCGCTTTTTTTATTGTGCGGCTTCGTGCCATGGCGTAGGCGGGAAGTTTTCCGAATCGCAACGCACTGCGTTAGGATGGCGGTGCGCGCCGCGCAGATCTCTCTCCCACCACCCACGCAAATCCCCAAGGTAGCCCGCCATGGAAGTCCGCCCACTTGGTGCCGATGATGTCGAACTGGTCTGCCGTCATCGCGAATCCATGTTCCGCGAGGCCGGGCGCAGCGAGGAGGTCCTGCAGGCCATGACGCAGCAGTTCCGGCCGTGGCTGGTGCCGCGCTTGCGCGATGGCAGCTACTTCGGCTTCGTGCTGGTGGACCAGGGCCAGCCGGTGGGCGGCATCGGCCTGATGGCGATCGACTGGCCGCCGCACCCGGCCCATCCCATGCAGGACAAGCGTGGCTACGTGCTGAACGTGTATGTGGAGGCAACGCATCGCAAAGAGGGGCTGGGGCGCCGCCTCATGCAGCTGGCGGAGGACGAATTCGCCAGGCGCGACCTCCAGTACGCGATCCTGCACGCTACCGAGATGGGGCGGTCGCTGTATGTCGCGCTGGGCTGGCATGCCACGAGCGAGATGGCGAAAGCCATGCGCGCGTAGCGCGACAGTGGATCAGGTCTGCGGCGTGTCCTTGAACACGGCAAGGCGTTCGGCGGCCGCGCCGAATGCCGCCAGCGCAGGATACGCTGACGCCTCGACGCATGCCGGCAGCATCAGCTGCGTAAAGCTCCATGCCACGGCGGCGGTCACGTCCGCCTGCGTGAGCAAGCGCTCCTCCGTGGGAAGCGCGGCCCCCGCCAGTTCTGTTTCCAGCGCCGCGCAGGCGGCATGCAACTGTCCCTGCACGCGGTCGATCCATGGCTCGTGCTGCTTTTCCGCCGGGCGCAGGTTGCGCTCATAGACGATCTGCACCGTCTTCTCGCACGCCGCCAGCGCCAGGCCGATCACGCGCAGGGCGTGCTGGCGCTGCTCGGGCTGCGCGGGCATCAGGCTGCGCGTGGCCAGCGTCTCGGCATAGTCCAGGATCAGGCCTGACTCCATGAGCACCACGCCGTTGTCGCAAACCAGGGTGGGCGCCTTCACCACGGGATTGATCGCGCGAAACTGTTCGAACGTGCTGAACACCGAGACTGCCCGATGCTCGAACGGCAGGTCCAGCAGCCGCAGCGAGATGGCCACGCGGCGCACATAGGGTGAGTCGAGCATGCCGACGAGTTGCATATTGCCTCCGGAAGGATATCGGGCTACGCATTGAGCCGCACTGAGTTCCAGCATAATCGCAGCACGCCATCGCCATGAATGGCAAGGTATCGGAAATCGGCACCGCGCACCGATGAATCATCGGCGGCGCGCAACAGGTGTCATGGGAGAACGGGATGGAGCTGGACAAGAAAGACCGACTGATCCTGGAGGCGCTGCAGGCCGATGCCCGGCAGAGCCTGGCAGCGCTGGGCAAGCGCATTGGCTTGTCGCAGCCGGCCATGAGCGAGCGCGTGCGCAAGCTGGAGGACGCGGGCGTGATCGAGGGCTACGGCGCGCGGGTGAACCTGCGCGCGCTGGGCGTCGGCCTGCAGGCGATCATCCATATCGAGACCACGCACGCCTATATCCAGAAGTATGTGAAGCTGTTCGAGAGCATGCCCGAAGTGCTGAGCGCCGATCGCGTGACCGGGGCGCATTGCTTTATCGTGCGTTGCGCCATCGCCGATCCGGCCGACCTGGAGCACGTGGTCGACACGCTCGCGGCCCACGGCTCGGTGACCACATCGCTGGTGCTCTCAAGCCCCGTGCGCAAGACCGTGACGATTCATGCGGCCAGGGCGTGAACGCGCTGTTCTTGGTCCCCTCTCCCACACTTGTGGGAGAGGGAGTGACAGCCCTCGTCATCGCAAACGGTCTTGGCCCCTTCAGAACTTATACGTCGCCGCCACAAACATGATCAGCGGGTTCGGGCTGATGGTGGCCTTGGAGGTGGACAACACCGTGCCGTCTGACGCCTTGATGATCATCGACGACGTCGTCTTGAGCGGAATGTAGGTGACCGATGCGGTCAGGCCCCACTGCTCCGTGATCGCAAAGGAGCCGCCGATGTTGAACACCGGCGCGAACGAGTTCGACGCCTTGGCCTCCACCGAAGTCGGCCCCGGCTTGCCGGCGCCGGCGGCCAGCGTGGCGCCCAGGTTGTTGTTGACCGAGGCGGCGAATGCCGGGTTGAGCTCGATGTTGGTGAAGAAGTTGTACGACACACCGATGCCCAGGAAAGGACGCACGCGCGCGGTAGGCTCGAAGAAGTGGTACTGCACCATCGTCGCCGGGCTCCACTGGCGCGCGCTGGTGATGATCGGGTTCAGGCTCGGGTCGCCCAGCGGCTGCTGCCCCAGCGCGCCCGCCGGGCCCGGCGGGATCAGGTTGCCGTGGCCGTAGAGCTTGAACTTGGGCGGAATGCCGCCCACGGCCGTGAGCGCGATGTGGTCCGTGAAGAAGTGGCTGAAGGTCAGCCCCAGCGTGTCCGCGTTGGAAGTGCTGATGCTGCTGCCCGGCGCCGTGAATGACGACGGCAAGCCTAGCGGGCCGTTGATGGGCGCATCGATCACGCTGGTGGTGAACGGGCTGCTGTTGCCGCTGGTGTTGATGTGGAACCAGCCGGCAGCGACGACGTTGTCACCGGCTTTCTGTGCATGGGCGCTGGGCATGCCGCCCAGCCAGGCGAGCGCGGCGATCAGCAATGGCGCTGCCAAACGAAAGGCATTCTTCGTCATCTTGTCTTCCTGGAATAAGTGGGATTGCATGGCCGTCATTGCACGAAGGCGCCGATGGTGAAGTACGGGCTGCCGCTGCGCGACTCGAGGAAACCGAACACGCCGCCGGTGAAGATGAACTTGCCGGTGGGGCTGCCCGCCGCGCCATCTTTGCGCGTGGTGGTGACCACGCCGGGCAGCTGCTGCGAGAAGTCCAGCTTGAGCGCCGTGGCGAGCGAGGCGTCCGACGGGTGGAACGGGTCGAGCATGGCCGCGTCCGCTGCCACCAGCGCGGTGGTGCGGTAGGCGAAGTTGCTGTCCACGCCGACGTACTCGCCGTTGACCGTGCCCTGCGTCACGGCGACGGCCGGCGCCATCATGCCGATGCCGATCTCGTCGTCGGCGCCCAGCGCCATGCCGTTGGTGAGCGAGCCGTTGGCGTAGCCCACGCGGATCATCACCGGGACCAGCTGGCCGCGCAGCTTGCCCACGATCAGGTAGGCGCGGCCCAGCGTGGCGCCGAGCGTGGGCGGATCGATCTCACCCTTGTAGTTGGCCGACATCAGGCTGCCGTTGGCTTGGGGCACGAAGTTCTTGCCCTTTTGCGAGCAGGTGCCGCCCGTCTTGTTGTCGCACACCTGGAACGAGCCATCTGCCGCCAGCGCCATGCGGTAGTCCTGCGCCACTGTCTGGAAGTTCTTCGACGGCACCTCGTGAAAGCCGTAGCCGTTGTACTGGCCCGCGATCTTGGTGAGGTCGGTTTCGGTCTGCGCGAAGCCGATGAACTGGAAATACGGGAAGGTGGTATCCGGCACCGCGCCCGCACCCAGGACACCATTGAACTGGATGCGCGCACCCGGAATGGTGCCGCCCGCCACGCCTTCGCCAACGAACAGCCGCGCGGGGCGATTCGGGTCCAGGCTCGCGCCGTTGAGCTGGAACGCGCACTGATTGAGCTTGTCGGTGGGCAGGCCTGTTTCCTGCGACAGCGTGCCCGTCATCACGTTCTGGCCGCCGGTGGTGTCACTGCGGGTCGGCAGGACCGTGCCCGTGGTGCGCGGCACGGAGGAGTCGAGGAAGGTCACTTGCCAGGTCTTCTTGCTGGTGTCGATCTGCACCTTGACCAGTTCCCCCGAGCCGGTGCCACCGGTGAAGGTGGTGGTGTAGTCCAGCGCCGCGGGACACAGCCGCACCGGTGTGGCCGGGGCGGAGCTGGTGGCGGTGGCGGTGCTGCCACCGCCACCGCCGCTGCCGCCATCGCCGCCGCCGCCGCCGCAGGCGGCCAGCATCGTGGCACCCAGCAGCGCCACGCCGTAGCGCTGGAGCCGCTGCCCATGATGATTCCTCCACGGCGTACGCTGCCGATCCTGTCCGTGCTGCAAAGGATGCTGATGCATGATGCTTGTCTCCTGAAGCGCTGTGTCGCGCGTGGTGCCGCTTTGTTTTGTCTTGCGTGCCGCCATGCGCGGCAACGCATCGTTCTTTTCCGTGCAGCGACTCTCGCTGCCGGGGCAAGCGAGCGTCAATAGAGTGCGCGTTCCAAACATGGCGCGCCGTGCCCTTGCCACCGCTGCGCAAGCGCTCGTGCGGTTTGTTCAAACCGCTGCGCGCGTGCCTGCACAAGCGGATTCAAACGCGCGCGGCGCTGCCTGGCGGGCACGGTATTGCCGCATCAGAACTTGTAGTCGCTGTTCTTCGCATCGAAGGCGCTCGCGTCGAAGGTCTTGCGCAGCGCCTTCTCGAAGACAATTTTCTCGACCATGTTGCCCTCGGCATCCCAGGCGGTTTCCACGCGTGGCCAGGGGTTCTTCAGGTCCAGCATCAGCTGCACCCGCTTGGCGTAATAGCGTGGCGCACCGGCCGGCAGGTCCCAAGTGAGCGCGACCATGCGCATGCCCTGCTCCTGCACGATGTCCGCGCGCGTGAACTTCTCCGTGAGCCCGGCCGCGCGCAGCGACCTGGCATCGCGCTCCAGCATCGACACCACGTACTGGAAGCCCAGGTCGCGCACCGTATGGTTGGACTGCGCGCGCGCGATGGTGCCGTCGAGCGCGATCCACATCGAGGTGAACCCCAGCATGCCGCCGAGGTGGCCGTACATCTCATCCTTGCGCTGCGTCTCGTCGTAGATGATTTCCTGGCCGGCCTGGCTGCCGCCCGGCAGCCACTTCGCATAGAGCTGGCGCGGCGCGTGGCGGTATCGGATCATCATGCGCGCGGGCTGCTCTTGCCACTGGCCGTTGAGGCGCTCCTGGCGCGTCATCCAGTACTCGTACTCGGGGTAGCGGTTCATCTCGGTCTTGGCCCACAGCAGCGCGGCCTCGGGCTGCAGCGCGTTGATGGCCGCAAGCAGTTGCTCGTCGGGCAGCTTCGCCAGTTCGCCGCTGGCGATCTGCTTGGACAGCAGCGCGGCCTGCTGCTGCGCCGTGAGCCCGTCGTAGGCGGTGCCGGAGCCGGTGCCAGAGCCGGCGGGGGCCTGCGGCTGCGTTTGTGCGAGTGCCGGCAACGCGAGCGCGAAGATGAAGGCGAAGACGGCTGCGAGGTGATGCAGCAAGGGCAATGGCTTTCTCGATGCGGATACGGATGCGCCGAGCGGGTGGGAATACAAGGCTTTCACGATGCGGATCTCCTGTTGTGGCGTCGGCCCGCGCGCAAAACGCGGGCGACAGCGGTCCATTGCGTGCGCGCGGCGCACGCGTGGTGTCGTTGAGAACGGAATGCCTGAGTGCGGATCGCTGCGGAAATGCCGGGCTAAGGACGGCCGGATGCCTGGCGCAAGCGGGGTTCTCGCAACTCGGGTTCCTGGAGGCGGCCAGGCTCGCGCCGGCTGTTGACCGGCGCCAGCGCGCCGCTAGGTTCTGGAGCGGGTACGCATCCAGTCGTCGAGCGGATTGCTCGGGAAGACGATGGGGTGCTCGCGCGCGCCGCGCACCGCCATGCTGGTGACGGCGGCGCGTGTCGCGCCCTCGTTGCGTGCCGCGCGGCGTGTCTTGCGCACGGCAGCGGAAAGGGTGTCGGCGTGTTGCGCCTGTTCTGCCACCAAGGCATCGAGCGCGGCTTGCTCGGCATGCTCCGCCGCATGCTGGGTCTCGCCGATCTGGAATACGTCCTGCAGCGCGCACAGTTGCTGGCTGGCGGGCACGGGTGCCTTGAGCGCAGCCACCACCATCGCGCTCAACTGCGCGAGCACGTGCGCGTCGCTCAGGTCCTTGCCTTGCGTGAAGGCCGGCAGCAGGTTGCCAAGCTCCTCGCCAGCCAGCACACCGGCCAGCGCCTTGAGCGCAAAGTTCAGGCGCCAGCCCAGTTCTTGCGGCGGGATCTCGGGCAGCGCGCGGGCGAAGGCATCGGAGAAGCGGCCGAACACCGGCGCGTAATGGCCGAGCAGATAAGACTGGATGAATGGCGAGGTATCGGAATACACGCGCCCGAGCAGCCGCAGGAACGACGGGCCGCCCACGTCGGGCTCGCGCGCCATTTGCAGCGCGGGCACGAAGAGCGCACCCATCACGTGTTCGCAGCGGATCTGCGGGCCCGGCCAGCGTGCCTCGCAGGCATCGAGCAGCGCCAGGCGGCGCGTGTTGAGCGGATCGAGCCGGCGGCCCAGGACCGCCTGCATCATGATGTCTTTACTGCGGAAGTGGTAGTTGACCGCGGCCAGATTGACGATCGCGCGCGATGTCACTTGCCGTAGCGAGGTGCCTTCGTAGCCAACCTCGATGAACAAGCGCTCGGTGGCGTCGAGAATGCGGGCCTTGGTGTCTCCTGCCGTGCCTTTTCCGGTCTTCATAGGGGGGCGTCTCTCTTATGGTCATGCCGTACAACCCCAGCAAAACTCCACACACTGCAGCAGCTCCCTGCTCTGACGGCAAACGGATGCTTGAAACAGTTGTACGGAGCCTAGCGAGCGCTGCGCGCGTTTCACAAGTGCAATTTTGGAGCGTTGCCTCTAACTGGATTTGATTGTGCCTGCATGCCACGCGCGCCATGCCGGATTTTGCTTCCCTGCCAAAGGGGGGGGGATTGCCTTGCGGGCCAAGGCCCGCCGCCGCGCGCGGCGGCGAGCTGCGCTCATCGGGCCAGCTGCCCTGCCAGCGCCTGGGCGTTCTGCGCGCTGAGGGCGAAAACAGACAGTTGCGGGTTCGCCCCTATGCTGGTCGGAAACACGGAGCCGTCCAGCACCGACAGGTTGGCCAGCTGGTGATGGCGGCCATGGCTGTCGACCACCCCGCCCTGCGGCTGGTCGCTCATGGCGCAGCCGCCCATCAGGTGGGCAGTAAACAGCGCGGCGCGGAACTTGGCCAGCGGCAGCGTGGCAATGCCCTGCCTGGCTTGCGCCCAGCTGTCGTAGTACGGCGCGTCCAGGTGGGCTGGGCGCACCCGCAGCGCGCCCGCGGCGAACTGCGCCTCGGCCATGCTCAGCCAGGCGCGCCGCATGCCGTCCCAGACATAGTCGCTGATGTCGTAGTCGAGCACCGGGCTGCCATCGTCGGCAATGCGCACGCGCCCGCCTTCGCTCTGCGCAACAAAGCCATCGCGCAGCAGCGCCAGCATGGCGTTGGTATGCGGCAGCGCGGCCATGTCGGTGCGCAGCGCCTCGCCCACCTGGTTGAATACGCCGGCGCTGATGCCGGGGAACAAGGGCGGCACTTCCAGCTTGTAGCCCATCGGGCCGGTGGCGCCATCCTTCCACTGGAAGTGATCGGAGGCGATCGATTGCGGCGCGCCGTAGTATGGGTCGACCTGTTCGGGCATCACCGCCACGCTCAGGTTGACCGGATGGATGAAGGTGCGCACGCCGAGCCGCTGATACGGGTCCGGCACGCGCGAGCGCAGCAACAGCGCCGGCGTGTTGATGGCGCCGCCGGCCGCCACGTAGTGCCGCGCGCGCACTGTCACGGCGATGCCCGAAGGCGTGCGGCCATCGGCACCCAGGGCTTCGCCAGCCAGCGTGGTGACTGTCTTGCCGTCATGCTCCAGCGCGCGCACCCGCACGCGGTGGACCAGCGTGGCGCCCTTGGCCAGCGCGGCGGGAATGGTCGATACCAGCATCGATTGCTTGGCGTTGACCGGGCAGCCAAGCCCGCAATAGCCGGAGTTCCAGCAGCCCTTCACATTGCGCGGGATCACGTGCGACTCCCAGCCCAGCTTGTCGCAGCCGCGCTTGAGCACATCGTTGTTGTTGTTCGGCGGCATGCCCCACGGCGCCACCGACAGCCGTGCCTCCATGCGCTCGAACCACGGTGCCATGTCCGCGGCGCCGTGGCCGCTCACCGCGTGGTGCGCGGCCCAGTGCGCCAGCGTTTCCTTTGGCGTGCGAAAGCTCGACGACCAGTTCACCGTCGTGCTGCCGCCCACCGAGCGTCCTTGCAGGATGGCGATGGCGCCATCGGAAGTGGCGCGCGCCGCGCCCTCCTGGTATAGCTCGCGATAGGCGCGGCCTTCGTCCATGTCCTTGAAGCTGTCGGAGGTGCGCAGCGCGCCCTCCTCCACCAGCACCACGCGCAGACCGGCTTCGCTGAGGATCTCGGCGGCCACGCCGCCGCCGGCGCCGCTGCCGACAATGACCACGTCGGCGTCGAGCGAAATCGGCGCGGTCAGCGCGGCGCCGTCCACCACGTTCCAGCCGGCGGCGATGCCGGCGCTATAGATATCGGGAATGGCCATGAGGGACTCGTGTATTGGATTTCAGGCGTGCAGCGCACGAAAGACCGCGGGATTGGGGCCGGGGTATCCGCTGCCCGCCCACGCCGCCGGCAGCAGGTAGTAGCCCACGCTGCTGAGCTTGACCAGCACCACGGCGCCGGCATTCAAGGTGGCGAAGCGGCTGGCGCGCCAACGCGCAAGAAATTGGCGTGCCTGCTGCGTGTCGGTCTGCTTCCAGTCCTGGCCCACACCGGCAAGTGCCCAGCGCAACGGCCCGATGGCGAGCAGGTCGAGCAGCTTGCGCAGTTCCGCGCGTGCGTTGGCATCCATGGCGGCGCATGTGGCGTCGACATTGCGCACGGCCTGGCCGAGCTGCAGTTCGCGCGCGCCGAGCTCGCGCTCGGCGAGCTCCGCCACCACGGCGGGCAGCAAGGCGGTGAACAACGCCACGTCGCCTTCGCGCAGGAACTGCATGCCGGCGGCGGGTTGCTTGTGCGCGGGCGAGCAGCCGGACAATGCCGGGACCAGGCCGGCGCACGCGAGTGCGGCGGACAAGCCAAAGCCAATCTTGAGAAAGCCGCGCCGCGACAGCGCGCGCGCGGGCGGCTCGGTGGCCGGGGTGTGCATGGAGTGTCTCCTTTTTTGCGCTGATCCGTCTGCTTGCGGGTGGCTTGCGGGTGCATGGTGCGGGCCTTGCGCGGGCCTCGCGATGGGCGTTGCCGATACCCCGCATTGACGCTCGCCGCAGTTTGGATAAAGATCAGGCCCCGGTCTTGATCCCGCATGACAGATGATTTGATGCCACGCGCCAACGCGGCGCTCCCCGCCGCCGCTATCACCGACACCGCCAGCGCGGCTTACGTTGCCCAGACGCCAGGCACCGTGTCGCTGCCCTACCTGCGCACCGTGCTCGACTATGGCGAGGCCGCCGGCATCGCGCCGGCCGACCAGCTCGTGCTGGCAGGGCTTGATCCCGCCCTGCTCGACAGCGCGGCCGGCCCCGCCACGCGCATCGGCGTTGCGCACTACCTGACGCTGCTCGATGCGCTGGAGCGCGCCGCCGGCGATCCGCTGGCGGGCCTGCACGCGGGCGCGGCGTTCCGGCCGCGCCACTATGCCGAGATGGGCTATGTGGTGCTGACCACGCCCACGGTGCGCGAGGCCATCCTGCAGGGCATCCGCTACGAGGTGCTGGCCAACGATATCGGCCGCACCCGCCTGCATGAAACGGCGCAGGGCGCGTGGATGACGTGGGAGGCGCAGCACGGCCCGCTGTCGCGCCACGCGCACGAGCTGCACATGGCCACGTGGATCTGCTTTTCCCGCTGGCTGCTGGGCGACGGCTTCTTTGCCGAGCGCATCGAGTTCCCCCACGCGCCGCCACCCGGTGGCCACGCCGACGATTACACCCGCGTATTCGGCTGCCCGGTGGTCTTCAACGCCGGGCGCCACGCCATGCACATCGATCCCGCGCTGCTGGCGCGCCCTTCGATGCAGGCCGATGCGCAAATGCAGGCACAGATGACGCGCATCGCCCAGGTCCAGCTGCGCGCGCTGGAGGCGGACGGCACCGGCGAGATCGCGCAGGCGCGTGCCTTTATCAGCGCCGCGCTGCATCGGGGCGAGGTGCCGATCGCGGTGGTGGCGGCGCACCTGCGCTTGCCGGTGCGCACGCTGCAGCGGCGGCTGCAGGCGCAGGGGCTGAGCTACTCCGCGCTGGTCGACGGGGTGCGCCGCGCGCAGGCCGAGCACTACCTCGCCGACCCTGCCATCAGCCTCGCCCAGCTGGCCATGCTGCTCGGCTTTTCGGAGCAAAGCGCGTTCAGCCATGCGTTCAAACGCTGGACACAAGAGACCCCGAACGCCTGGCGCAAGCGGTTGCTGGGCCGCGCGCCGGGATAGCCGCCGTCGCCTTTTAGCCATGTTCGGCAGATCGGTGCCGGTTTCAAACGCAGCGGTGGGTACGCCACGTAGTGCGGAAAAACGCGCTTTCTCCCCGTTTTATGCGCTCAAAAAGCCACTAAAATCCGCTAAAAATTAGAATGGCGATTCAAATCTCCGAGTTGACCCCGGGCGCTGGCGTGCCTACGATGACATTCATCAATGTCACAATCAATGATGTTGCGACGCAATACGGCATCCCGCCGTGCACGCCAGCGACACGAGAGACAGCTTATGAACGCGCCAGCAGACCTGCCCCCGGAGTTATCCACAGCCCAGCCGTCACCGCAGGGGCCCGGCCCTGCCGAGCACATCGATATCGCCATCATCGGCACCGGGTTCGCCGGGCTGGGCATGGCGATCCGTCTCAAGCAGGCAGGCCTGCATGACTTCGCGCTGTTCGAGAAGGCCGCCTCGGTGGGGGGCACGTGGCGCGACAACCACTATCCGGGCTGCGCCTGCGATGTGCAGTCGCATCTGTACTCGTTCTCTTTCGCGCCCAACCCCAACTGGTCGCGCATGTTTTCACCGCAGCCGGAGATCCGTGCTTACCTGGAGCGCTGCACCGACCAGTTCCGCCTGCGCCCCCACCTGCGCCTGAACCACGAACTGCGCCGCGCCGCGTGGGACGACGCCAGCGGCACGTGGCAGCTCGACATGGCCGATGGCAAGCGCGTGCGCGCTCGCGTGCTGGTGTCAGGCATGGGCGGCCTGAGCCGGCCGGCGTATCCCGATATCCCGGGCCTGGCGAGTTTTCGCGGCGAGGCGTTTCACTCGCAGCACTGGAACCATGACTACGCGCTGGCGGGCAAGCGCGTGGCGGTGATCGGCACTGGCGCCAGCGCCATCCAGTTTGTGCCGCAGATCGCTGCGCAAGTGGCGCACCTGGACCTGTTCCAGCGCACGCCGCCGTGGATCATGCCCAAGCCCGATCGCAAGGTGTCTGCGGCCGAGCGCTGGCTGTTCCGCCGCCTGCCGTTCACGCAAAAGCTCATGCGCACCGGCATCTACTGGGCGCTGGAGTCGCGCGTGCTCGGCTTTGTGGTCCATCCCAAGCTGATGACGGTGGTGGCGCGCATTGCGCGCCGCCATATCAAGCGGCAGATCGCCGATCCCGCGCTGCGTGCCACCGTCACGCCGGACTACACCATCGGCTGCAAGCGCGTGCTGATCTCCAACGACTACTACCCCGCGCTGGCGCGCGCCAATGTGGATGTGGTGACGCACGGCATCGACCACGTGGAGGAAGACGCGATCGTGATGCGCGACGGCACCCGCCGCAAGGCGGACTGCATCATCTTTGGCACCGGCTTTCACGCCACCGATCCGATTCCGCGCGGCGCCATCCTCGGCCAGCGCGGCGCCGACCTGCTCGACGCCTGGCGCGATGGCGCCGAGGCATACCTGGGCACCACCGTGGCCGGCTTCCCCAACCTGTTCCTGGTGGTGGGGCCGAACACCGGCCTGGGGCATAGCTCGATGGTGTTCATGATCGAGTCGCAGGTGAACTACATCCTCGGCGCGCTCAAGGCCATGGGCCAGCAGCGTGCGCAGGCCATCGACGTGCGCCCGAGCGCGCAGCGCGCCTACAACGCCGGGCTGCAGCGCAAGCTGGCGGGCGCGGTGTGGTCGGAGGGCGGCTGCGTGAGCTGGTACCTCGACCCCAAGACCGGCAAGAACACCACCTTGTGGCCCGGGTTCACCTGGCAGTTCCGCCGCGCCACCGCACGCTTTCGCATGGCCGATTACGAGATCCGTCCGCTGATGCACCACGCGCTCGCACCCAATGCAGCCAGCGTGGCCAGCGCAGCCAACCGGGCCATCGAGGCGTGAGCGCGTCGCGTGCCCGGCCACGAGCCAGACCAAAAGAACACCGAGGAGACACCGCATGAAGGATTTCAAGAACAAGGTGGCCGCCATTACCGGCGCAGGCTCCGGCATGGGCCGCTCGCTGGCGCTCGCGCTGGCGCGCGAAGGCTGCCAGCTGGCGCTGTCGGACCGCAATGAAAAAGGCCTCGCGCAGACGGTGGCCGAGGTCATGCGCGCGGCGCCAGGCCTGGTGTTCACGCAGCACTGCGTCGATGTATCGGACCGCGCCGCGATGTACGCCTGGGCCGAGCAGGCCGCGCGCACGCACGGGCGCATCAACCTGATTTTCAACAACGCCGGCGTGGCGCTGTCGAGCACCATCGAGGGCATGAGCTACGATGACCTCGAATGGATCATGGGCATCAACTTCTGGGGCGTGGTGCATGGCACCAAGGCGTTCCTGCCCTACCTGAAGGCCAGCGGCGAAGGCCACGTGATCAATACGTCCAGCATCTTCGGCATCTTCGCGCAGCCCGGCATGAGCGGCTACAACGCGAGCAAGTATGCGGTGCGCGGCTTCACGGAATCGCTGCGCCAGGAGCTCGACATGCAGGCCTGCGGCGTGTCCGCGACCTGCGTGCACCCGGGCGGCATCAAGACCAATATTGCGCAGGCCAGCCGCATCTCCGCGAACGTCACCGGCTTCCTGGTGCACGATGAGCAGCAGGGCCGCGATGAGTTCGAGAAGTATTTCATCACCACGGCGGACAAGGCCGCGCGCGTGATCCTCAACGGCGTGCGCCACAACCGCCGCCGCGTGCTGATCGGCCCGGATGCGGTTGCCGCCGACATGATGGCGCGGCTGCTGCCCGCGGCCTACCAGAAGCTGGTGGTGTTCGACGCGCGCCGCAAAGGCCCGCTCGGCAAGCCCGCCGCGGGCGTGCCCAACACGGTGCCGGCCAAGGCCGGCGGCAATGGCGGAGATGCGCAATGAACCGCGTCGCCATGCCGGCGGACAGCCGCCTCTCGCAGCCACCCGGCGCGCTCACGCGCTGGTTCGGCCAGGGCCGCGTCGGGCTGTTCAGCCTGTCGCGTGAAACGCTCGCCAGACGCTACGCACTGCCCGCCTCGCGCTGGGTGCAGGTCATGGGCACGCTCGTGCATTACACCGATGAAGGCGTGCCCGGCGGCGAGCCGCTGCTGCTGATCCATGGCTTCGGCGCTTCGCTGCACACCTGGCAGGGCGTGCTGCCGGCACTCGCGCAACGCTATCGCGTGCTGCGCGTGGACCTGCCGCCCTTTGGCCTGACCGGGCCGTTGCGCGATGCGCGCGGGCGCATTCTCACCATGGATGTGGACACGTACCGCCGCTTTATCGACGCCTTCTGCGACGCCATCCACCTGCAGCGCGCCAGCGTCATCGGCAACTCGCTGGGCGGCCTGATCGCATGGGACATGGCCGCGCGCCATCCCGGGCGCGTCGACAAAATGGTGCTGATCGATGCCGCCGGTTTCCCGATGAAGCTGCCGCTCTATATCGCGCTGTTCAACCACGCGCCGGTGCGCTGGTCGGCGCCGTGGCTGCTGCCTGAGTGCGTGATCCGCGCCGCCACGCGCGATGTCTACGGCGATGCTTCGCGGGTGGACGAAGGCACCTTCCGCCGCTATGTCGATTTCTTCTACGCCGAGGGCAGCCGCGAAGCGGTGGGCCGCATGGTGCCCAAGCTGGATTTCGACGCGCTCGACACGCAAGCGCTCAACACCATCCGCGCGCCCACGCTGGTGCTGTGGGGCGAGCGTGACCGCTGGATCCCGCCGGCGCATGCGCAAGCCTTTGCCGGGCGCATCCCGGGCGCGCGGCTGCAGCGCTACGCCGGGCTGGGCCATATCCCCATGGAAGAGGATCCGCAGCGCGTGGCGGCGGACCTGCTGCCTTTTCTCGACGGACGCTGAGGCCGCTGTTGCAACACCCGACGCACCCGACGCACCCGACGCATTCCACGAATCGACAGGAGTACTCATCATGATGCCAGTCCGACGCGATGTGCATCCCCACTTGCCCGCCAGCCGCATCGGCGACTGGCACGTGCGGGGCCGCCATGTCACCCACTTCGTCAACGCGCTCTCGATCTTCTTTCCGGCAGGCGAACGCTTCTTCATGGACAGCGTGCGCGCCTATCGCGACGATGTGACCGACCCCGAGCTCAAGCGGGCCATCGCGGGTTTTATCGGCCAGGAGGCCATGCACACGCGTGAGCACATTCTCTACAACCGGCTGATGACGGATGCGGGCCTGCCCGCCGAGCCGCTCGACCGGTTCGTTGGCAAATTGCTCAACGTGCTGCGCAAGATACTGCCCAAGTCATGGCAGCTTGCGCACACCATCGCGCTTGAGCACTACACCGCGATGCTTGCCGGCGGGCTGCTGGCGGACCCGGACCAGATGGGCGGCTCCGAGCCCGGCTACCACCAGGTGTGGATCTGGCACGCGCTGGAAGAGACCGAGCACAAGGCAGTGGCCTACGACGTGTGGAATGCCGTGATGAAGCCGGGGCTATATCGCTATCTGTTGCGCACCTTCACCATGCTCACCACCACGGTGACGTTCTGGGCGATGGTGTTCGTGTTCCACATCCGGCTGGTGATGGCGGATCGCGAGTGCCGCAACAAGCTCGGCGGCTTTGGCGGCGTGGTGCGTTTCCTGTGGGGCAAGCCCGGCGTGCTGCGCAAGATGATTCCGGAGTGGTTCGATTATTTCCGGCCGGGCTTCCACCCGTGGGATCACGACAACCGTGCGCAGCTGGCGCGCATCGAGCCGCTGATCGCGGAGATCGAGGCCAACTCCGCGCGGGCCGGCGTATCCAGCCGGGCGCCTTCGGTGAGGGCCGCGGCATGAAGGTCTGGCAGTGTGAAATCTGCGGGCTTGTCTATGACGAAGCCGCTGGCATGCCGGAGCATGGCATCGCGCCCGGCACGGCATGGAGTGCCGTGCCGGAAGACTGGTGCTGTCCCGACTGCGGCATGCGCAAGGGCGATTTCCAGATGGTGGCGCTTTAGGTAGCGGGCTAGAGCGGGCACGTACCTGTATCAGCGCCTGGCCTTGCGCTGCCCGGCCTTTGGCGCGTTGCCCGCGCCGCCATCTTCCGGCGCGTCGTGCAAGTGCTCGATGATGGCCGCCACGCGGTCGCCGAGGTATTTATTGGCTGACTGTTCCATGGCCCGCATCATCTCCGCTTCTACCGCCACCATGGCCAGCGGGCGGATGCGCCAGAGGATATCCACCAGCCGCGGCACGTCCTGCGGCGGTGGCAGCTTGCCTTCACCGAAGCGGTCCAGCTCGCGCACCACCATGGCCACGATCCGGTCCGATACGGCTTCGAAGTGCCCGCGTGCATGCTCGACGATGGACAGCACATCTTCCAGCGGAAATCCCGCGCGCGCGATCTCCGCGCCGGCAGCCAGCGTGCGCGGGCTGCGTGCGAGGTAGCCCATGCCGTCCGGCTCCAGCAGCCCGAGCGCGATGGCCTTGGCCAGCGCCGGGCGCGATATCGCGCGGCCGAACAGCTTGGCCAGCGCCAGGTAGGAATAGTGGCGCGGCGCTTCATCGGTCCACGGGCTGCTGATGGCGGATTCCAGCCCGAGGATGGAGCGCAGGTCGTGCCCTTCCACGATCGCCTTGAGCAGCTCCTGGATATTGTTCAGCGTGTAGCCGCGCGCCAGCAGGTGGTTGATCAGCCGTAGCCGGCCCAGGTGCGTCTGCGTGTAGATGCCCACCCGGCCGCGCCGCTCGGGCGGATCGATCAGGCCGCGGTCCTGGTAGGAGCGCACATTGCGCACCGTGGTGCCGGCCGCCCGCGCGAGTTCGTCGATGGTGTATTCCGGCGCCGTGCCATTGCCATTGCCATTGCCATGGCCGGAGCCGGCGGCATCGTGGGCGGCGGACGCGGATGACGGCGAGGAGGTGGGCGCAGTGCTGCGCTTGAAGAAGGCCATGGCAAAAATTCTACCCGAGTCGTGCGGCTGCCGTGTGTCGCATGCCGCGCGCTGCGCGCCGGGGCACGTACGGCTACAGCTACAATATTCGCAGCGCCGCTCTTCGCGACGGCGGCATTTGCCCGGATCGTCCCCATTCAACTTCTGCGCGCGCCCTGGCGCGAGTCCTTATGCATATCCGCTGGCTGGAGGATTTTGTGTGCCTGGCCCAGGCCGGCAGCCTTGCGCGTGCGGCGGAGCTGCGCAACGTCACGCCGCCGGCATTCGGGCGCCGCATGCAGGCGCTGGAAGTCTGGGCGGGTGCGCCGCTGATCGATCGCAGCGTGTTCCCGGTGCGCCTCACCGATGAGGGGCGGCAGTTCCTGGAGGCCGCGCAGAGCGCGCTGCGCACGCTGGACGATACGCGCATGTCGCTGCGCGCGGCGCATCGGGCCGATGCCAGCACCGTGGTGATCGTCACCGGCAAGACGCTGGCGCGCTCGATGGTGCCGGCGTGGCTGGCCGGCCTGCGCCATGCGCTGCGCAACGACAAGGCGGCTGCAGGCTTTCGCACGCGGCTTTCCACCTTTCCCACGCACGACGCGCTGGCGATCTTCACCGAAGGCGACGCGGATTTCCTGCTTTGCTACAACTCGCCGGAGCAGCCGGTGACGCTGGACAGCGCGCGCTACCAGTACCACTTCGTGGGCGAGGAGCGCCTCGTTTGCGTGAGCGCGGCGGCCGATGGCGGCGGGCCACAGTACAAGTTGCTCGCACGCGGCCAGCGCGCCCCGGTGCCGATGATCGCCTACGCGCCGACGCTGACCCTGGGCCGCATGGTCAACGGCGAGATCGCGCGGCGCGGGCTGGCCAGCCGGCTCGACGTGATCGCGGTCAGCGACTTCGCCGAATCCGTGCATGAAATGGTGCGCCAGCGCATGGGCCTGGCGTGGCTGCCCGCGCGGCTGATCGCCGATGACCTGCACGCCGGGCGCCTGGTGCGCGCCGGGCTGGAGGTCGGCGGCGACACGGACCTCGTGATGCAGATCCTGCTGTATCGCCCGCGCGCGCCCATGCGGGCGCTGGGCGAGGCCTTCTGGCATGCGGCGGTGGCCGGCTAGCTGTCCGGCGCCGCGCACCGGGCCCAGCGGCCCGATCCCCCCTCGCCCCACCCCCCCAC
>NZ_LZZU01000079.1:0-28548 GCF_014170355.1 Cupriavidus sp. UME77
CCCCCCACGCCTCCCCGCCTCCCCGCGCAATCCGGGGTAGGGCGCCATGCCATGTTTATGGGATTCCCACCTGCTGGCCGGCTGCTTAGTCTTGCCCGTGCCGGGGGACGCAAGACCGCTGCCATCGGCCGGCTAACGAATAACAGGGTCCTGCCGTAAATCATGTTGCCGGCACGGCGCCGGCGAAAAACAAAAGCAGAAGAAACACCGGAATCCATTCTCAGGGGGGAAATCCAATGAAGCTTCAACTTCAGACATTCGGGGTCGCGCTGAGCGCAGCGGCGCTGCTGGCGCTGGCCGCCTGCGGTGGCGGCGGCAGCGATAGCACAAGCAGCGGCTCCGCCGGCGACAAGCCGGTCACCGCAGCCGCGGTGACCGGCACGGCCGCCACTGGCGCGGCGCTGGCCAACGCCAATGTGGCCATTACCGACAGCGCGGGCGCGTCCCCCTGCCAGGAAGCCGCGATCACCACCAGCGCGCTGGGCACCTACACCTGTACCCTGAAGACGGGCGAAGTGGCGCCGTTCTTCGTGGTCGTCACCGACCCCACGGGCAACACCGCCCCGCTGGTCAGCGTGAGCACCGTCACGCCGGCTGCCGGCGCCCAGCTGACCATCAACGCCACGCCGCTGACCACGGCCATCGTGGCGCAACTCGCCGCCGACGGCAATCCGCTGACGTTCGTCAGTGGCAAGACGGTGGACGCCGCCGCCTTGCAAAAGGTCACCGCCAATGTGGTCGCGCAGCTCGCCAGCGTGCTCGCCGCCATCGGCGCGCCCGCCAATTACGATCCGTTCTCGACCGCGATCACCGCCGCCACCGCCGCCGGCGTGGGCAATACCGCCGACCAGGTGCTCGATATCGTCAAGGTGGTCACGGATCCGGCCACCGGCAAGCTGGCGCTGGCCACCGTCGACAACCCGACGCCCGTGGCCATCGCCACCGCCACCAGCACGGGTGGCACGCTCGCTGCGCCGCCCGCCGGCGTCGCGGCCTTGCCGCAGGCAGCGCAGGCGGTCGCCAAGGGGCTCTCGGCCTGCTTCGCGCTGCCCGTCGCGCAGCGCGTGACGTCTTCCAATACCAGCCTGAGCGCGTCGCAGGGCGGCCCGGAGGTCGATGGGGTGGCGTCCGCATGCCAGAACATCGCTGCCGACATCAGCAACGCGGCCGGTATCGATTTCCTGCACAACGGCTACTACTTCGGGCAATTGCTCTATGGCATCCTGACCAGCGACTCCATGACGAACGCACAGTTCAGCGTGCCGGAAATCATGGCGTTCTATCCCGCCGCGTCGACGGCCTCGGGGCGTGACGAGGCCATCTTCAACATCCGGTACCTGGACGCCAGCGGAAACCCCGGCAACATCATCACCACGGCTCGCGATATCGCAGGCGGCGCGTCCAGCGCACATCCGTCGAGCTGGTGGCTGGTCGGCAACCAGCAGCCCGTCGATGTGACGCTCAAGCTCCAGATCCGGCGCGTCGAGCAGATGAACCCGGGCTTCAACAAGAACAACAACAACTACAGCCACTTCCAGAGCGGCATCCAGTTCATGATCAACGCCAAGGGCCCGGGCAGCGTCGTCAACAACGCGCCCCTGAGCTATGCGCGCGTGACCGGGCCCGGCTTGCCGAGCAACGGCATCGTCTATATCGCGCCGGTTCCGGCCGAGGTGGGCCAGAACTATATGGACGTGAGCAACAAGACCGGCACGGTGCCCGTCACCGCCCAATGCGGCAACGAGTTCAGTCCGCCGTCGCCGTCGTACAACTGCCCGAACTTCTGGTTCTCGCGGACCGCGGGCCTCAGCGGTAGCGCGGCCAGCACCCTGGCGGGCAATCCTGCCAGCCTGGTATGGGCGCAAGCGGCGGACAACGCGGATGCCTCCAAGGTGGTCAAGGGTGCGAAGTACCGTATCGAGCTGTTCCATGGCACCAACACCACGCCGACCTACAGCTATAACAAGACCCTGCTGAGCGATCTCGTGCCGGCCACCCAAGGGGCGAACCTGCCGTGGAACACGCTGGGCAGCAAGTCGCTGGCCGCACTGGACCCGTCCAACACGAGCCTGGCCGGTGCGCAGACGTCGCTGACGGCGGACTGGGTGCAGAACGTCGCCGCCCAGCAGATCGGCGGCGTTGCCGCCACGGTCGACAACAGCGGCACCTGGAGCACCTCCACGCCGGCGCCCAGGGGCGCGACCTCGATCGTGGTCAACGCGGCGGTGCCGGCCTTCACGGCCACCACCAGCCGCGGGCTGCTGTTCGGGTACCGCATGCTGGATAACAGCAACAAGTCGGCGGTTTTTACCTACAACTGACCGTGCAACTGACGTAACGGATCAGGCGCTCCTGACGCGGCCGGCGCCACAGCCGGCTTCGGCGACCTGCATAGCCCCGCAAGGCCAACAGCCTGCGGGGCTTTTTTTAGCTCGCGCCGATGCCCGGCAAGCGGGATGCGCGCCGCCACGGGCTTTCGCACCGTTTTTACGCGATTTTTATATCTTCTTTACACCCCCGCCTTCCCTCTCTACCCCGTTTTTACCGCTCGATCCCTAATCTGCCATCTGTGAATCACTCACGGTGTTTGCCATGGACGGGATCTATTTCATTGGTTTGTTGCTGTTTGGTGCGCTGACTGGCGCACTGCTGCTCTTGTGCGCCGCGCTCGGAGGCAAACCGCCGGGAGCGGCCGAGGGGCCGGGCGCAGAAGCCGCCGACGCGCGCCGCAAGGACAGCGCCACCGACAGGAGGCTGTGATGGACTGGGCTGACCTGCTGGGCGGCGTGCTCGCCGTTGCTGTCTTTATCTACCTCCTGATCGCCCTGTTCCGGCCGGAGAAATTCTGATGTCCACCGAATTCCTGGGACTACTGGTCCTCTACCTAGCCATCCTGCTGGCGCTCGCGCCCTTCGTGGGGCGTTATATCCGCCGCGCGATGGAAGACGACCGCTACCTCGCCACGGCCTGGGGCCGCCCGCTTGAGCGCGTGCTGTACCGCGTGGCGGGCGTGCGCGCCAATGCCGAGATGGGCTGGAAGCAATATGCCATCGCGGTCATCGCTTTCAACATGCTGGGCGTGGTGGCTGTCTACGTGCTGCAGCGTGTGCAGGTCTGGCTGCCGCTCAATCCGCAAGGCTTTGGCGCCGTCACGCCGGACTCCGCCTTCAACACTGCCATCAGCTTCGCGACCAACACGAACTGGCAGGGCTATGCTGGCGAATCCACCATGAGTTATCTCACGCAGATGCTGGCGCTTACGGTGCAGAACTTCTTCTCGGCGGCCACCGGCATCGCGGTGGTGTTCGCGCTGATCCGCGGCTTTGCGCGCCAGAGCGCGGCCACCATCGGCAACTTCTGGGTCGACATGACGCGCTGCACGCTCTACGTGCTGGTGCCGATTGCCGCCGCGATCGCGCTGGCGCTGGTCAGCCAGGGCGTGATCCAGAATTTCGACAGCTACAAGGAAGTCAGCCTGGTCACGCCGGTCGAATACAGCCAGCCCAAGGTGGACGCAGCCGGCCAGCCCGTGCTCGACGCCAAGGGCGCGCCGGTGATGGAGGCCATGAAGACCGACAAGCAGACGCTGGCAATGGGCCCGGTGGCTTCGCAGGAAGCCATCAAGATGCTCGGCACCAACGGCGGCGGCTTCTTCAACGCCAATTCGGCGCATCCGTTCGAGAACCCGACCGAGCTTGCCAACCTGATCGAGATGCTGGCCATCTTCCTGATCCCGGCGGCGCTGTGCTTCACCTTCGGCGAGATGGTCAAGGACCGCCGCCAGGGCGTGGCGATCCTGGCGTCGATGGCGGTGATCTTCATCGTGATGGCATGCGTCGCCGCGGCCTCCGAGCAGCAGGCCAACGCCGCGCTGGCGGGTTTGCCGATCGACCATGCGGCCAGCGCGCTGCAGGCGGGCGGCAATATGGAAGGCAAGGAAACGCGCTTTGGCATCGCCGCCACCGCGCTGTTCGCCACCATCACCACGGCGGCGTCGTGCGGCGCGGTCAACGCCATGCACGACTCCTTCACCGCCATCGGCGGCCTGGTGCCGATGCTGCTGATGCAGCTTGGCGAAGTGGTGTTCGGCGGCGTGGGATCGGGCCTGTACGGCATGCTGGTGTATGCGGTGCTCGCCGTGTTCATCGCGGGCTTGATGATCGGCCGCACGCCGGAGTACCTGGGCAAGAAGATCGAGACCTATGAGATGAAGATGACCGCGGTGGCGATCCTCGTCACGCCCCTGCTGGTGCTCCTGGGCACGGCGGTGGCGGTGATGGTGGAGCCGGGCCGCGCCGGTGTGTTCAACCCCGGCACGCACGGCTTCTCGGAAATCCTCTATGCGTTCTCGTCGGCTGCCAACAACAACGGCAGCGCCTTCGGCGGTTTGTCCGCCAACACGCCCTTCTACAACGTGGCGCTGGCCGCGGCGATGTGGTTCGGCCGCTTCTGGATCATCGTGCCGATCCTGGCCATGGCGGGCTCGCTGGCGGCCAAGCGCAGGCTGCCGGTGACGGGCGGCACCATGCCCACGCACGGCCCGCTGTTCGTGGTGCTGCTGGTCGGCTCGGTGCTGATGGTGGGCGCGCTCACCTATATCCCGGCGCTGGCGCTGGGCCCGGTGGCGGAGCAGCTGCAGGCGCCGGTGGTCTCGGCGGCTAGCAAGTAATGGAGAAACGCATGCAACAAGAATCCATGGTGACGCGCAGCAAGAACGCCGGCGCGGCACCCGCAAACACTACCCCGGCCACCAGCGTGGTCACGCCGGCCCTGGCCGCGCAAAAGAGCGGCGGCCATCATCGCCCGCGCGGCGGCATGTTCGCGCCCGAGCTCGTCAAGCCGGCCCTGCTCGATTCGGTGAAGAAGCTCTCGCCGCGCGACCAGTTGCGCAACCCGGTGATGTTCGTGGTCTACGCAGGCAGCATCCTGACCACGATCCTGTTCTTCCGCGCGCTGTTCTCGCCCGCCACGGCGGGCGGCGAGAGCGCCGGGTTTATCCTGGCCGTGTCGGTGTGGCTGTGGTTCACCGTGCTGTTCGCCAACTTTGCCGAAGCGCTGGCCGAGGGCCGCAGCAAGCAGCAAGCCGAAGCGCTGCGCGGGCTCAAGACCACCGTCACCGCCAAGCTGGTCAAGGAAGGCCGGCGCGACTACCGCGCCGCCGGCGCCACCGAGGCGCGCGGCGCTGCCGCGCTGCGCCGTGGCGACGTGGTGCTGGTCGAGGCGGGCGACATGGTGCCCGGCGACGGGGACGTGATCGAGGGCGTGGCCTCGGTGGACGAGAGCGCCATCACCGGCGAATCGGCTCCCGTGATCCGCGAGTCCGGCGGCGACTTTTCTTCGGTCACCGGCGGCACGCGCGTGCTGTCCGACTGGATCGTGGTGCGCATCACCACCAATCCGGGCGAGAGCTTCATCGACCGCATGATCACCATGGTGGAAGGCGCCAAGCGCCAGAAGACGCCGAACGAACTGGCGCTGACCATCCTGCTGGTGGGCCTGACCATCGTGCTGCTGCTGGCCACCGCCACGCTGCAGCCGTTCTCGGTGTACAGCGTGCTGGTCGCCAAGGCCGGCATGCCCGTCACCATCACCGTGCTGATCGCGTTGCTGGTGTGCCTGATCCCGACCACCATCGGCGGCCTGCTGTCGGCCATCGGCGTGGCCGGCATGAGCCGCATGATGGAAGCCAACGTGATCGCCACCTCGGGCCGCGCGGTGGAAGCCGCCGGCGACGTGGACGTGCTGCTGCTCGACAAGACCGGCACCATCACGCACGGCAACCGCCAGGCTTCGCGCTTTATCGCCGCGCCCGGCGTGTCGGCGCAGCAACTGGCCGAAGCCGCCTGGCTGTCGTCGCTGGCCGATGAAACGCCGGAAGGCCGCAGCATCGTCACGCTGGCGCGCCAGCAGGCCGGCGCCGCCACGCCCGATATCAGCGCGCTGCGCCCGATCTTCGTGCCGTTCACCGCGCAGACCCGCATGAGCGGCGTGGATGCCGGCGGACGCAGCGTGCGCAAGGGCGCCGCCGATGCCGTGCGCAAGTACGTGACCGAGCGCGCCGGCAAGTTCCCCGAGGCCGTGATGCAGGCTGTGGACGACGTGGCCCGCGCCGGCAGCACGCCGCTGGTGGTGGCGGAGTCCAGCACCGATGGCGAGCATGTACGCGTGCTCGGCGTGGTGGAGCTCAAGGACATCGTCAAGGCCGGCATTCGCGAGCGTTTCGGCGAGCTGCGCAAGATGGGCATCAAGACGGTGATGATCACCGGTGACAACCGCCTCACCGCGGCGTCGATCGCGGCGGAGGCCGGCGTCGATGACTTCCTTGCCGAAGCCACACCCGAAGCCAAGCTCAAGCTGATCCGCGACTACCAGGCCGAAGGCCGCCTGGTGGCGATGACCGGCGACGGCACCAACGACGCACCGGCGCTGGCGCAGGCCGACGTGGCGGTGGCGATGAACAGCGGCACGCAGGCGGCGAAAGAAGCCGGCAACATGGTCGACCTCGACAGCAATCCGACCAAGCTGATCGAGATCGTCGAGATCGGCAAGCAGATGCTGATGACGCGCGGCTCGCTCACCACCTTCAGCGTGGCCAATGATGTGGCGAAGTACTTCGCCATCATCCCGGCAGCGTTCGCCACCACGTATCCGCAGCTCAACCAGCTCAACGTGATGGGCTTGTCCACGCCGGCCTCGGCCATCCTGTCGGCGGTGATCTTCAACGCGCTGATCATCGTGGTGCTGATCCCGCTGGCGCTGCGCGGCGTGGTGTACCGGCCGCTCGGCGCGGCCATCTTGCTGCGGCGCAACCTGCTGGTGTACGGCCTCGGCGGCATCCTGGTGCCCTTTGTCGGCATCAAGGTGATCGACATGATCCTGACCTTGTTCGGCTGGGTCTGAGCGCAGTATCGAACGCATCGAACGCGCTGAACATAAACGGAGCCATCCATGAATACGCAAGTCCAACCCGCCCAGCCCGCCACGCCCATCCAGGGTGGCCTGCTGCGCCCCATGCTGACGATCTTCGTCGTGCTGTCGGCCGTTACCGGCCTGCTGTACCCCGGCGTGATCACCGGCATCTCGCGCGCCGTGTTCCCGCATGAAGCGGCCGGCTCGCTGATCGTCAAGGACGGCCGCGTCATCGGCTCGGAACTGATCGGCCAGCCGTTCTCGGATTCGAAGTACTTCTGGGGCCGCTTGTCGGCCACCGCGCCCATGCCTTACAACGCCGCGGCTTCCGCCGGCTCCAATCTCGGCCCGAGCAACCCGGCCCTGACCGATGCCGCGCGCGCCCGTATCGACGCGCTGCGCGAGGCGGACCCCGGCAACAAGGCGGCCGTGCCGGTGGATCTGGTGACGGCTTCAGGCAGTGGCCTCGATCCGCAGATCAGCCCGGCCGCGGCGCAGTACCAGGCGGCACGCGTGGCCCGCTTGCGCGGCCTGCCGCTGGAGCGCGTAGAGGCGCTGGTTGCGGCCAACACGGAAAAGCCGCTGCTTGCGGTGATGGGGGATCCGGTGGTGAATGTGCTCCAGTTGAACCTGGCGCTGGATGCCGAGAAGCGGTGAGGGCGCACGCGATTGCCTCGCCATGCATTCACTGGTTTGCACCCCTGTCCCGCATGGCGGGCGGGGGGTGGGCCGGATAAAACCGTTGGCTTCGCTTCAAGTGGCTCCTAGCCAAACCGCCCCTCTCCCCGGCCCTCTCCCCATGAGGGGAGAGGGAGAGACAGCCGTCGTCATGGCGCGCTGCTTTGGCCCGTTCGGCGGCTTCGGCATGCGCCCCGGCGCGCTATTCGCGCGGTGTTTGACCTCAGGCGTGGCACAATCGTTTTCATCCATCCTCCTCCCGGGCAATGACCCCCACCATGCCTGACACCGCCCAGCGCGACGCCCCCGGCCGGCCTGATCCAGACGCCTTGCTGCAACGCATGCAGCAGGAGGGCGAGCGCGCCGCGCGCGGCAAGCTGCGGGTGTATTTCGGCGCCTCCGCGGGCGTGGGCAAGACCTTCGCCATGCTGACCGCGGCGCGTGCGCTGCGCGAGCAGGGCAGCGATGTCGTGATCGGCGTGGTGGAGACCCATGGCCGCGCCGAGACCGAGGCGCTGATCGCGGGGCTGGAGCGGCTGCCGATGAAGGCCATGCCGCATCACAAGCTCGACGACCGCGTGCTGCAGGAGTTCGACCTGGACGGCGCGCTGGCCCGGCGCCCGGCGCTGATCCTGGTCGACGAGCTGGCGCACTCCAACGCGTCCGGCAGCCGCCACCCCAAGCGCTGGCAGGACATCGAGGAGCTGCTGTCGGCCGGCATCGATGTGTGGACCACCGTCAACGTGCAGCACCTGGACAGCCTCAACGAGGCGGTGGGCGGCATCACCGGCATCCGTGTGTGGGAGACGGTACCCGACACGGTCTTCGATGACGCCGACGAAGTCATCCTGGTGGACCTGCCCGCCGACGAATTGCTGCGGCGGCTGCGCGACGGCAAGGTCTACCTGCCGGAGCAGGCGCGCACCGCGGCCACCAATTTTTTCCGCAAGGGCAACCTGATCGCGTTGCGCGAGCTCGCGCTGCGCCGCACCGCCGACCGCGTCGATGACGACGTGCGCGCATACCGCCATGCCGAATCCATCCGTCCGGTGTGGCGCACGCGCGAGGCGGTGCTGGCGTGCATCGGCACCGGCGACGATGCCGCGCAGGTGGTCAAGAGCGCGCGCCGGCTGGCCGGGCAGCTCGATTGCGACTGGCATGTGGTGACGGTGGCCACGCCGCGCCTGGCGCCGCTTGCCGGGCACGAGCGCGCGAATATCGAGGAGGCGATGCGGCTGGCCGAGGAGCTGGGCGCGCGCACCGAGACGCTGGCCGGCAGCGATATCGTGCAGGCGGTGGCGGGTTATGTGCGGCGCCACAACCTCACCAAGGTGGTGGTCGGGCGCGCCCCCGGCAACTGGCGCCGCAACGGCGGCAGCCTCCTGGCTCGTGGCCGGGCGCTGCTGGCACTCGGCCTGTCGCCGTTCCTGGGCGCGCGCGCCTGGCTGTTCGGGCGCCATAGCTTTGCCGATTCGCTGGCGCTCGGCTGCCCGGAGATCGACGTGATCCGCGTGGCCGCCGACGCCATGGGCGCCGATACGCGCGGCCGCGCGCAACCGGCGGGCGGGCGCGCCGACGTGCGCGAGGATTCGGCGCGCAACGACGACAGCGGCGTGGTGGCGCACCGCATCGACTACCTGTGGGCGGTTGCATGGTGCGGGGGCGCCAGCTTGTTGTCGGCGTTGACGCGGCCGTGGTTCGACCTGGTCAATATCGCGATGTTGTTCCTCGCGGCCGTGGTCGGCGTGGCACTGCGCCACGGCCGCGGCCCCGCCGCGCTGGCCTCGGTGCTGTCGGTGGGGGCCTTCGACTTTTTCTTCGTGCCGCCGCGCATGTCCTTCGCTGTGAGCGACGTGCAGTACCTCGTGACGTTCGCGGTGTTGCTGACGGTTGGCCTGGTGATCGGCCAGCTTACCGCCGGGCTGCGCGAGCAGGCCCAGGTGTCGGTGGAGCGCGAGACCGATGCGCGCACCCTGTACGAGCTGGCGCGCGAGTTGTCCGCTGCCTTGATGCCCGAGCAGATCATCGACATCAGCAGCCGCTTCCTGCAAGCCGCGCTTGGTGCGCGCTCGGCGTTCTTCCTCGTCTCGCCCAAGGGGCGGTTGATGCCGCCGGTGATCGATCCCACGCAGCGAGGCAATGACGCGATCGATCCCGTGCTGGCGCAATGGGTGTTTGATCACGGCCAGCCCGCCGGCACCGGCACGCATACGCTGCCCGGCAGCACCGTGCTCTACCTGCCGCTCAAGGCGCCCATGCAGACGCGCGGCGTGCTCGCGGTGGAGCCGCAAGAGTGGCGCGCGCTCGCGCGGCCCGAGCGGCGCCGCCAGATCGACGTCTTCGCCACGCTGATCGCCATTGCCATCGAGCGGCTGCACTACGTGGAGGTCGCGCAGCAGGCGCTGGTGTCGATGGAGTCGGAGCGGCTGCGCAGCTCGCTGCTGGCCGCCGTCTCGCATGACCTGCGCACGCCGCTGACCAGCCTGATCGGCATGGCCGAGACCATGCAGCGCACCGAGCCGCCGCTGCCTGCGTCGCTGTCGGAAACCGTCGCTGCCATGCGCGAGCAAGCGCTGCGCATGCGCACCATGGTGGTCAACCTGCTCGACATGGCGCGGCTGCAAAGCCGCGACGTGCGCATGCAAAAGGAGTGGCAGTCGCTCGAAGAGCTGGTCGGCGCGGCGCTTGCCGGCATGCGTGATGCGTTGTCGCGGCACCGCGTGTCGGTCGCGGATCTATCGGCGCTGCCGCTGGTGGAGTGCGATGCGGTGCTGATGGAGCGGGTGCTGTGCAACCTGCTGGAGAACGCGGCCAAGTACACGCCGCCGGGCACCGGTATCCGCATCTCCGGCGAAGTGGTCGAAGCGGAGGTGCGGCTCGCGGTGGCGGACGACGGCCCCGGCGTGCCGCGCGGGCAAGAGCTCTCGATCTTCCAGAAATTCACGCGCGGCGAGCGCGAATCCGCGACCGCGGGCGTTGGCCTCGGCCTGGCCGTGTGCGAGGCCATCGTGCAGGCGCACGGCGGGCGCATCTGGGTGGAGAGCGTGAACGCGGACCACACTGGCGCACGCTTTGTCGTGGCGCTGCCGCGCGGCAATCCGCCTGCGATCGAGCCCGAGCCGCCCGAGGCGCTTGAATCGGCGCGGCTTGCCACGCACGGCAACGGCGCCGGGCTGGTTGCACGTGATGCAGCAAACAAGGAGTCCAACTGAAATGGGATTTGAATTTTCGCCAACTGTCTTGCTGGTCGAAGACGAGCCGCATATCCGGCGCTTCGTGCGCGAGGCGCTGCAGGCAGAAGGCTGCGCCGTGCATGAGGCCGAGACGCTCAAGCGCGGCCTGATCGATGCCGGCACGCGCCAGCCCGACGTGGTGATCCTCGACCTGGGCCTGCCCGATGGCGACGGCATGACGCTGATCCGCGAGATGCGTACCTGGACCGAAGTGCCGGTGCTGGTGCTATCGGCGCGCTCCGGCGAGGACGACAAGATCGCCGCGCTGGACGCCGGCGCGGACGACTACCTGACCAAGCCCTTCGGCGTGGGCGAGCTGATCGCGCGTGTGCGCGTGCTGCTGCGCCGCCACGCCAAGACCAATCCGCAAGGAACCCCGCAGATCGGCTTTGGCGAGGTGCAGATCGACCTGGCCAACCGCGTGGTCACCCGCGCCGGGCAGGACGTGCACCTGACGCCGATCGAGTATCGCCTGCTCGCCGTGCTGATCGCGCATCGCGGCAAGGTCATGACGCATCGCGAACTGCTGCGCGAAGTCTGGGGGCCGGCGCACTCGGAGAGCAGCCACTACCTGCGGGTGTACATGGGGCACCTGCGGCACAAGCTGGAAGCCGATCCCGCGCAACCCTCGCACCTGATGACGGAGGTGGGGGTGGGATATCGGTTCGTGGGGTGATGCCATCGGCCGGCAACAGGGTGCCGGCCGATGGGTAATCAGGCGGCCGGCTCAAGTGGCGCCGGTGGCCTGTAGCGCAGGTTTCCCGGCACGGGCAGATGCCGCAGGAAGCGGAACATGCCATGGTGGTCGATCCATCTGGCGTAAGCCACATAGTCCGGATCCTGGGACAGATGCCGCTCTTCCGTCATGGCCCGCATCGCATAGATGCCATTCAAGGCCAGCAGCAGCAGGCAGTGGCGCAGTGTTTCATCCGCCGAGCCCTGGGCCATGAAGGGGATGGAGATCATCCACCAGGACAGGTTCTTGGCCACATAGGCGGGATGCTTGGTCCACCGGTAAGGCCCGTTGGTGATGATGCCCCGGTGGGTCAGGTTCGAGAACCGCGCGCCGAAGATCACCGTCGCCCAGACGTAGATCGCCGTCAGCACCAGGATCGCACTGCCCCAGATGCCATAGAGCAGCGGTGTGTTCCAAAGCCACGCGCCCCACTGCAGGCCGGTCTCGTAATGCAGGTACTGCCGCCCGATCAGCGACCAGAACGGCTCGTAGCATATCAGCGCCACTGCCCAGCCCAGCATGGACGGCTCAGCCGAGCGCACGTGCGTGTCGGTGATGCGCAGCGCCATCAGGTAGCCCATCACCACCAGGCCGACATCGATGAAGTACAGGAAGCCGTAGAGCAGGTCGAACCAGGCCTTGAAGCTCGTCAGCAGCGCAAAGTCGGCGGCGATGAAGCGCGCCAGGTCATTGCACATATAGGTGAACATCAGGGGCAGGAAGAAGCCCTTGATCAACCACGCTAGCAGCTGCTGCCCCACCACCTTGCCATCCATCTTGTCCCACTGCAGCGTGACCAGCTTGCCCATGTGCCAGTAGCCGTCCAGGGGCCGGGCCATCTTGCGGTCGACGAAGAAGAAATAGGGCAGCGCCAGTGCGACCCAGGCCGGCAGCGCGATTGCCAGCATGGAGAAATAGCGCTCGTAGAACGCGGCGTGGTATTCGGGGAACAGCCAGTACAGCAGGCCGACAAAGCCCATGCTGCCAAGCAGGCCCGCAAATTTGGTCAGGCTGCGGTGCCACGACGGATTGTCCCGGGAAAAATCCAGGCCGGTGGAGGCGCGCAAGTGCACCTTGCGCCAGATCAGATCGAGCAGGAAGATGGCCGCTGCCGTCACCGCGACGATGAACAAGGCTGAATGGACCATGTTCTCGCCGAAGGGCCGGTCGGTGCGCACGATGGTAACGGCAAGCAGGAACGCTGCCAGGCCAACGGCGGCGACGGCGCCGTGGGTGGCTGAGCGGGGCCGTAGCGCTTTGTCTTGCGGTGTCGTCACTGACTGGTTCCTCTCGGTGACGCCATGTTGGATATCGCAGTGAGTGCGACAGGCTTGATTACGCATGGCGGATAGATGTCGAGTGCCGTTATCTGTTATCTGCGCCGATCCTATCCAATGGAATCACCGTAAAACTGACAAATCCTGACATCGCCTGGGAAAGTGAAAAAGGCCGATCCTTGCTGGGATATAGTCATGGCCTTTTTACGCGAAACACGACTTGAAGGGACAATGCTTCGGCTATTCTGGATCGTTCTCTTGTGCTGGCTCGGCCACTCCGCCGCATGGGCGGACATGCGTCTGCCGCCGTCGGGGGAGGTCTCTCTCGGCGAGCATTGGGAGCTGCTGCGCGATCCGCAGGATGTGCTGACCATCGAGCAGCTAACGCGGCCCGAGTTCGCGGCGGCCTTCCAGCCCCAGTACTCCCCTCCCGCCCTTGGCTACGTGAAGGGGGCCGTCTGGCTGCGCATCACCCTGACGCGGCCCGCGCAAGCTGCGCCGGTATGGTTGCTGGAACTGCGCTCGGCGCTGCTGGACGACGTCACGCTGTTCGAGCCGCTAACGGCGGGTGGTTACGTGCAGCGGGTGTCCGGCGACAGGCGGCCGGTGGCGGGGCGCGACGTGGATTACCGCAATCCGGTGTTTCAGCTCGACTTGCCGGTGGAGAAGCCGGTTACCGTGTATTTGCGCGTGCGCAGTACCAGCACGATGAGCTTTCCGCTCGTGGCGTGGTCGCCGGAAGCGTTCATTTCCTTTATCGGCACCGAGCTGCTTCTGTTTGGCTTGTTCTACGCAGCGCACCTGGTCTTGCTGATTACCAGCGTCTGGTTTTACTGGGTCACGCGTAATCTCTCCTTTGGCCTGTTCAGCCTGACGGTACTGGCCAATCTGTTCACCTCGCTGTCCGCCGAGGGCTTCACGTATCAGTACCTCCTGCCTGGATGGCCGCTGACTAGCGATGCCGTCTACGTGGTGAGCTGGTTTTTCGCGACGCCGCTTGGCACCTTGTTCACGGCGCACTACCTGGGCCTGTACGAGTCGCCGTGGCGGCGTTGGGCGATCGGATTTTCGCTGCTGGCCTGGGGGGTGGCGCTGGTCATGACCCCCTGCTTGCTGCTGGGCAACGTCTGGTGGATACGGCCACTGGCGCTGCTCTGGGGCCTCGTTACCATGGGGATACTGCTGCTCGTTTCTGCGGCGATGACGTGGCGCGGCCAAAAGGCCGCGCGTGTGCTTTTGTTCGTCCTGGTTCTGCTTTTCGGCGGCACCGTGCTGCGCCTGGCGCGCAACGTCGGCGCGATCGACCCCGGCCCGTTCGTCGACAACGCCAACTACCTGGGCATGATGGCGTTCCTGCTCATCATGAATTCGGCCATCAGCTGGCGCTACACCGACATGCGCGCCGAAAAGGAGGCCGCCCAGGCCGAAGCCTTGCGCGTGGCACGCCAGGCCGAGCGCGACCTGGAGGTCAAGGTTGCCTTGCGCACCCAGGCGCTCAGGAGCGCCATGGCGCAGGTAGAAGCGTCGCTGTCGCTGGAGCGGCGCGCGCAGGAGGAGCAGCGGCAGTTCCTGTCCACCGTCTCGCATGAACTGCGCACGCCGCTGGCGGTGATCGATGCCACGGCGCAGAACCTGGACCTGGACGATGCCCATGATGACCCGCAGACCTCCGCCCGGTACCAGAAGATCCTGCGCGCCACGCAACGCCTGACCATGCTGCTCAATGACTCCCTGCATGAAGACGGATTCGAATTGCTGCGGCATGGCTCCCGGCCGTCACCCACCAGGCTGGCGGACTTGCTGGAGGACGCCGCGGCAGCCGCGCAACTGCTGTCGGAAGGGCACCGGCTGGAGGTGGATGGGGGGCGCTTGCCAGAAGCCTTCCCGTGCGACGCCAGCCTGCTGCGGCTGGCATTGCGCACGCTGGCCGACAACGCGGTGAAGTACACGCCCGCGGGCTGCCGGGTGGTCTTGCGGGGCCGGGAGGTGGCCGATGGCGTGTTGCTGGAAGTACAGGACAACGGTCCCGGCATCGAGGCGGCGGACCTGCCGCGCGTATTCGAGCGCTTTTATCGCGGCCAGAATGCCGGCCAGAAACCGGGGACCGGGCTTGGCTTGTCGCTGGCCCGGCGCATGGTGGAAATGCAGGGTGGCACCTTGACCCTGGACAGTGCGCCGGGGCAGGGCTGCCGCGCCACGATTTTTCTGCCGTCGGCGCTGCCGGGGGTGCGGGCTCAGGCCAGCGCGATGGGCGCGGCGAACGTATAGCCCTTGCGGTGGGCGGTCTTGAGCGGCAATTCGCTGCCCGATTCGCTGCGCCAGCGTTGCCGCAGGCGGCTGACCATGGTCTCCAGCCGGCGCTCGTCGTAGCTCAGCCAGTCAAAGCCGAAGCCTTCGGCGATCTGGCGGCGATCGACGGGCTGGGTGGGATGGAGCGCCAGCATTTCGAGCAGCTTGCTCTCGTTGGACGACACGGTCAGGCGGGCTCCCGCAGGCGCCACCAGCGTGCTGGCCTGCCGGTCGAGCCACCAGTTGGAGACGACGCGGCGGCTCAAGGAGCGCAGGATGGCGTCGAATTCGAGCAGCTTGATCGGCTTGACGAGATAGTGGTCGGCCCCGCCGTTCAGGCCGTGCAGCTTGTCCTGCGTTTCGCCGCGGGCCGTGAGCATGACGATGCCGCAGCCGGGGCGCTCGCGGCGCAGGCGGCTGGCCGCATCGAAACCCGTGCCGTCGGGGAGCATGACGTCGATGACGGCAATGTCCGCCTGTGCGGCCAGCGGCCGGAATTGCGCCAGGCTGCCGGCCTGGCTGACCTTCCAGCCTCGCTTTTGCAGGAAAGCCGCTATTTCCTCGCGCAGCTCGACCTCATCCTCGAGCAGGACCAAGTTGCCCATTCCAAAACCTTGCAGCGGTTGCGTTCCATGATCGTGGCGAGGAACCTCCATGCTTGCCTGACAAGATTCGACGGCGTCTGCCGGGCTCCACCACTCCTGGCCGTTGCCCTGGCACCAATGCCCAGGGTGGCTTAGGCGGTATTACGGCCAGACCGGCAGGATTCTTTAGCCCCGGGCGCTATCCCAGGCGCTATCCCGGCGCGTCATGGCACGATTCAAGCCACCTCACCAAACGCCAAAAAACACGCCCGCCTGCTTGTAGACATTGGTCTTGGCCGCCACCTCGTCGTTGCTCACCGTTGTGCGCGGCTTGAGGGTGCAGAACCATTCCAGCAGGTGCAGCCGCATCGTCGAGCAGATGGCTTCGTGGCCGGCATCCTCGCCCAGGTCGAAGAACTCGTCCGGGTCGCGTTCCAGGTCGAACAGTTGCGGGCGGAAACCCTGCCAGTGCACATATTTCCAGCGCGCGTTGCGCACCATCCACGCCCGGCACTCGCCCGGCTGCCGGCCCAGCGCGATCCGCGCGCCGCGATACGCGTAGTCCAGCTCCGACACCACGAAATCCCGCCACTGGCCATTGCCGCGCTCGCGCGTGAGGTCCAGCAGCGAGCGGCCTTCCACGCGATGGTCGGCCGGCGGCAGGCCCAGCGCGTCCAGCACGGTCGGCACCACGTCCACGGCCGAGACCATGCGCGCATCCGCGCTGCCGCGGGTGGCGTCGGCCTCGGCCGAGGGGTCGTAGACAATCAGCGGGATGTTCTGCACGGTGTCGTAGAACTGCTCCTTCTCGCCGAGCCAGTGGTCGCCCAGGAAGTCGCCGTGGTCTGCCGTGAACACGATCAGCGTGTCTTCCCAGCGGCCCAGACGCTCCAGTTGTTCCCACAACTCGCCCAGGCGATCGTCGATCTGTTGCACCAGGCCTTGATAGGTGGGACGCACCGTGTCCGAGACTTCGCTGCGCATGAAGTTGGCGCATTCTTCCTGCGTGCGGTACGCGTCGAGCACCGGATGCGGGTTGTCCAGCTCCGCCTCGTGGCGCCTGAGCGGCAGGCAGTCGTCCAGCGAGTAGGCCGCGTGGTAGGGCGCGGGCGCCATATAAGGCCAATGCGGCTTGACCAGCGACAGGTGCAGCACCCACGGGTCGTCGCCGCGCGCGGCGATGTACTGCATTGCCTGGCCCACCGTATAAGCCGTCTCCGAATGCGCTTGCGCCACGCGTGCGGGCAGGCCGGCATTGCGCATCTGCCAGCCCGACACGATCTCGCCCTGCGCATTCTCGGCGCTGATCACGTAGTCCGTCCACGGGTCGGCGCTGTCGTAGCCTTGCTTGCGCAGCCACTCGGCATACGCGCTGTGCGGCTCGGCGTGGTGGCCGTCATGGCGGTCGACTTCGACAAAGTGCCCGCTGCGCAGCAGCGTTTCCAGCTCGCTGCAGCCGTCGAGATGCAGGCGCTTCATGTTGGCGTTGTCGGGCATCACGTGCGTCTTGCCGGCCAGCGCCAGCGTGCGGTGGCTGTCCTTCAGGTATTCGCCCAGCGTGACTTCGCCAACGGACAGCGGCACGCGGTTCCAGGTGGCGCCGTGGCTGCTCGGGTAGCGCCCGGTATAGAAGCTCATGCGGCTCGGGCCACAAACGCCAGAGGTGACGAACGCCTTGGTGAAGCGCACGCCGCGCGCGGCCAGGGCGTCGATGTGCTTTGTGCGCAGGGTGGGGTGGCCGTAGCACGCCAGGTGGTCCTGGCGCAGCTGGTCGCACATGATGAAGAGGGTGTTTCTGGTGGGCATGGCTTTGTCGATACCGGTCGGGCCGTTGACCTGACCGGCATCACTTCGGTAAATAACGTAGTGTAATTTTTTGCTTATTCAATCCATGTGATAAATAACATTCATCAGATGAATAAACTTAACGGAATTTGATGCGGTATTTTTTAATCCCCGGTATAGCCAGAGGCCTTGACCACCGGCCCCCACCGCCCGGCATCTGCCGCCAGCACCTTGCCGAACTGCTCCGCGCTCCCGGTTTGCGGCTCCAGCCCCAGCTTCAGGAACCGCTCCTTCAGATCCGCCGACTGCACCGCATGCACGATCGCCGCATTCAGCCGGTCGATCGTTGCCTTCGGTACGCCGGCCGGCGCCAGGAACCCGTACCGGCCAAGCCCTTCGATGTCCTTGTAGCCAAGCTCGGTAAACGTGGGCACATCCGGCAATGCCACCGAGCGCTGCGTCCCTGAGCTTGCCAGGACGCGGATCTTGCCCGCGCGATGCATCTCGGTGAGATCGGCCAGCGTATCGACCGAGGCCGGCACCTGCCCGCCCACCAGCGCATTCATCAACGGTGCCGAGCCGTTGAATGGCACGTGCAACATCTCCACGCCCACCTGCTTGCCGATCAGCAAGCCAAAGAAGTGAGGAATGCTGCCTAGCGCCGGCGAGGCGTAGGAATTGTTCTTGGCCGGGCTGGCCTTGAGCCACTCGACGTACTCCTTCAGCGTCTTGGCCGGCGCGCCGGGGCCGGTGGCCAGGGCCAGCTGGAAGTTGGCGGTTTGCGCCACCGGCACGAAATCGCGCTGGATGTCGTAGTTCAGCTTGCGGTAGGTCAGCGGGGCGATGGTCATCACCGCGGAGTTGGCGACCACCAGCGTGTTGCCGTCGGCGGGCAGGGTGCGCGCATAGTCCATGACCAGGCGGCCGCCCGCGCCGGGCTTGTTCTCGATGACCACGGTTTGCTTGAGTTCCTCGCGCAGCTTGTCGCCGATCAGGCGGGCGGCCAGGTCGGCGGTGCCGCCGGCGGGGTAGCCCACCAGGATGCGCAGCGGGCGGTCGTTCTGGGCGCTAGCTGGCGCGCTGGCCAGGCACACGGCGGCCAGTGCGGTCATGGTGGCGAGGGTGGGGACTAGCGCGCGCAGCAGTTTGGCGGGTTTCACGGGTTCTCCTGTTGGTTCGGCATCGGCGGGAAGCCGGCCAATTTATCGATACGGCCCGCGGGCGCCAAAGAAGGATTTCGCGCATCGATGTGCGCGTTTCGTTCCTGGGCTCATGGCTGCCCGGCCGTACCCGGCGGATGCGCTTGGCACGCGGCCCGCCGGTTCTTATGCAGCGGCACAGACGCTAACACCCAGCCATATAATTGACAAAATCAACTAAATTTGCGGGTGCGGCATGAACGGCAGCCAGGCGGGCGAGCAGGCGCAGGCACAGGCAGTGGCACAGGAGGGCCGGGAGCAAGACGCCGGCGAAACGCTGCAGCATCCCGACCGTCTGGCGGACTTCCTCAATTACCGTCTCTATCACCTGACCCGCGTTGCCCTGCAGGCCAGCGGGCATCACCTGCGCGCCGCGGCCGGGGTGAGCCGGCGCGAATGGCGCATGCTGGCCTTTCTCGGCGAGCAGCCGGGCACGCGCCTGACGGAACTGGCGCAAAGCGCCGGGCTGGACAAGGTGCTGGCAAGCCGCGCCGTGCATGCCCTGATGGCGCGCGGGCTGGTGCAGCGCGCCACGCGCGAGCAGGACAAGCGGGCGGCGGCGTTTGCCCTGAGCGAGCAGGGCGAGGCGGTCTACCAGCTTGCCTTTGCGCAGGCCCAGGCCTTCAACGCCCGCCTGGCCGCCTGCCTGGATCCGGAGGAGGCGCGCGTGCTGGCGCGTTGCCTGTCCAGGCTGCACGCGGAGGCTCAGGCCCTGCTGGCGCAGGCGCAAGCGCTGCCCAGCAGCGTACCCGCGCCTGCGGAACCGGCGCAGAACTGGTGGCGCCAACCGTAAGGTTTGGCCGGCCGCTTCCGACTGCACCTGGCGACTCCGGAGTCCTACACTTGTAGACTTGGAGTCAGCGCGTGCCCTGCCTGGAGCCTGCCATGCCGCTTGTCCGTCGCTTTCCTGTTCGCTTTCCTGCCGACCTTCCTGCCCGTTTGCCTTCGCGATTGCGCGCCGCCGCCATTGCCGCGCTGCTTCCCCTCTGCCTGCTTGCCGTCCAGCACGCCCAGGCCGCGCGCCAGCCCCCGGCGCCGGCGCAGGAACTGACGCGCCAGGCGGTGACCGCCTATGACGCCGGCGCCTTCGATTCGGCCTTGCGGGACTTCGCCAAGGCGGCCCAGCAAGGCAACCGGCTCGCGCAGTACAACTACGCCATGATGCTGCTGCGCGGCGAGGGCACGCCGGTGCGCCAGGAGGAGGCGCTGATCTGGCTGCACCGCGCGGCCGAGAACGACATGACGCAGGCCCAGTTCACCTTTGGCGAGATGTACGAGCACGGTGAACTGGTGCCGCGCTCGCTGGAGTCCGCCAACCAGTGGTACCGCCGCGCGGCTGAAGGCGGCCATGTGCAGGCCCAGGTGGAGCTGGCGACCAATTACTTCACCGGACGGGGCCTCGCGCGGGACTACGGCAAGGCCTTCGAGTGGTACACGCGCGCCGCCACGGCGGGCGACGGCGGTGCCCAGTACATCGTCGCCAGCTATTACGAGCGCGGCGAGCCCGGCGTGGTCGAGAAGGACATCGAGCAGGCCAAGATCTGGTACGCGCGCGCCGCCGCGCACGGCGACCCCGGGGCGTTGGCCAAGCTGCGCTCGCTGATCGAGCAGGGACTGAAGGCAAAACAGGCTGGCGCCATGTAATGCTGCGGTAGTCTGGGCATGTTGCCATGCAAGGGCGGCCGCCGCCGGCCGCTATCTGGGGTGCGCCGCCAGGGGCGGTACAACTCTTGCTTGAGAGAACCACACGAAACCTGCGCCAATGGGAGGCACTAGTGGCAACACACGTCGCACTGAACCATGTCACCCACTACCGGTACGACCGGCCCGTGAAGCTTTCGCCGCAGGTGGTCAGGCTCCGTCCTGCCCCGCACTGCCGCACGCCGATCCTTTCGTATTCGCTGCGCATCGAGCCCGAGCAGCACTTCGTGAACTGGCAGCAGGACCCGTTCGCCAACTACCTCGCCCGGCTGGTGATCCCCGAGCCGACCACCGAGTTCAAGATCACCGTCGACCTGGTGGTCGAGATGGCGGTCTACAACCCGTTCGACTTCTTCCTCGAGCCCTACGCGGAGAATTTTCCCTTCACCTATGAGCCCGGCCTGGCTTACGAGCTGGCGCCCTATATGGTCAAGGGCGAGCTGACGCCGCGCTTTGCCGCCTTCGTGGAGAGCATTCCGCGCAACAAGCAGACCACGAGCGATTTCCTGGTGGCCCTGAACCAGCGCCTGCAAGAGGACATCCGCTACCTGATCCGCATGGAACCCGGCGTGCAGACGCCGGAGCAGACGCTGGAGACTGGCGCCGGCTCGTGCCGGGATTCGGGCTGGCTGCTGGTGCAGACGCTGCGCCACCTGGGGCTGGCCGCGCGCTTCGTGTCCGGCTACCTGCTGCAGCTGGCGCCCGACGTGAAATCCATCGACGGCCCCAGCGGCACCGACGTGGACTTCACCGACCTGCACGCATGGTGCGAGGTCTACCTGCCGGGCGCGGGCTGGATCGGGCTCGACCCCACCTCCGGCCTGCTGGCCGGCGAGGGCCATATCCCGGTGGCATGCACCCCCGAGCCGGGCAGCGCGGCGCCGGTCAGCGGCGCGGTCGACAAGAGCGAGGTGACCTTCCACCACGAGATGTCGATCACCCGCATCTATGAATCGCCGCGCGTGACCAAGCCCTATACCGAGGCGCAGTGGCAGGCGGTGGCGGCCGTGGGCGCCGAGGTCGATCTCCAGCTCAACGCGCAGGATGTGCGCCTGACCATGGGCGGCGAGCCGACCTTTGTCGCGGTCAAGGATCGCGATGGCGCGGAATGGAACACCGACGCGCTCGGCACCACCAAGCGCGCCTATGCCACCGAACTGGTGCATAAACTGCGCGAGCGCTATGGCAAGGGCGGCTTCCTGCACTTTGGCCAGGGCAAGTGGTACCCGGGCGAGCAATTGCCGCGCTGGGCCTTGTCGATCTGCTGGCGCGCCGACGGCCAGCCCTGCTGGCAGGACCCGTCGCTGTTCGCCGATGAGCGCGAGCCGGCCGACTATACCGAGGCCGACGCGCAGCGCTTCCTCGATAGCCTGGCCAAGCGCCTCGGGCTCAACCCCGGCTTTGTGCAGCCCGGCTATGAGGACACCTGGTACTACCTCTGGCGCGAGCGCCGCCTGCCGGTCAATGTCGACCCGCTGGAGGCGCGGCTCGACGATGAGATGGAGCGCATGCGCCTGCGCCGCGTGTTCGATGGCGGCCTGGCGCGGCCCACCGGCTACGTGCTGCCGCTGCGCCGCACCGGCCTGGAAGATGGCCCGGCGCTGGCCGCCCACCGCTGGATCAGCGGGCCGTGGTTCTTCCGCGACGACCGCATGTACCTGCTGCCCGGCGATTCGCCGATGGGCTACCGCCTGCCGCTGGATGCCCTGCCCTGGGTCAGCGAGGCCGACTACCCGTGGCAGTTCGACCAGGACCCGTTCGCGGCGCGTTCACCGCTGCCCACCGGGGCGCAGCTGCGCGCGCAGTTGCCCGGGCTTGCCGGCCAAGGCGCCGAGCCCGGCCAGGCGGCGGAGTTCCGTGCCAGCACCGCGGCCTATCCCGCGCCCGGCTCGGCCGCGGCAGCGCGTGCCGGCAAGCTTGCCGGAGCCAAGCCGGGAGCGGGCACGATCGGCGGCACGGCCGCGCCAGCTGCCCTGGCTGCGGACCTGGCGCGCGTGCCCGAGCGCGGCGAATCCGCGGGCTGGATCACGCGTACGGCGCTGTGCGTGGAAGTGCGCCATCCCAGTCGCGCCGCCGGCCCCAAGGCCGAGCGGGCGGCTGCGGGCGACAAGCGCGGCATGCTCTACGTCTTCATGCCGCCGCTGACCGTGCTGGAGGACTACCTGGAGCTGCTGGCGGCGGTGGAAGCCACCGCCGCCGGGCTGGGCGTGAAGATCGTGCTCGAAGGCTACCCGCCGCCGCGCGACGTGCGCCTCAAGCTGCTGCAGGTCACGCCCGATCCCGGCGTGATCGAGGTCAACATCCATCCGGCCGCCAACTGGGACGAACTGGTCGACCATACGGAATTCCTCTACCAGGCCGCCCACGAGACCTACCTCAGCACCGAGAAGTTCATGCTCGACGGGCGCCACACCGGCACCGGCGGCGGCAACCACTTCGTGCTGGGCGGCGCCACGCCGGCCGACAGCCCCTTCCTGCGGCGCCCCGATGTGCTGTCCAGCCTGATTGCGTACTGGCACAACCATCCCTCGCTGTCCTACCTGTTCTCGGGCATGTTCATCGGCCCGACCAGCCAGGCGCCGCGCGTGGACGAGGCGCGCAACGACCAGCTCTACGAGCTCGAGATCGCCTTTGCCGAGCTGCAGCACCAGCTCGACCGGCTCTGCGGCGCCGAGGGCGGGGTCGGCGCTCACATGCCGCCGTGGCTGGTCGACCGTGCGCTGCGCAATATCCTGATCGACGTCACCGGCAACACCCACCGCAGCGAGTTCTGCATCGACAAGCTCTACTCGCCCGACGGCCCCACCGGCCGCCTCGGCCTGCTGGAGCTGCGCGCGTTCGAGATGCCGCCGCATGCGCGCATGAGCCTGGTGCAGCAGTTGCTGCTGCGCGCGCTGGTGGCCCGCTTCTGGCGCGAGCCCTATCGCGGGCGGCTCACGCGCTGGGGTACGGAGCTGCATGACCGTTTCCTGCTCGGCACCTTCGTGCAGATGGATTTCGAGGACGTGCTCACCGAGATGCGCGAAGCCGGCTTCGCGTTCGACAATGCCTGGTTCGCGCCGCACTTCGAGTTCCGCTTCCCGCGCGTGGGCGAGCTCGCGGCCGGCGGCCTGTCGCTGACGCTGCGCACCGCGCTCGAACCCTGGCATGTGATGGGCGAGGAGGGCAGTGCCGGCGGCACCGTGCGCTACGTGGATTCGTCGCTCGAGCGCATCGAGGTGCGCGTGCTGGGCATGAACGACAGCCGCCATGTGGTCACCGTCAATGGCCGCGCGGTACCGCTGCAGCCCACCGGGCGCGCCGGCGAGTTCGTGGCCGGGGTGCGCTACCGCGCCTGGGCGCCGCCGTCTGCGCTGCACCCCACCATTGCCTCGCATGCGCCGCTGACTTTCGACGTTGTCGACACATGGATGGGACGCAGCATCGGTGGATGCCAGTATCATGTTTCGCATCCGGGCGGGCGTAGCTATGAGACCTTCCCGGTTAATGCGTACGAGGCTGAGAGCCGGCGCCTGACACGCTTCTTCACGCTTGGCCACACGCCGGGCGTGATGCGCGTGGAACCGCCCCGGCGCAGCCTCGAGTTTCCGTTCACGCTGGATTTGCGGCAACGCTGATCCGGCAGCCCCCAAAGCCGCGCCCCGTGTCTCTTCAGCCGTCCCTGCCTTTTGATGAAACCGCCCCAGCCGTCGACGCGGTGATGCACCGCGCGCGGCCGGTGCCGCCCGGGCACCTCGATGAACTGCGGGCATGCGGGGATGGGTTGCGCGAGCCCTGGGCGCGCTTTTTCCAGATATTGGGCGAGGAGGGCATCGACGGCCTTGACCAGCAGGCCGCCGCCATGGCGCGCCAGATCCGCGACAACGGCGTGACCTACAACGTCTACGCCGACAACACGGACAAGGCCGGTGCGCGCGCCTGGGCGCTGGACCTGCTGCCCTTCCTGGTGACCGAGGAGGACTGGCAGCGGATCGAGCGCGGCGTGGCGCAGCGCGCTGAGCTGGCCAACGCCATGGTGGCCGACATCTACGGGCCGCAGGCTTTGCTGTCCAAGGGCTTGCTGCCGGCCGGCCTGGTCTTTGGCCATCCCGGCTACCTGCGCCCGCTCAAGGGCTACCAGCCGCCGGGCGGCAACTTCCTGCATATCGTGGCGGTGGACCTCGCGCATACCTTGGCGGGTGGCTGGACGGTGATGGCCCACCGCACGGAGACGCCTTCCGGCATGGGCTACGCGCTGGAGAACCGCCTCATCATCTCCAGCCTGTTCGCCGATGCCTTTCGCGAGCTGCGGGTGCGGCGCCTGCCCGCCGCGTTCTCGCAACTGGTGGCCACGCTGGCGCAGCAGCCCGCGGCGCAGCCACCCGCGCCGGAATCCGCGGGCAGCGCCGCCGCCTCGGTCAGCAAGCACATCGTGCTGCTCACCCCGGGGCCCTATAACGAAACCTATTTCGAGCACACCTTCCTGGCCCGCTACCTCGGCATCACGCTGGTCGAGGGCAAGGACCTGACGGTGCGCAACGACGTGGTGTACCTGAAGACGCTGGCCGGGCTGGAACGCGTCGACGTGGTGCTGCGCCGCCTGGACGATGCCTATTGCGACCCGGTCGAGCTGCGCCAGGATTCCACGCTAGGCGTGCCCGGGCTGCTGCAGGCGATGCGCGCGGGCAACGTGCTGGTGTCCAACGCGCCCGGCTCGGGCTTCCTGGAGACGCCAGCCATCCACGGCTTCCTGCCGGCCATTTCCCGCGCGCTGCTGGGCGAGGAACTGCTGCTGCCGGGCGTGCCCAGCTGGTGGTGCGGCGAGGCCACGGCGCGCGAGGAGGCGCTCGGGGAATTCACCGAAGCCTTCCTGATGCCAACCTACCCGCGCGGCATGGCGCAGCTGTGGGAAGGCCCGCGCCTGGGCATGGAGCGCGGGCTGCAGCGCCTGGCGGACTGGCGCGAGCGCATCGAGCAGGTGCCGGATCTGTTTACCATCCAGGCCGATCTGCCGCTGTCGCACGCACCACGCTGGGAAGGGCCGCATATCGGCTCGCGCGCCGCCATGCTGCGGGTCTACGCCATTGCCGACGGACGGGGCGGCTGGCAGGTGATGCCCGGCGGCTTCACGCGGCTCGCGGGCGAGGGGCAGCCGGCGGTATCGATGCAGCTCGGCGGCTCCAGCGTCGACACCTGGGTGCTGTCGAGCCAGCCGGCGCAGCCGGGCGGCACGTCGCTGCAGTTCCCCATGGCCGGCGCAGCGCGCGGGCCGGCGGCCAAGCCGCTGGCGGTATCCAGCCGCGCCGCCGAGAACCTGTTCTGGGCCGGCCGCTATGCCGAGCGCGCGGAAAACAACGTGCGCCTGTGCCGCCTGGTGCTGGGGTCGATCGAAAGCAGCGACGACCGCGACGACAGCGCGCTCGACGTGATCGGCGAACTGGTGCTCGCCTGCGGCCTGCTGCCGAGCGGCGCGCCGCAGCCGCGCGCCTCGCTGCGCGTGTTCGAGCGCAGCCTGGTGTCCGCGCTGGCGGAAAGCGCCGGCTGGACCAGCGTGGGCCAGAACCTGGCCAGCCACGTACACGCCGCCACCGAGATCCGCAACCGGCTGTCCAACGATCACTGGCGCACCATCCTGGCCGCGCGCAACGATTTCGGCGACGCCATGGAGGCGGCCTGCGCGGGGAGCCCCGGCGGTGCCGGCGACGCGGGCATCTACGACCGACCGCGCGTGCTGGCGGCGCTGGATCACCTGTCCATGCAGCTCGCCGCCATCAGCGGCGCGCAGGGCGACCGCATGACCCGCGACGAAGCCTGGCGCCTGCTGTTTATCGGCCGCCATATCGAGCGCGTGGCCACGCTTTCGACCTTCCTGCGGGTGTTTGCACACAACGGCGCGCTGCTGCACCGGACCTGCTTCGATTTGCTGCTGCACTTGTTCGACAGCACACTGACCTTCCGCGCGCTGTACCCGGGCCGCTCCGATGTGCCCGCGCTGGTCGACCAGCTGGTAATCGAGCCCACCAACCCGCGCGGGCTCTACGGCTTGCTGGCGCGGCTGCGTGTCAAGCTCGGCCAGATCTCGCCGCCGGCCAGCCCGGCCGGCACCGGGCGCGTGCCGCTGCCGCAATGGCTGCCCACCGTGGAGACGCTGCCTGGCTGGGAAGCACTATGCCAGCGCGGCGCCGACGGGAAATACACCAATCTGGTGCAACTGTGCGAGCAACTGACTGACATGATGGTGCAGCTCTCGGACGAAATCAGTGCGCGTTACTTCAGCCATGCCGGCATGGCCGGCACCCGCGTCGGGGCGCAGCCATGAATGCGACGATGAATGCGACGATGAGCCAGGCGCAAGGCATTGCCGAGCCCGCGCCAGGGCGCGTGGCCTCCGTGCTGACGATTCATCACAAAACCATCTACGACTACTCCGCGCCGGTGGAGAATGCCCAGCAGCGCGCCGTGGTGTTTCCGGTGACCTGCCCGTGGCAGGCGGTGCACGCGCACAGCACGCAGATCGAGCCGCCGCCGTCGCACCAGCATGCGGACATCGACGCCTTCGGCAACCACGTGCTGTACTTCACCATCGACGTGCCGCACGACTACATGCAGCTCGCCTGCGAGAGCACCGTCAGCCTCACGCCGCGCTGGGCGTCGCTCGACCCCGCCGCCAGCATGCCGTGGGAGACGGCCGTCGCCGCGCTGCGCTTTCGCGCCGGCCAGCCCTTCCTGCCGGAAAGCGAGTTCTGCTTCGCCTCGCCCAACGTGGCGCTGCATCCCGATCTGAAGGCCTACGCGCTCGCCAGCTTCGCGCCCGGCGTGCCCGTGGTGGCCGGCGCCATCGACCTGATGCATCGCGTGCACGCCGACTTCGAATACCAGACCACCGCCACCGAGGTCGATACCCCGGCGCTGCAAGCCTTCGGCCTGCGCAGCGGCGTGTGCCAGGATTTCGCCCAGGTCATGATCGGCTGCCTGCGCTCGCTCGGCCTCGCGGCGCGCTACGTCAGCGGCTACCTGTGCACCGAGCCGCCACCCGGCCAGCCCAGGCTGATCGGTGCCGACGCCTCGCATGCCTGGCTGTCGGTGTACTGCCCGCTGGCCGGCTGGGTCGACCTCGATCCCACCAACGACGTGCTGGCCGACACCAGCCACGTCACGCTGGCGTTCGGGCGCGACTATAGCGATGTCTCGCTGCTGCGCGGCGTCATCGTAGGCGGCGGCGCGCACGATGTGGAAGTGGAGGTCAGCGTGCTGCCGCTCGAGTAGGCACCGCGCCGCGGTCAGCGGCTGGCAAGCCAATTGCTTGCCAGTAGCCTGGGTTTGCCGAGAAAAGGGGGAATCACCATGCTAAGCCGCACCGCCGACCACCTGTTCTGGATGGCCCGCTACACCGAGCGTGCGGAAAACACCGCGCGCATGCTCGACGTCAACTACCAGGCTTCGATGCTGCCGCAATCACCCGAGGTGGCGCAGCAAGGCTGGCTGGCGATGCTCGACGTGACGGAGCTCACGCCGGTATTCGCCGCGCACCACGGCGCGGTCGTGCACGAGGAAGTGATCGATTTCATGGTGCGCGACCTGAGCCACCCGGCGTCGATCATGTCCTGCCTGCGCGCCGCCCGCGAAAACGCCCGCGCCGTGCGCGGCGCACTCACCACGCCGCTGTGGGAGACCATCAACACCACCTGGCTCGATGTCCAGCAGATGGTTGCCGACGGCATCCTGCGCCACGATCCGGCGCAGTTCTTCGAGTGGGTCAAGTTCCGCTCCCACTTAACGCGCGGTGTGGAAGCCGGCACCATGCTCAAGGACGAAGCCTACTGCTTCATGCGGCTGGGCACCTTCCTGGAGCGCGCCGACAACACCGCCCGCATTCTCGACGTCAAGTTCCAGGCCACCGACCTCGGCCTGCAGCAAGACGACTTCTACCAATGGGCCGCGGTACTGCGCTCCGTGTCGGGGCTGGAGATGTATCGCAAGGTCTATCGCTCGGTGGTCACGCCGGAGCGCGTGGCCGAGTTGCTGATCGTCCATCCGGATATGCCGCGGTCGCTGGCGGCCAGTTTGCGGGAGGTGGTTTCGTTGCTGGCGCAGGTGCGCAACGCGCAGTCAGTGGAGACGGAGCGGCGGGCGGGGAAACTGCATGCCGAGCTCAAATTCACTCGGATCGAGGATATT
>NZ_LZZU01000080.1:0-116280 GCF_014170355.1 Cupriavidus sp. UME77
ACGCGCGACCGTGCGTCACCGCACGACGCGCACGCGCAATTGTGTGTCACGAGCAACCTTCCTTGGCCTAGCCTTCAAGCTGATCGAGGAAGCCGAGAAAACATGGCGCCGCATCAATGGCGCCGAACACATTGAACTGCTCTTGAAGGGCGTTCCCTTCAAGGACGGAACTCCGGCGCATGACAATCCGCCGGTTCAGCAGAAACTCGCCGCCTGACGACCGGCCACGATCACCCCCGTACACCACAATTGACTTTATCTCGCGACGAAGCCGCCGAGGCCGCTGGGGCGAACGTGAGGGGCAATGTTCATTACTGCCCCGCTACGCGGTGTGAGATTTCTCCAGCCAGGTCGGAGGCAAGCCAAATCAGGTTATTCTGGTGCTCAGCCCCAAGCGCGTGGAAGGCTTGGAAGCCCTCGCCCTTGAAGGCGACGAGAAGCGAGTGGAGCTGCGCCGCCTTGGCGTCAAGATGGTCTTGGCGGTCAAGCTGGCGAAGGGACTGTTCGATGGGTTGAATGGGGGAAAGATTAGGCATTGTGCCCTCCATGTGTAGCGGTTATTCCCGCTACCCCCTGCCAAGAGGGTGGGCGGAACCGGATGGGTTGGCAGAGTGGGCACATGGACCCACCAGGGCCGAAGCCCTCCCACCCGGCCCGCCCATTGAGAGGCGTGACAAGGCGATGCGCAAAAAAATAGCCGCTGGGCGCGGCATTTGCGCCATGTGATTTCAGGCTGCCAAGCCCGCTCGCTGTTGTTTCAGCAATCTGGTTAGTATAGCGCAATGCCGGCGGTTTACAAGCGACCCCTGCGGACTCCATGTGACGACGCAGAATCATTACGCCGCACCGTCCAGTGACTGCCCCAGGAGCAGAGCCAGCTTCGCCAAACCCTTCGGCGTGACCATAACCTGTTCGCGAATTACCTCGGAGCCATCGCTGCCCGGCGTCGTTACGGTCTTGTGCACGAGGTAGCCGGCGAGAATCTTGTCCTGATACGCAACGTTGCTCTTGCCGCCAGCACGACGGTATATCCAGCGAATCTCGCGCAGCTTTTGGCAGAACTTGACCGGCTGAAGTTGCAGGGTTTTGGCCGCTCCCGTGAGGTTCATGATCCCGTCGGCAGCAGCGATGCGGTCGAAACCATCCGCCTTCGGTGCGGCGATGGAGAGTTTTGCCTCTACCGCAATCCGCTTTTCAGCCTCGTCAGCTGCAAGGCGCAGAGCTTCCGGAAGCGATTGGGGGATGGCCGGTGCGGCCTGTTGCTCCAGTTCCTGCCAGCGATCCACCAGGCGCGCGGTGAAGTCGGGGGAGAGCTGTGCGACGATCACGTAGCTGTCGCGCTTGCCTACGCGGTACACCTGAGTATCGCGGTGGCGTCCCATCGCATCAATGCCTTGTTCGTCCTCAATTTGAGGACGGACCAGATTCCGCGCGGCCAGCGTTTCGATGGTGCGCTTCACGTTATCGTGGCGCTTTTCCACAAGCTCCGCGATTTCGCGCGACGACATGGTGACCGTGCCTGCAGCCGCTTGGGTATTGTCGATGGCGGTGGCGCGGGGGGAGCCGATGGTGCTAAGGGCGGCGCTCATGCCGCGTCACCGGTGGTGGTGCCAGCCAGAACACTGCGAATATCACCCACGCTCCAACGGGTGGATACACCGAACTTACGCGGCTTTGGCAACGTGCCCGCCTTGGCGCGACGCCAGACAGTGGCGATGCCCACGCCAAATAGGCCAGCTACAGTCTTGGCGTCTACTTGGGCGGAATCGGGGAGTTGATCGAACGAGCTAAGGGCGCTCGGCGGGTTGGTTCGCATCGGCATCGCGTAATGCTCCGAAAGGGGCAGCGCGACACAAGGAACCCTGATACGTATCGCGCTGCGCTGACATGAGAAAGCACAGGGCGATACGTATTAGATACCTGAGAATGTGGAGAAAATAGGCGCGATGGTCGCGGGAACTGGGCGCAGACAACTGTCCCAATCGCCCGCAAACCCTTGTGTTTTCTGGGCTTGTGAGGGTGCGGGCAACTATCCACGCGGGCCCGGAGGCAAGCCATCGGCGCGCAGAATTTGCGCCATCACTTCGGCAACTCTCTTTGCTACACCTTGACCAATCAGCCAATCCATTACCTGCGCATTTGTCGGTGCAGTGCTAGGATCTGTCGGATCGTATAACTCCCAGAATCGACAGGCAGCCTCCTCGAGTTTCGTCAATAGCGCAGTGTTGTGACCGCCGCCCCACGACAATCGAAGCGCCTTCCGTTCTGGAAGACGCGACGACCACAAGTCCAACCAGCAAGGGCAAATCTCCTTTGACTCTGCCCACTTCACGAAATACTCGGGTGAGTACCTAGTTTCGGTATGGTCACCGCTTTCCCACAGCCTGCGGATTCGCCCCAATCGCCGACCTGCGAGGATCAGAAGGCGGTCATAGTTATCCAGTAAATGTCCGTTACATTCTATGTTAAGCAACCCAGCGCGGACTAACACGGGGGGCTCTATAGCGCCGTACCTGGAGTGCGTCGTTAATTGGTTGCTTATCTGGACTTCGCGCGGCCATATATCGGCCAAAAGAAGCAGAGCGTCTTGAGTGTCCCACGTATCGAGTTGAAGCTCGTCACGAATGAGGTCCTTCCAGTCTCCATGGCATTTAATGCCACTGGCATCCACGTCCGTCATGTCGCATTCCCTTTGCGCGCCCTACGAATTTGGAAGCCACGCCAGCCGGATAGGGTTCCCGGTTTTCGATCCGTCGATCTAGGCGCGGCTTGTAACGTGTCAGGCGGTTCTCTTAAGCGGCGTCACATTCCATGGTTTGCTGCTCTGGCAGTTCACCAGGAACGATGCCCAAAGTTCGAGCGCGGCTCGCCGTTCCGGGTAGTAGGTGTGCACGTCATATATGCCTTCTACACCAGGTAGTTTGTGGTTCAGGCACATTTCCGAGATGTCGCGGGGCACGCCCAATGCTCGCATGTGCGATTTCATGGTGCTGCGCAGGTCGTGGGGCGTGTAGCGCCGCACATTTGGCTTGTGCACGTCGATCCAGTAGTCGATAGCCTCGCGCAAGGCGTCCTTGGACACGTTCGCATCCCCGCCTGCATTGTCAAAGCGGCGCTGTTTGCGCGCAGGCAGGATGTAAGCAGAGTCGCCCGCTAACCCGTCCAGTGCTCTGAACCACTCCACCACGACAGGCGCAAGGGGAATATCTATGGCCGGCCCGGTCTTGCTCGATGGAATATGCCATCTAGCCTCGTCCAGAAATAGGTGCTCGCGCCGTGCATTCATCAGTTCTGATATGCGGACGCCGGTAGCCAGCAGAATGCAAACCGAAAGACGGTTCTCGTCGCTCATCTTGGCGCTCATCAGAACGTGTATCTCGTCGTCGGACAGCATGAGGCGCTTGCGCACCTCCGGCCTCTTGCCGATTATCGACTCCAGCACCACGCCCGCGCAGGGATTCGAGTCAATGACCTTCTTCCCGGTCGCATGCTTGAATATGGCTTTGAGGACGCACCATAGAGTGAACAACTCCACCCAACCGGCTTTGACTCGCTCAATCTGCCCAACAATGTCCCCGGCGGTCACGTCGCGCACACTTAGTGCTCCGATGCCGGACTGTATGCGCTTCAGGTTGCGGGAGTAGCTGTGCTGTGTGCTCACGGCTAGGCTCGGCATGACCTTGCTGTCGTAGTCGGCGATCAACTGGCGAACGGTCCAATCCTTCCGTGCCTTCTCCTTGCGCATGACGGCAGCAGGATTGATGCCTTGCTGGACCTCAACCCGCCGCGCCGCTGCCAGCTTGCGGGCGGCCCCTAGCGTCAGGTCCGGGTATCTGCCAAGGGTTAGCTCGTGCCGCCGCCCGCCAAGGCTAAACCGAAGTATCCAGGCCGCTGCACCGGCTTCGGACAGCGTGAAGGTTAGGCCAGCGCCATCAGACTTTGCGACGGGCTTCCCAGCGCGCATGTGCTGCTTTAGCTCAACGTCTGAGGGGTGTGCGTTTGCCGTTTTCCCATGTCGCATTGCTCCGATCTCTAGCTACCAATCCAGCTACCAATTGAAAGTGCGGTGCACCGATCTCGGATGATACGGCAAGAGACGGAAAACTGCCGGATTTCGTTGTCTGGATTGGGTTTTGAGGCAATGACTGAAATGGCGTGAGATTGCCTGATACGTCACATCAGAATAATGTCGTACTGTTCCTGGTGGAAGGTCGATTCGACCTGCAGCGAGATTGGCTTGCCGATGAAGTCGCCGAGCATGGCCAGATGCTGGCTTTCCTCTTCCAGGAACAAATCGATCACATGCTGCGAGCCAAGGATGCGGAACTCGCGCGGGTTGAACTGGCGCGATTCGCGCATGATCTCGCGCAGGATGTCGTAGCAGACCGTGCGCGGCGTCTTGACCTGGCCCTTGCCCGTGCACACCGGGCACTGCTCGCACAGCACGTGCGCGAGGGACTCGCGCGTGCGCTTGCGGGTCATCTCCACCAGCCCGAGCTGCGAGAAGCTGTTGACGGTGATGCGGGTGCGGTCGCGCGACAGCGCGCGCTTGAGTTCCGAAAGCACCTGGTCGCGGTGCTCGGTGTTTTCCATATCGATGAAATCGATGATGATGATGCCGCCCAGGTTGCGCAGCCGCAGCTGGCGCGCAATCGTATGCGCCGCTTCCAGGTTGGTCTTGAAGATCGTGTCGTCGAAGTTGCGCGCGCCGACGTAGCCACCGGTATTGACGTCGATGGTGGTCATGGCCTCCGTCTGGTCGATCATCAGGTAGCCGCCGGACTTCAGGTCGACCCGGCGCGACAGCGCCTTCTCGATCTCGGCGTCGATATTGAAGAGGTCGAAGACCGGGCGCTCGCCGGTGTAGTGCGACAGGCGTGGCAGCACCGCGGGGGTGTACTCCTGGGCGAACTCGACCAGCTTCTGGAAGTTCTCGCGCGAGTCCACCTGGATCACGTTGGTGGCGTCGTTGACGAAGTCGCGCAGCACGCGCTGGGCCAGGTTGAGGTCCTGGTAAAGCAGGTTGGGCGCGGGCAGCGTGGTGGCGTTCTGGCGGATCGAAGCCCAGATCTTGCGCAGGTAGGCAATGTCGTTGCCGAGTTCTTCGTTGCTGGATTCCTCGGCGATGGTGCGCACGATGAAGCCGCCGCGCTCATCCGCCGGTACCAGCCCTTGCACGCGGGCGCGCAGGGCTTCGCGGTCGACCTCGCCCTCGATGCGCTGGGAGATGCCGATGTGGGGGTCCTGCGGCAGGTAGACCAGGGTGCGCCCGGCAATGCTGACCTGCGTGGACAGCCGCGCGCCCTTGGTGCCGATCGGGTCCTTGATGACCTGGACCATCAGGGCCTGGCCTTCATAGAGTGTCTTCTCGATGGCCAGCGGCGCGGCGTTGGCGTTCTTGTCCGGATCGCGCGGGTGCCAGATGTCGGCGACGTGGAGGAAGGCGGCGCGCTCCAGTCCGATATCGATGAAGGCGGACTGCATGCCGGGCAGCACGCGCACGACCTTGCCAAGGTAGATATTGCCGACGAGCCCGCGCGACAGCGTGCGCTCGACGTGGAGTTCCTGCACGGCGGCCTGCTGCACGATGGCCACGCGTGTTTCCTGCGGTGTGATGTTGACGAGGATGTCTTCAGTCATAGTGGATGAAACTCGTCGCCGGCTGACCGGCCAGGTGGTTGTCCGCAGTGTGCTGCCATGCTTCCCGCGGGCGCTGCCGTGGCCAGGGTGGCAGCAGCTTGAAGCGCGAACGGATGGGCGGCGGCTGGGTTCTCAGAACCGCAGATGGGCCTGTCTGAGCAGCGAAGCCGTCTCGAACAGGGGCAAACCCATGATACCCGAATAGCTGCCGTCGATTCGCTCGACGAACTCGGCGGCGCGGCCCTGGATGCCATAGGCACCGGCCTTGCCGGCTGGTTCACCACTGGCAACGTAGGCGGCAATCTCGTCGGCGGTCATGGTGCGAAAGCTCACCTCGGAAACCGACAGCGCGTGGCGCTGACCGAGCGCGGAAACCACGGTTACCGCGGTCAGCACGCGGTGGGTGCGCCCGGACAGGGCGGCCAGCATGCGAGCGGCATCGGCATCGTCGGCGGGCTTGCCGAGGATTTCGCCGCCCAGGCAGACGGTGGTGTCCGAGGTCAGGATGGGGGCGTCGGGCAGGGCGCGCCGCTCGCGCCGGCGCAGCGCGGCTTCGGCCTTGAGCGCGCATACGCGCTGCACGTAGTCGTCCGGGCTTTCACCTGGCAGCACGACTTCCAGCGCCTCGGCGTCTTCGTCGTCGTCGGCCAGCAGCAGTTCGTAGGCGACGCCAAGCTGGGTCAGCAGTTCGCGCCGGCGCGGGCTCTGGGAGGCGAGATAGAGGAAGGTATGGGTCACGGCAGGGCAGTGGGGGTAGGGCAAGCCAAATGCGGCTGCAGCGCATGCGCCGCTTCGGCCGCATTGTACCCTCGGCCTCGCCCGGCGCGCGACACGGGCGCGCCTGGTCTCAGGCGCGGTGGTAGGGGTGGTTCTGCGTGACCGACCAGGCGCGGTAGAGCTGCTCAGCCAGCAGCACGCGCACCATGCCGTGCGGCATGGTCAGGCTGGACAGGCGCAGCAGGGTTTGCGCGCGGGCCTTCAGGGCGGGGTCGAGGCCGTCGGCGCCGCCGATCAGGAAGGCAACATCGCCGCCTTCGCGCTGCCAGTCGCCCAGCTGGGCGGCGAGCTGCACCGTGGTGAGGTCGCGCCCGCGCTCGTCCAGTGCCACGATGCGGCATTGCTTGGGCAGCGCTGCCTCGATGCGGGCCGCCTCGCGTTGCATCACGGTGGTGGCGTTATTGCTCGACGAGCGCGTCTCGGGCTTGATCTCGCGCAGCTCGATGCGCAGCTCGGGCGGCATGCGCTTCGCGTACTCCGCGAAGCCGGTTTCGATCCAGCCGGGCATCTTGTGGCCAACGGCCACGATCAGCAACTGCATGGCGGGAAGCGGACCGGTCCGGCTCAGGCCGAGCGGGTGGTGCGCTTGCGCGCGACCGGTGCCTTGGCGGCCGCCGTCTTGGCCGGCGCCTTGGCGGCAGTCTTGGTCGCAGCCGTCTTGGTGGCGGTCTTGCGTGCCACGCCGGTGCCGGCTGCGGTCTTGCGCGGCGCGGCCGTCTTGGCCGGTGCCTTGCGTGCCGGTGCCGAGCCCAGCGCGCTGGTCAGGCGTTTTTGCACGGTCGGGGCGCGGTTGGTGGCGATGGCGTCCGGGTCCGTATCTTCGTGGCCAAGCGGCGGCGAAGGCTCTTTCATGCCTTCCGGCAGACGGGCCAGCGCCGGGCGCAGGCCGGTGGCGCGGCGCGCAGTGCGTACGACCGGCGCGTCGTCTTCATCTTCGCCGTCGATCGGCTCGCTGGCCTTGGCCAGGCCCTTCTTGGCCGTGGACAGCTTCAGGCGTACCGGCTTGTCACCCCAGAGTTCTTCCAGGTTGTAGTACATGCGCAGCTGCGGCTGCATGATGTGGACGACGGCGTCGCCGCAGTCGACCAGCACCCATTCGCCCGTTTCCAGTCCTTCCACCGCAACGATATGGCCGCCGGCTTCCTTGACGGTATCGCGGACCGAGGCGGCCAGCGCCTTGGTCTGGCGGTTCGAGCTCCCGCTGGCGATCACCACCCGGTCGAACAGCTCGGTCAGGTGGGTGGTGTCGTACACCTTGATGTCCTGCGCTTTGACATCTTCGAGGCCGTCGACGATGGCGCGTTGCAGTTTGCGAATATCCATGGTGCTTTTTTTCAGTTCAGCTGAGATCGGTTTGGGGGCGGGCCGGGATGGGCAGATCCGACTGCGTCGGCCGATACAGGCCGCGGCTCGCGATGTAGTGTGCCACGCCGGACGGCAGCTGGTCATCTGCCGGTTGTCCGGCAGCCAGGCGTTGGCGTAGGGCGGTGGAGGAGAGGTCGACGGCGAGCGTCTGGTCGATCCACATGCGGCCGGAGGGCATGGATTGTATCAGGTCGGTGGACGCACGCCGTTGCGCGAGCTCCTGGCGCACCGGACCGTCCAGTTCCGCGAGGTCGAAACCGGGCCGCGTCGCCACGCAAAGATGGACGTGCGCGAACAGTTCTTGCCAGCCATGCCAGGTGTGCAGGCGCAGCAACTGGTCGGCGCCCATGAGCCACGCCAGCGAGGCATCGGGGCCATAGTGCTCGCGCAGTTCATGCACGGTATCGACGGTGTAGCTGGGGCCGGCGCGGTCCACTTCCATGCGGCTGGCATGGACCAGCGCGCGGGTGTCGGACAATGCCTGCGCGGCCAGTTCGGTCATGGCGAGGCGGTCGGCGGCAGGGGTGACGTCGTCGCCTTTTTGCCACGATTGACCGGTCGGGATCCAGACCAGCTCGTCGAGCTCGAGATGCTCGATACAGAGGCGGGCGAGTGCCACGTGGCCAATGTGGGGCGGATCGAAGGTGCCGCCGAGAATGCCGAGGCGGTAGGGGCGGTTGCTCTTGGTCGAGCCTGCTGCGTCTGCCGCGTTGGCGGTGAGCGATCGTGCGATGTCGTGTGCCATGGGGTTGCCGTCAGGCCCACTCGCGCACGGGCAGGAAGTCCGTGTACAGCGCGGCCTCCGCGCTGCCCGGTTCCGGCTGCCAGTCGTAGCGCCAGCTGGCCAGCGGCGGCATCGACATCAGGATCGACTCGCTGCGGCCGCCCGATTGCAGCCCGAAGTGCGTGCCGCGGTCGAACACCAGGTTGAACTCGACATAGCGGCCGCGCCGGTAGGCCTGGAACTCGCGCTCGCGCTCGCCGTAAGCCGTGTCCTTGCGCGCCTGCAGGATCGGCAGGTAGGCGTCCAGGAAGGCGTCGCCTACCGATTGCATCATGGCAAAGCTGCGCTCGAAGCCGAGCGCGGAGAAGTCATCGAAGAAGATGCCGCCAATGCCGCGCGCTTCACCGCGGTGCTTGAGGAAGAAATACTCGTCGCACCATTGCTTGAAACGCGGGTAGAGGTCATCGCCATAGGGGGCGAGGGCGTCGCGGCAGGTGGCGTGGAAGTGTGCGCAGTCGCCAGCGTTGCCGTAGTACGGCGTCAGGTCCATGCCGCCGCCGAACCACCACACCGGCTCGGCGCCTTCCTTTACCGCCATCAGGCAGCGCACGTTCATATGCACGGTGGGGACAAAGGGATTGCGCGGGTGGAACACCAGCGACACGCCCATTGCCTCGAATCCCCGCCCGGCGAGCTCCGGCCGGTTGGCGGTTGCCGATGGCGGCAGCGCATCGCCGCGCACATGCGAGAAGCCCACGCCGGCCCGCTCCATCACGGCGCCGCCTTCCAGGATGCGGGTGCGGCCGTTGCCGCGCAGGCGCTCGGTGGGCGGCTTCTCCCAGGCATCGGTCGAAAACGCCTTGCCGTCGATGGTGGCGACAGCGTCGGTGATACGGTCTTGCAGACCGAGCAGATAGGCACGGACTGCCTGGGAATCGATCATGGTATGCGGGCGGGTGAGCCGGAGCGGTGACGGCCGGGCAGGTCAGTCAACCTGCCCGGCCGTCATGGCGATGTCATGATTGTACTGGCTGAGGCAACGCCTGGCCGGATTCGGCCAATTCAGCACGAACCGCCGTAAAAGGCTAAGAAACCGGAGCGAGCGGCCCATGGCGGGTCCGGGAAGCGCAGCCGTACATAGGTACGGCGAGCGCCACAGGGCGCGCCATGGGTCGCGCGGTCCTTTACCGCTTGATGGCTCGGTAGCCGATGTCGGTACGGTACTGCATGCCGTCGAAGTGGATTTTCTCGGCCGCGCCATAAGCCGCGCGTTGTGCCGCCTTGACGGTATCGGCCAGCCCGACCACGCACAATACGCGTCCGCCCGTGGTCAGCAGCGTGCCGTCCGTGAGCGTGGTGCCGGCGTGGAAGGTCACGCTGTCGTCGGTCTCGGCAGGTATGCCGGTAATGGCATCGCCCTTGCGCGGTGCATCGGGGTAGCCAAAGGCGGCCATCACCACGCCCAGCGCGGTGCGGCGGTCCCAGTCCAGTTCGATCTCGTCGAGCTTGCCGTTGACGGCGTGCTCCATCACATCGACCAGGTCGGTCTTCAGGCGCGCCAGGATCGGCTGGGTTTCCGGGTCTCCCATGCGGCAATTGAATTCCAGCGTCTTCAGGTTGCCGTCGGCGTCGATCATCAGGCCGGCGTAGAGGAAGCCGGTGTAGGTGATGCCGTCCTTTTCCATGCCGCGCACGGTCGGCATGATGATCTCGCGCAGCGCGCGGGCATGCAGCGCGGGCGTGACCACCGGGGCCGGCGAGTATGCGCCCATGCCACCGGTATTGGGGCCGGCGTCGTGGTCTAGCAGGCGCTTGTGGTCCTGGCTGGTGGCGAGAGCCAGGACGTTCTTGCCGTCCACCAGCACGATGAAGCTGGCCTCCTCGCCCTCGAGGAATTCCTCGATCACCACGCGTGCGCCGGCGTCGCCAAGGCGGTTGTCGGCCAGCATCATGTCGACCGCGGCGTGCGCTTCTTCCAGCGTGGCGGCAACCACCACGCCCTTGCCGGCGGCCAGGCCGTCGGCCTTGATCACGATCGGCGCGCCTTGCGCATCGATATACGCGTGCGCGGCGGCGGCGTCGTTGAAGGTCTGGTAGGCGGCGGTCGGGATGCCGTGGCGCTGCATGAAGGCCTTGGCGAAATCCTTGGAGGATTCCAGCTGGGCTGCCGCCTGCGTCGGGCCGAAGATGCGCAGGCCCTTGGCACGGAAGATATCGACGATGCCGGCCGCCAGCGGCGCCTCGGGGCCGACCACCGTGAAGCTCACGCCTTCGCGCTCGGCGAAGGCGGCGAGCACTTCCGGATCGGTCAGGGGAACGTTCTGCAGCCGCTTGTCGAGCGCGGTGCCGCCATTGCCCGGCGCCACGTACACCACCTGCACCTTGGGCGACTGGGCCAATTTCCAGGCCATCGCGTGTTCACGACCACCCGAGCCGACAACCAATACTTTCATGATCTACTGCCAGAAAAAATGACGCATGCGAAATGCGAAAAGCGGCAGCCATGGCTCATCGAACCGCGCTGCCGCCGTGAGGCGAGGTCTTACCCGATCCGCGCCTTACTCCTCGATCACCGCGTTGGTGAAGACTTCCTGCACGTCGTCCAGGTTTTCCAGGGCGTCGAGCAGCTTTTGCATCTTGATGGCGTCGTCGCCGGTGAAGCTGACTTCGTTCTGCGGCTTCATCGTGACGTCGGCCATCTCGGCCTTGAAGCCCGCGGCTTCCAGCGCGGTCTTGACCGTGCCGAAATCATTGGGCGGGCACAGCACTTCGATCGAGCCGTCGTCGTTGGTGACCACGTCATCGGCGCCGGCTTCCAGCGCGGCTTCCATCAGCTTGTCCTCGGGCGTGCCGGGGGCAAACAGGAACTGGCCGCAATGGGTGAACATGAACGCCACCGAGCCTTCCGCGCCCATGTTGCCGCCGTTCTTGGAGAAGGCATGGCGCACTTCGGCGACGGTACGGGTACGGTTATCGGTCAGGCAGTCGACGATGATCGCTGCACCGGCAAGGCCGTAGCCCTCGTAGCGGATCTCTTCGTAGTTGACGCCTTCCAGGCCACCCACGCCGCGCTGGATGGCGCGCTGGATGTTGTCCTTGGGCATGTTCGCATCCATTGCCTTGTCCATGGACAGGCGCAGGCGCGGGTTGGAGTCGGGATCAGCGCCGCCGAGCTTCGCGGCGACGGTGATTTCCTTGATCAGGCGGGTCCAGACCTTGCCGCGCTTGGAGTCAGCCGCGGCCTTCTTGTGTTTGATATTGGCCCATTTTGAGTGACCGGCCATGATTCTCTCCGAAGCGGAAAATGTTTGACGCGCGCGCCTTGGCTTTGCGCGCCGGCTGTGCCGGGCGGGCAACGGGTGCTCGCTGGCGGCTCGCCGGGTGGTTTATGTGTCTGTGAGCCGGCCTTGGGGGCTGGCATAATCAGCCCAGCATTTTATCACGCGGCCCCGCCGCCGCTGGCCTCCCGATCACGGGAGCCGCCGGGAAGGGCGGGGACGGTCGCGGCGAAAGCGCCGCGCGGCTTGCCAACCAGAGAGACCATGGCCGAACCCATCATCATCGCCAAGAACGCCGAGCTGGAACTTGCCCTGCTGCCCGAGATGGGCAACCGGCACGGCCTGATCACCGGCGCCACTGGCACCGGCAAGACCGTGACCCTGCAAAGCCTGGCCCAGGGCTTCTCCCGGCTGGGCGTGCCGGTTTTCATGGCCGACGTCAAAGGTGACCTGACCGGCATTTCCCAGCCGGGCAAGCTCTCCGACAAGCTCAAGGCCCGCCTGGCCGAGCTCGGCCTGCCCGAGCCGGTATGGGGCGCCTGCCCCACCACCCTGTGGGATGTGTTCGGGCAAAAGGGCCATCCCGTGCGCGCCACGGTCTCCCATATGGGGCCGCTGCTGCTGTCGCGCATGCTGGAACTCAACGACACCCAGCAAGGCGTGCTCAACCTGGTTTTCCGCATCGCCGACGCCAACGGGCTGCTGCTGCTCGACGCCAAGGACCTGCGCGCCATGCTGCAGTATGTGGGCGACAACGCCGGGCAGTTCACCACCGAATACGGCAATATCTCCGCGGCCTCGATCGGGGCCATCCAGCGCGGGCTGATGGCGCTGGAGTCGCAAGGCGCCGACGTGTTCTTCGGCGAACCCATGCTCAACCTGGACGACTTCATCCAGACCGAGAACGGGCAGGGCGTGGTGAATATCCTGGCCGCCGACAAGCTGCTGAATTCGCCCAAGCTCTACGCCACTTTCCTGCTCTGGCTGTTGTCGGAGCTGTTCGAGAAACTGCCCGAGGCGGGGGATCTTGACAAGCCCAAGCTGGTGTTCTTTTTCGACGAGGCGCACCTGCTGTTCAACGACGCGCCCAAGGCCCTGCTCGACAAGATCGAGCAGGTGGTGCGGCTGATCCGCTCCAAGGGCGTTGGCGTGTATTTCGTTACGCAGAATCCTGTCGACATCCCCGATACCGTGCTGGGCCAACTCGGCAACCGCGTGCAGCACGCGCTGCGCGCCTTCACGCCGCGTGACCAGAAAGCCGTCAAGGTGGCGGCCACCACCATGCGGGCCAAGCCGGGGCTGGACCTGGAGAAGGCCATCGGGGAACTCGGCGTGGGCGAGGCGCTGGTTTCATTGCTGGACGCCAAGGGCATCCCCGGCATCACGGAGCGCGCCTGGGTGCTGGCGCCCGGCAGCCGGATCGGCCCGATCACCGACGACGAGCGCAAACAGTTGCTGGCGAACTCGCTGGTGGCTGGCACCTATGAGCAGACCATCGATCGCGAGTCGGCCTACGAGAAGCTCAAGGGCCGTGCCGCCGTGCCTGGGTCTGCTCCCACCGCTGGCGGCAGCGGCGCACCCGCGCCCGTGCCCACGGCCGGCCAGCCGGAAGCCCCGGCCGCACAGGGCGGCGGCTGGCTGGACCAGGCGGGCGAGATCTTCGGCGGGCTGACCAAGGGCACGGGCAAGACCGGGCGCGGCGACTCCATCCTGGAGTCGATGGCCAAGTCGGCCGCGCGCACGGTAGGCTCGCAGGTCGGGCGCGAGCTGATTCGCGGCGTGCTGGGCAGCTTGCTGGGCTCGGGCAAGAAGAAGTAGGCGGCGGCGCCCCTGGGCCACGCCGGTGTGCCACGCCCGGCGAGACGGGCGGGCGCGGCGCATAGCCACAGCACGGTATCGGCCAGCCGGTCCGTCTGCGATAACGCGCCGCGGGCGGGACTTGCCTCTTAGCGGCGTTGCGCCGCTGCCTCGTCTTCCCGCATCTTGCGCAGGAACAGCCGGGTGAAGAACCAGCCCATGCCGATGATGAAGGCGATGACGGCCAGGCTCATCAGCCCGGTGGGGGTCGAAAACAGGATCTTCAAGGCTGCCATGTGGGTCTCCCAGGTCAGGTGAGGCACACCGTCCGGTGTGCCTCTGCCGACAGTCTAGGGAGGGCTGGGGCCGGGGAGATTGAGGCCGGTCAAGCCGGGCGCAGACAGCGTCCGCATTGATCCCGTATTGGTCCCGTGTTGGTCCCGCATTGGGCCCGGAGCGTGGGACCGGACCCTGGCAGGCGGTGAAAACTCAGTTCTTGGTGCCGAACAGCCGGTCGCCCGCGTCGCCGAGGCCGGGGATGATGTAGGCGTGCTCGTCCAGGTGGCTGTCCAGGGAGGCGACGAACAGTTTCACGCCGGGATGTGCCTTCTGGAATACTTCGACGCCTTCCGGCGCTGCCACCAGCGCCACGAACGTAATCGCATCGTCCTTGACACCGCGGCGCTTGAGCACGTCCACCGCATGCGCGGCGGAGTAGCCGGTGGCGACCATCGGGTCGCACAGGATAAAGCTGCGGTCTTCCACGTCGGGCAGGCGCACCAGGTATTCCACCGGGCGGTGCTGGTCGTCGCGGTAGACGCCGATATGGCCGATGCGGGCCGAGGGAATCAGCTCGACCAGGCCGTCGCTCATGCCCACGCCGGCGCGCAGCACCGGCACGATGGTGAGTTTCTTGCCGGCGATCACCGGCGCGTCCAGCTCCACCAAGGGTGTCTCGATGCGGCGCGTGGTCAGCGGCAGGTCGCGCGTGATTTCATAGCCCATCAGCAGCGTGATCTCCCGCAGCAGCTCGCGGAACGTGCGCGTGGAGGTGTCCTTGTCGCGCATATGGGAGAGCTTGTGCTGGATCAGCGGGTGATCGAGGATGTACAGCTTGGGGAAACGCGGATCTTGCTTCATGGCGGGTAGTCGGCGGGAGTGGGCGCGGGGGCCCGTTGCAGCCGGATTGTAATGGATGCGGAGCCGCGCGCCCCCGGCGATCCTCCCGCCGCAAGCGCGCAGCCCCGCCCGCGCTCAATCCACCGTGATGCTGGCGCTCTTGGCGACCTTGCCGAATTTCTCGTACTCGGACAGCGTCAGCGACTGCAGGTCAGCCGCGCTCGAGCCCTTGGGGTTGAAGCCTGCCTGCCCGAGCTTGTCCTTCACGTCCGCATTGCCCAGCGCCGCGCTGAAGGCGGCATTGAGTGCCTGCACCACCGGCGCGGGCAGCCCTGCCGGGCCGTACACGCCGAACCACGGCTCGACGGCGTAGCCTGCCAGGCCAGCCTCGGCCAGCGTAGGCACGTTCGGCAGCGCTGGCGAGCGGCTCTTGCCGGCCACCGCCAGCGCGCGCAGCTTGCCGCCCTGGATGTGCGGCAGCGAGGCGGGCAGGTTGTCGAACATCACCTGCACGTGGCCGCCCAGCATGTCGTTGATGGCTGGGCTGCTGCCTTTGTATGGCACATGGGTCAGGCCGGTTTGCGTCATCTGCGAGAACATCGCGCCCGCCAGGTGCATGGACGTGCCGGTGCCCGCGGTGGCGTAGGTCAGGCCGGGATGGGCCTTGGCGTAGCTGACCAGCTCGGCCACATTCTTCACCGGCAGGCTGTTGCTGACTTCCAGCACGATGGTCGAGGTGCCAAGCAGGCTGACCGCGGTGAAATCCTTGCGCGGGTCGAACGGCACGTGCTTGTAGATATGCGGGTTCAATGCATTGGTCGAGATGGCGCCGAAGCCGATGGTGTAGCCGTCCGGCGCGGCCTTGGCGACCGCCTCCATGCCAATATTGCCGCCAGCGCCTGGGCGGTTCTCCACGACCACGGGCTGGCCGAGTTTCTCCGCCACCTTCTGGCCGACCGTGCGCGCCACGAGGTCGGTGGTGCCGCCAGCAGCGTAAGGCACGATGAAGCGGATTGGCTTGACGGGGTAGTCGGCCGCGCTGGCGGCCGAGGGCAGCCAGGCGCTTGCGAGCATGGCAGTCGCCGCAGCGATCAGCAGCGGGCGGGCGGCGGTTTGCTTCTTGACTGGAACGGGAATGCGCGAGGAAAGATTGGTGAGGGGTGCTGCCGTCATGAATGCTCCTGGTTTTTCTTATGCGGCGTGCGTTTGACGCGCCGACCGGCGAGCTTACGGCAGTTTCAGGCTGGCTGCCAGGGTTGCCAGCCAGGCAGGCTGGCTAGCCAGGCAACAGCGTGGCGGCTAGATATTCTGCCCGCGCTGGGCCGCCGGCAGCGCCGCGCGCCCGAGCAGGCCGCGCACGCGCTGGGTATTGCGCTCGAACACCCAGTAGACGGCAAAGGCATAGGCATAGCAGCCCAGCAGGATCAGTGCGGCCAGGCCCAGGCTGGCTGCGCTGACAGGCAGGCGGACCTTGACCAGGGCCGCGGCGATGAACAGGGCCAGCGGGAAATGCGTCAGGTAGAGCGAGTACGAAAACCCGGACGCCAACGTAGCCAGGCGCGACAAGCCAGCGTGGCCGATGCGGATGCGAGTCGACAGCACAGTCAGCAACAGCACGAAGAAGCCCAGCGCGACAGCGGCATCGGCGTACGGCTTGTGCTTGGTCAGTGCAATGGCGGCCAGGAACACCAGCAGCGCCGGGAGTACCAGCCACTTGCGCCGCGCGATTGGCGCGATCTGCGCCAGCCGCGCTTCCAGGGCTTGCGCCAGCACGCCCAGCAGCCAGAACAAGAAGCCCTCGACAAGGCCGTGGAACAGGCTCATCGTGACCAGCGCCGCCAATACGCACAGCAACACCTGCGGCGTGCGGCGCAGGTGCCAGGCGCCGTATAGCGCAGGGAACCAGAGGTAGTACCAGAATTCGTTGGCCAGGCTCCACAACGGCCCGTTGGAGCCATAGGTCTGGCAGGCAAGGGTTTGCAGGAACGCCGCGTTGCAAACCAATCCCGCGACGCCGAGGTGATGCGAGATATCGATCTGCTGGGCCGCGTTGCCCTCGGTGCCCTGGTAGAACGGCCCCCATGCCAGGTGGATCCCGGCACTGTCCCAGAACAGCCCGAGCAGCAGCGCGGGCAGCAGCACGATCCATAGCCGCGTCATGCGGTCGGCCAGATAACTGCGCCAGGACCAGTCGCCACGCGTCATCTTGCGGCGCACGGTGCCGCCCACCAGGTAGCCCGAGAGCAGGAAGAACACGATCACGCATTCGTGGCCGACGCTGCACAGCGCATAGAACAACTGCAACGCCACGCCGGCCGCGCCGCCATGCGGCCCGCTCGCCGCATAGTCGACGATCACCAGCGCCCGGACATGGCCAAGGCAGACCAGGCCCGCGGCCAGCGCCCGGATCAGGTCCAGTACATCGTATTGCTTGCTTCGGTCCGTGCCATCCACGACCAGTCTCCCGGTTCCGGCTCGCCAGGGCTGCGGTTGGCACAAGGCGGCACGCAGCGCAGGACTCTCCTTGGCAGAGCTTAGCCGGGCGGTTACGGCGTGAAGGTGCGCCGTCCCACATAGCGAAGGCCGGGGAAGGCCGGTGCAAGGGAAGCAGGCGGCGCCACGCAGTCGCCGCCGCCGTCGGGACTACATGGATGCCACGGTATAGAAGACGTAGTCGGCACGGTAGGGCACTTGCTGCTTGCTGCCGCGGCTGGCGACATTGCAGGCCGCGGCCGGGGCGACGCCGCCCTCGGTTTTCAGGCGCTGGATATACGTGACACCGTTCATGGCGCCGGCACCCATGGCAGGATCGGCCTTGACCAGCTGCAGCGGGATGTTGCCGCTGCCGTTGGGCGCGACCGCGACCTGCTTGCCGCCGACCTTGGAGCCGTCGGCGGCTTCCCAGGTGGGGCCGCCATAGTATTTGCCGACGACCTTGCCGGAGCGGTCGGCCAGCGTGGCCACCGGTCCCACGAAGGCCCATTCGAACTGGCCGGCCGTGTCTTTCTTCTCGCGGCACTCGTAGGTGATTTCACCGGCGCCGGTGGTGACCATCGAGACCTTGTGGCCGGCCGGGGCGCGCACCGGTTCGGGCAACGTAGTGTTGTCCACACTGGCCTGCATGACCGGCATGGTGCCGGCGCAGGCGGCCAGGACAAAGGCGGAGATCGCAGCGAGGGGGGCAGCAAGAGAGCGGAGGGTGCGTTGCATGATGGTTCCTCAAAGGGAAGGTTGGGAAGGTTGGGGGCACATCGCCCAACACCTGTACGCAGCACAATGAGCATCGGATGCAGTTGCCTCTTTTCGAATACAATGGCTCGCGTCCCTGGCGGGCCGCCCGCGTTCAGCGGCGCGTGGCCCCACTATCCGGCTTCTCCCTTGTCTGCATCCCAACTTTCCCGCACCGTGCCTGCCGCCGAGCCGGCATCGCAGCGCGCCGGCCTGGCCGTGGCTGCCGTCGGCGCCATTCTTTTTTCCGGCAAGGCGATCGTTGCCAAGCTGATGTACCGCTACCAGGTCGATGCGGTCATGGTCATCAGCCTGCGCATGCTGTTTGCCGTGCCGCTGTTCATGGCGATCGGCTGGTGGCAGTCCCGGCGCCTGCCGGCGCTGTCCTGGGCCGATCGCGGCCGCATCGTGTTCCTCGGCATCATCGGCTACTACCTGTCCAGCTTCCTCGACTTCCTTGGCCTGCAATACATCACGGCCGGGCTCGAGCGGCTGATCCTGTTCCTTACGCCGTCCTTCGTGCTGCTGGCCAGCGCCGTGCTGTTCAAGCGGCGCATCAGCTTGCGGCAGTGGCTGTCCCTGGCGCTGGCCTATATAGGCATCGTGCTGGTTTTCGCGCATGATCTCGACGTGAGCGGCGGCCAGGTGTGGCTTGGCGCCGCGCTGGTGCTCGGCAGCGCCCTGACCTACGGCATCTACCTGATCGCGTCCGGCGAATTGGTGCAGCGCATCGGTTCGCTGCGGCTGGTGGCCTATGCGATGTGCGTTTCCACCGCGTGCTGCGTGGTGCAATACGTGGTGCTGCGCCGCCCGCTGGCGGAGCTGCTGCAGCCAGCCCCCGTGATGTGGCTTTCACTAGTCAATTCTGTGTTTTGCACGGTGCTGCCGGTGTCGCTGACGATGGTGGCGGTGGCGCGCATCGGCGCGCCGATGGCTTCGCAGGCAGGTATGCTCGGACCGGTATCCACCCTGTTCCTGGGCTTCTGGCTGCTGGGCGAGCCGATCACCGGCGTGCAACTCGCCGGCAGCGCACTGGTGATGGGCGGGATATATTTGCTGTCGGCGCGCAAGGTGGGCGAGGTGGGCAAGGCCCAGGCTGCTCGTCGCGGCGGCAAGGCAATGGAAATGCGGGATAACAAGCAGGCGGGTGGCCGCCTCGATGACACAAGGAGTCGATGAGATGGATCTAGGATTGCGCGGCAAGCATGCGCTGGTGTGTGGCGCCAGCAAGGGCCTCGGTTTTGCCTGCGCCGATGCGCTGGCTGCCGAAGGCGTGGATGTGGTGATCGTGGCGCGCGGCGCCGAGGCGCTGGAAAAAGCCGCGGCGGACCTGCGCGCGCGCCACGGCCGGCGCGTGATGGCGGTCGCCACCGACATCACGACCCCGGCAGGGCGAAAGCTGGCGCTGGAAGCCGTCGCCAAGCTGGGCGACCTGGACATCCTGGTCAACAATGCCGGCGGCCCGCCTCCGGGCAATTTCCGCGACTGGGACCGCGACGCCTGGCTGGCAGCGATCGACGCCAACATGCTGACCCCGATCGAGCTGATCAAGGCCACGGTGGACGGCATGATCGCGCGCAAATGGGGCCGCATCGTCAACATCACCAGCGGCGCCGTGAAGGCGCCGATCGATGTGCTCGGCCTGTCCAACGGCGCGCGCTCGGGCCTGACCGGCTTTGTCGCCGGCCTGGCGCGCGAAGTGGCGCAGCACGGCGTGACGGTGAACAACCTGCTGCCTGGCCCGTTCAATACGGATCGCCTCTACAAGACCATGGAGGGCGGCGCCAGGCAGGCCGGCCTGTCGATCGAGGAAGTCTCCAAGCGCCGCGCCGCGCAGAACCCGAGCCGCCGCTTTGGCGAGCCGGCCGAGTTTGGCGCCACCTGCGCCTTCCTGTGCAGCCGCCACGCCGCGTACATGACCGGGCAGAATGTGCTCCTCGACGGCGGCGCCTACCCCGGTACGTTCTAAGCGACTGCCGCGGGCGTTTTCCGGCCGGGCCATGCCAGCCCGGCGTTTCCCTGATTGGCCAGGATGATGCTGATGACTCCCCCTCGTATTGCGCTGATTGCGCACGACCACAAGAAAGATGACATCGTGGCTTTTGCTGGCCGCCATCGCGATTTCCTGTCACGTTGCGAACTGCTCGCCACCGGTACCACGGGTGGCCGCCTGAGCGACGAAATCGGCCTGACGGTGACGCGCATGCTCTCCGGCCCCTGGGGCGGCGACCTGCAGATCGGCGCCCAACTGGCCGAAGGCCGCGTGGGCGTGGTGATTTTCCTGCGCGACCCCATGACGCCGCAACCGCACGAACCCGATATCAATGCCCTGGTGCGTGCCTGCGATGTGCACAACGTGCCCTGTGCCACCAACGTAGCCACCGCGGATCTGCTGATCGCGGAGCTGCGGCGGATGTACCCGGAGTCAGCCGAGTCGGCCTGATGTACTTCGGCATCATCGCTTAACAGCGCTTACCAACACGTACCAACACGCAGCAACTGGAAAAGGAGCGAGACATGAGCAAGGCCATCCGCATTTTCGAGACCGGCGGCCCGGAGGTGATGCAGTGGGTCGACGTCGAGGTGGGGGATCCCGGCCCCGGCGAGGTGCGTGTGCGGCACGAGGCGGTCGGCCTTAACTACATCGACGTGTATTTCCGTACCGGGCTCTACAAGCAGCCGCTGCCGGGTGGCCTCGGCATGGAAGGCGCCGGCGTGGTGGAGGCGGTGGGCGCCGGCGTGGGGCACCTGAGCGTGGGCGACCGTGTTGCTTATGCCGGCCGTCCCACTGGCGCCTATGCGCAGGTGCGGGTCATGCCGGCCGATATCGTGGTGCGCCTGCCGGACGCCATCTCGTTCGAGCAGGGCGCGGCGATGATGCTGCAGGGCCTGACCACGCAGTACCTGCTGCGCGACAGCTACCGCGTGCAGGCAGGCGACACCGTGCTGCTGCACGCCGCCGCGGGTGGCGTTGGCCTGATCGCCAGCCAGTGGCTCAAGGCGCTGGGCGCCACCGTGATCGGCACCGCCGGCAGCGATGAAAAAGCCGCGCTGGCGCGCGCGCATGGGTGCGACCACACCATCGTCTACACGCGTGAATCCTTCGTCGACAAGGTCAAGGAGATTACCGGCGGCAAGGGCGTCGCTGCGGTCTACGACTCGGTCGGCAAGGACACCTTCAACGGCTCGCTGGATTGCCTGAAGCCGCGCGGCACCATGGTGGTGTTCGGCAATGCATCCGGCCCGGTGCCGCCGTTCGATCTGTCCGTGCTGGGCAACAAGGGCTCGCTGCGCATCACGCGGCCAACGCTGATGACCTATGTGGTTCATCGCGAACTGCTGGAGCCGATGGCGGCCGAGCTATTCGAGATGGTGACCAGCGGGCGGGTGAAGATTGAAGTCCGCCAACGCTACGCGCTGGCAGATGTGGCGCAGGCGCATCGCGACCTGGAAGGCCGCAAGACCACCGGCACGACAGTCCTGCTGCCCTGAAGCGCAAGCCTGGTGCGAGCCTCCTGGCCCGCTAGCGGGCTCGCACCGTCTGGGCGCCGGCGCGCGCCTCGGCCTGCCGCAACACGTGCGCGGGCAGGCGCCTGAGGATGAAGTGCACCGCCAGCGGGATCAGCACCACATCGTCCATCAGGCCCAGGCCAGGGATGAAGTCGGGGATCAGGTCAATGGGCGAAATGGCGTACAGCACCAGGCCTAGCGCGGCCGGCTTCAACCAGCGCGGGGCGTCGGGATGGCGCAGCGCGTACCACAGCAGGCGGCCGTCGCGGCGCACCAGGGTCCACAGTGCCGAAAATCGTTTCCACATGAGAGGGCTCCTTCACTTTCCACAAACGCCAAGCGACATGGCCGATTGCGCCACTCGCAGATAGCTTGGGCCAATCTTCGGCGCTTCAAGTTCCGCGGGGAGTTCAGGTGGGGGAGGGTTGACCTGACGGACATCCAGTGACGGGCGTGCAGGGCTGGTGGCGGGGCGCGGGAAGCACCACGCCACCGTGCCGGCAGCGCTGCGAGCGCAGGCTGCCGGCAACCGCTAAACCGGCGCTGGCGATCAGCCCGGGATCTTGCCTTCCACGCCTTCGACGTAGAACTTGACGCCGTGCAGGAAGCCGTCGTCGGCTACCTGGTCCTTGGCCAGCTGTTCCTTGCCGGTGTTGTCCTTGATCGGACCCTTCCAGATCGGAGCCGAGCCGTCGGCGATGCCCTTCTTGCGCTCTTCCACCAGCGCCTTGACGTCATCCGGCACCACGGCGTTAAAGCCCTTCAGGTCGATCATGCCTTCCTTGACGCCCCACCACGTGGTGCCGTTCTTCCACTGGTTAGCCAGCACGTCGCCGACCACCTTGTTGTAGTACACGCCCCACGAGATCACCGAGGCGGCCAGGTGGGCCTTCTCGCCGAACTTGCTCATGTCGCTGTCCCAGCCGAATGCGTACACGCCCTTTTCCTGCGCGGTCTGCACCACGGCGGCGGAGTCGGTGTTTTGCATCAGCATGTCAACACCCTGGCCGATCAGCGTGGTGGCGGCTTCGCGCTCCTTGCCCGGATCGAACCACTTGTTCACCCACACCACCTTGACGCTCGCCTTGGGATTCACGCTGCGCGCGCCCAGGGTGAACGAGTCGATATTGCGGATCACCTCGGGGATGGGCACCGATGCCACCACGCCCATCTTGCCGGTCTTGCTCATCTTGCCGGCGACGACACCAGCCAGGTAAGCGCCTTCATAGGTGCGTACGTCGTACTGCGCCAGGTTGTCGGCAGTCTTGAAGCCGGTGGCGTGCTCGAACTTCACGTCCGGGAATTCCTTGGCCACCTTGAGCATCGACTCCATGTAGCCGAAGGTCGTGCCGAAGATGAGCTTGTTGCCTTGCGCGGCGAGATCGCGGAACACGCGTTCGGCATCGGCGGCGGATTCGGGCACGTTCTCGACGAAGGACGTCTTCACCTTGTCGCCGTATTTTTCTTCCACGGCCTTGCGCCCGGCATCATGGGCGTAGGTCCAGCCTGCATCGCCGACCGGGCCGATGTAGACGAAAGCGACCTTGAGCGGCTCGGCCTTTTGCTCGGCGGCGGGAGCGGAGGCCGGAGCCGCGCTTTCCGCCGGCTTTTCGGCTTCTTTCTTGCCGCAGCCCGCGAGAGCCAGCACGGCGGTGGCAGCCAGTGCGGCAAGGGTTTTCCTGCGCGTGACGATCATGATTTCTCCTTGTTATGACCGGGGTACTGAGTACCAATGTTTTGATTAAGGTTGCAACTGTGGCTCTGAACAACGAGGGCTTTAAGCCTGAAGTCTCTGACGGACTTTATAAAAGCGAAACAAAAACAGAAAACACGGCGCAGCGCCGGGAGAGGCGCAGCGGCGGGATCGGTCAGGCGGCACCGGGGCGGAACGGCTTGCCCAGCGAGGCCGGCATGTTCAGGCGGATCCACGCCGGGTTGCGCGAGATCAGCGCCAGCACGACGATGGTCGCGGCATAGGGCAGCATCGACAGGATCTGCGACGGCACCGAGACACCAATGCCCTGCAGGTAGAACTGCAGGATGGTGACGCCGCCGAACAGCCAGGCTCCGGCCCAGACGCGGCCCGGGCGCCAGGTGGCGAAGGTGGTCAGCGCCAGCGCGATCCAGCCACGGCCGGCCACCAGGTTTTCCACCCACATCGGCGTGTACACCAGCGACAGGTAGGCGCCGGCCAGCCCGCAGCAGGCGCCGCCGAACAGCAGCGCGCCAAAGCGGATCAGGCGCACCGGATAGCCCAGCGCATGCGCGGATTCCGGCGATTCGCCGATCGCGCGCAGTGTCAGCCCGGCGCGCGTGCGAAACAGGAACCACATGATGGCGCAGCACAGGAACAGGCTGAAATACACCATCCAGTGCTGCTGGAAGAAGGCCGGCCCGAAGAAGGGAATATCGGCCAGCCAGGGAATCGACTTGGCCTGCGACGGCATGGCAAAGCCTACAAAGCGCTGTCCCATGAATGCCGACAGCCCGGTGCCGAAGATCGACAGCGCCAGGCCGGTGGCCACCTGGTTGGTGGCCAGCACCAGCGCCAGCCATGAGAACAGCGTGGCCATCAGCATGCCGGCCAGCGCGCCGGCGGCAAAGCCGATCAGCGGCGACTGGGTCTGGTAGCCGACCATGAAGCCGAACGCGGCGGCGACCAGCATCATGCCTTCGGCGCCCAGGTTGAGCACGCCGGCGCGTTCGTTGATGAGCAAGCCAAGCGCCGCCAGCAGCAACGGCGTGCCGGCGTTGATCGCGGTGGCGATAAGAGGGGCGAGTTGTTCCATGTCTTGGGGGTTCCGCTCAGGCGGCCTTGGCGCGCCAGCGCAGGCGGTTGTCGATCAGCGTATCGCTGGCCAGCAGGAAGAACAGCAGCATGCCCTGGAACACCGAGCCCAGCGCAGAAGGCAGGCCCAGGCGCGACTGAGCCATTTCGCCGCCGATATAGAACAGCGACATGACGATGCCGCCGAACACGGTGCCCACCGGATGCAGCCGGCCCACGAAGGCCACGATGATCGCGGTGAAGCCGTAGCCGGGCGAGATCGAGGGCAGCAACTGGCCGATCGGGCCCGTGACTTCGAACGCGCCCGCCAGGCCGGCGGTGCCGCCGGAGATCATCAGCGCGCTCCACAGCGAACGGCGCGCCGAGAAGCCCGCATAGCGCGCCGCCGCCGGGGCGGTGCCGCCCACCTGCAGGCGGTAGCCCGCGAAGCTGCGGAAGATGAAGACGGTCATCAGCACCACCAGCACCAGCATCACCACAAAGCCCACGTGCAGGCGCGAGCCCGACATCAGGTTGGGCAGCAGGAACTCGGAGGAGAACACCTTGGACTGCGGGAAGTTCATGCCGTTGGGATCCTTCAGCGGCCCGTTGACCACGTACAGCATCAACTGCTGCGCGATATAGGTCAGCATCAGCGACACCAGGATCTCGTTGGCGTTGAACTTGTCCTTGAGCGCGGCGGTGAGCGACGCCCAGAACATGCCGCCGACCACGCCGGCCAGCGATGCCAGCACCAGCACCACGGTGCCGTTCACGCCATTGCCCGGCACATCGAAGTACAACACGGTGGCGCCGGCGAAGATGCCGCCGACGATGAGCTGGCCATCCGCGCCGATGTTCCAGATATTGGCGCGATAGCACACCGAAAGCCCGAGCGCGCACAGTACCAGCGGCACGGTCTTGAGCAGCACCTCGCCGATGGCGCGGCGGTCCTTGAGCGGGTCGACCAGGAACACTTTGAGCGCGGCTACCGGGTCCTTGCCGAGCAGCAGGAACAGCAGCGCGCCGAAGGCCAGCGTCAAGGCCAGCGCGATGAAGGGCGAGGCATAGGCCATGCGGCGCGAGGGCAGCCCGCGCGGTGCCAGCGACAGCGGCGAGCGAAAGAGGAAATCAGCCATGGTGCACGGCCTCCTCTTGTTCGCGCCGGCCGCCTGGCCCACCTTCCCAAAGACCGCTCATCCACAGGCCCACCTGCTCTCGCGTGGCATCCTGGGTCGGAATCGACGGCGACAACCGGCCCTTGGCGATCACGTGCAGGCGATCGCAGATGGCGAACAGTTCGTCCAGTTCTTCCGACACCACCAGCAACGCGCAGCCGGTGGCCTTGAGCGCCAGCAGCTCGTTGTGGATCTGCGCCGCGGCGCCCACATCCACGCCCCAGGTCGGCTGGGCCACGATCAGTACCTTCGGGCCGCTTTCGATCTCGCGGCCGACGATGAATTTCTGCAGGTTGCCGCCCGACAGGCTCTTGGCCAGCGCGTTGGGCCCGCTGGCCTTCACGCGGAAGCGCGCGATCACGGCCTGCGCCAGGCCGGCGGCGGCCTTGGGCGAAATCATGCCGCGCTGCACATAGGGCGCGGACTGGTGCGAAAGCAGGATATTCGCGGCCAGGCTCATGCCCGGCACGGCGCCACGGCCGAGGCGTTCCTCGGGCACGAAGGCCAGCCCGGCACGGCGCCGCTGGCGCGCGTCCAGCTTGCCCACCGGTTTGTTGTCCAGCGTGATGGCATCGCGTGCGGCGCGCACATCCTCGCCCGACAGCGCCGCCAGCAATTCCTGCTGGCCGTTGCCGGACACGCCGGCAATGCCAACGATCTCGCCGGCGCGCAGGTCCAGGGAGATGCCGGCAAGTTCCGTCGCGAACGCATGCGAGCGCGGCAGCGAGAGTTCGCGCACCGCCAGCCGGCAGGCGCCGGGCTCGGTCTGCACGCGCGCCTCGCGCGGCGGCTCGCCGCCGATCATCAGGCGCGACAGCGAGGCCGCGCTTTCCTGGCGCGGATCGCACACGCCGGTGACACGACCCATGCGCATCACGGTGGCGCTATGGCAAAGCTCGCGGATCTCGTCGAGCTTGTGGCTGATGTAGAGGATGCTGGTGCCTTCCGCCGCGAGCTGGCGCAGCGTGATGAAGAGGGTTTGCACCGCTTGCGGCGTCAGCACGGAAGTCGGCTCGTCCAGGATCAGCAGCTGCGGCTTGGCCAGCAGCGCCCGCACGATTTCCACGCGCTGGCGCTCGCCGACCGACAAGGTGTGCACATGGCGGTTCGGCTCCAGCGGCAGGCCATAGCGCTGGGCGGTCTCGCGGATCTGCTCGGCCAGCTGCTTCATATTGGTGCCCGCATGCGGGCTGCCGGCGGCTGTCTTGCTGCTCCGGGGCAGGCCAAGGGCGATGTTCTCGGTCACTGTCAGCGTATCGAACAGCGAAAAGTGCTGGAACACCATCGCGATGCCCAGGTTTCGTGCATCGTGCGGGTTGTGGATCGCGGCGCGCGCACCGTTGAAGTGCATGTCGCCGGCGTCCGGTTTGACCGCGCCGAAGATGATTTTCATCAGGGTGGACTTGCCGGCGCCGTTCTCGCCGAGCACGGCGTGGATTTCGCCGGGGGCGACAACGAGGGACACGTCGTCGTTGGCGGTCACGCCGGGGTAGCGCTTGCTGATATGGGCAAGCGCCAGCCTTGGGGTTGTGCTTAAGGTCACTGAGGCGGCTCGAGTTGTTATGGCAGCAACGTGGATCAATGTTCGTTATGTATCGGGCAGCACCGGCGGCAGTGCGTGGGGCAGGATCGCCGTTACGCATTGCAGCAACCATCACTGGGCGGTGATGCCGTTTATTAACCGTGGATTATATAAGTGTGTGGGGTTCGGACGACCTGGTCAGGCCAGTTTTCTCGGCCCCACAACGGATACAAGCAGGTTGCAAGTCGCATGCCGGGCATTTTGGGCGGGTGCGTGGGCGGCCGGGCTGCCGGGGGCGGCCAGCATGGCCGATTGGCGCGAAACTGGCGTGCAGTTTGCGAAAAGCGGGGGAGTCGGGAAGGGAGAGCGCGGGGACCGGGGCCGGGCGCGCCGGCCAATGCCGGAACGGGGGCGGCCCGATGCCGCCCCCGATGGCTCACGGCGTGTCAGGCGCCGGTGCTGACCGCGATCTGGTTGAAGCGGCCTTCGCGGAAATCGGCCAGGGTCTGGTAGATCTCCTCCTGGGTGTTCATCACGAACGGCCCATATTGCGCGATCGGCTCGCCCAGCGGCTTGCCCGCGATCAGCAGGAAGCGCGCATCCGCCGTGGCCGTCACGTTGACCCCGTCAGCGCCGGCGGCGTTGTCCAGCACGCCCATGCGCTGCGCTTCCAGCACGGCGGCGTTGCTGCCCGCGCCGACCGCGATCTCGCCGCGATAGGTGTACAGGAAGGCGTTATGCCCTTGCGGCAGCGCTTGCGAGAAGGCCTGCCCCGCTGGCAGCGAGACGTCCAGGTAGAGCGGCTCCGTGACCGGGCGCGTGACCGCGCCAGCCACCCCGTGCGAGGCGCCCGCCAGCACACGCACCGTGGCGCCGCCCGGCAGCGCTACCGTGGGCACGGCGGCGGCCGGCAGGTCGCGGTACCAGGGCGCCGTCATCTTGTCCGCGGCGGGCAGGTTCAGCCACAGCTGGAAGCCTTCCATGCGGCCGTCTTCCTGCTCGGGCATCTCCGAGTGCACCACGCCGGCGCCAGCCACCATCCACTGGGCGCCGCCGTTCTCCAGCAGGCCCTCGTTGCCGGCGCTGTCGCGATGGCGCATGCGGCCGGCCAGCATATAGGTGATGGTCTCGAAGCCGCGGTGCGGGTGGTCGGGGAAACCGCCGATATAGTCATCGCGGCTATCGGTGCCAAACGCGTCCAGCATCAGGAACGGGTCCAGGCGGCGCTGCAGGTTCTGCGTGAGCACGCGGGTGAGCTTGACGCCGGCGCCGTCCGAGGTGGCGATGCCGCGCACCACGCGGTCGACCGCGCGCGAGCGCTGCACGGTTTCCGTGGCGGTGGCCGGGACGGTGGGTGCGGTAGGGATGGCAGTGCGTTGTTCCATGATCGATCTCCTGTTGGCTGGGGATGGCGGCAATGGCGCGCGGCCCCAAAGGCTACCCTGCTAATTTAAGGGTTTGGGCCAGAACCGGTAGAGGCCATCCGGGCAAAAGATTGTTCTGTCCATGGTACGGCCGCTCCCTCGTGAGGCTTCAATTCTGGAACAACGCGAGTGTCGCCGGGATGCCGGGCGAAGCCTGATAAATGCGGCCAGAAAGTGGTGCGAAAGCGCGGGGATGGCGCAATGATGACAAGATCGCTGTAGTTGGGTATAATAGCGCTCTCGTTGTCATCCGATGCTGCGTAATCAAGTCGGGCTGGCAGGGTCCGGGCAGGCGTTTTTGAGTGCCGCCCCAACCCCTTGCTTGCCCAAGCGTGGCACCGGCCGATTGATCCGGCGGCGCGTCGGAACCACCAAATTTGCGCTGCCACTGGCCTCCCGTTCCTGCACCTTGCAGCGGGTTGCGCCGCTCCCGGGACTCCCGCCCTTACCGGCACGGTGTCCTTTCAATTGGGTTTCCCGCTCTCCAGCGTGAAACCCGGCGCCCGTCCACCGGCTCATCTGCCGGTCATGGCGGGCAAGGCAATCTAGTCAGGGCCGGCGGGCCCCCATTTGCACCCGCCTGAGCCCACTTTGTTCGTCCGTCAATCCGGATGTGGTTTCTCGTGCCCACATCTGGCATGCGGACAGAGGGGAATATGTCCAAGCAATCCGTACAGGCGCTGGCCTGGGGATGTCTCACGCTCGCTGCGCTGGCCGCTCTGGTCACCTGGATCGGCGTCGATGTCATCCTGCAATATCGGGACCGCCTGTGGTACGACGTTGCCGACCACCTGCGCCTGGTGGCGTGGTCGATGGCCCTGGCGCTGGTCACCGGCATCCCGGCTGGCATCGGCCTGAGCCGTCCGTGCATGCGCCGCTGGGCCGACCGCCTGATGCAGGTCTTCAATATCGGCAACACCGTGCCGTCGCTGGCGGTGCTGGCGCTGGCCCTGGCCGTGCTCGGCATTGGCGAGCGGCCCGCCATCCTGGCGCTGTGGCTGGCTTCGCTGCTGCCGATCGTGCGCAATACCTGCGAGGGCCTGCTCGGCGTTTCCCCGGCACTGACTGAGGCCGCGCGCGGCCTTGGCATGACCGCCATGCAGCGCCTGTTCCGGGTCGAGCTGCCCAACGCGCTGCCGGTGATCCTGGCGGGCGTGCGCATCAGCCTGGTGATCAATGTCGGCACGGTGCCGCTGTCCTTCCTGATCGGCGCCAACAGCCTGGGCGAATTGATTTTCCCCGGCATCTACCTGAACAACCAGCCCCTGCTGCTGCTGGGTGCCGCGGCCACCGCGCTGCTGGCACTCGCCCTCGATGGCCTGTTTGCCGCCGCCGGTTATTGCTACCTGCGCCGCCGCGGGCTGGCGCGCTAAGGCGCGCAGGGGCGCACCGAACATGAAGGAGAACCCGATGCATTTCATCACAAGCGCGCTGGCCCGCGCGGGCCGCGCGGCCCGCGGCCAGGCACGCCTGCTGGCGAGTGTCGCCGTGCTTGCCGCAGTGGCAGCCATGGCGCTGCCGGCGCACGCCGATACCGTTCGCGTAGGCGGCAAGAACTTCACCGAGCAGTTGATCCTGTCGTCGATGACCACGCAGTACCTGCAGGCCAAAGGCTTCACCACCGAGCTCACCGCTGGCCTGGGCAGCACGCTGATGCGCCAGGCCATGGAAAGTGGCCAGCTCGACGTGGTGTGGGACTACACCGGCACGGCGCTGATCGTGTTCAACAAGGTCGAGGAGAAGCTCGGCGCCGGCGAGAGCTACGAGCGCGTCAAGACGCTCGACGCCGCGCGCGGCCTGATCTGGCTCGATGCCTCCGGCATCAACAACACCTATGCGCTGGCGATGCCGCGAAAGCGTGCCGAAGCCGCCGGCGTGACCACGTTGTCGGCGTTCGCCGAGAAGATGCGCGCCGCCGGCGAGGGCACCGCCCATCCGTTCGCGGTCGACATGGAGTTCGCCGCGCGTCCCGACGGGCTGGAACCGCTCAAGGGACTCTACAAGCTGCCGTTCTCGCGCCGCGACGTGATCCAGCTCGATCCCGGGCTGGTCTATACCGCGCTGAAGAACGACCAGGTCGAACTGGGTCTCGTCTACACCACCGATGGCCGCGTCAAGGGCTTCGACCTGGTGCTGCTGGAAGACGACCAGCACTTCTTCCCCGCCTACAACGCGGTGCCCGTGGTGCGCAAGGCAACGCTGGATGCGCATCCCGAGCTCGCGGGCCTGCTCAACGCGCTGGCGGCCCGGCTCGACAACGCGGCCATGACCGAGATGAACTACAAGGTCGATATCGACCAGCAGCCGGTCGACAAGGTGGCGCAGGAATTCCTGCGCGGCCACGGCCTGATCTGAAGAGGGCCGCATGGACTTGCTGACTTATCTCCAACACAGCTGGCCGACGCTGCTCAAGCTCACTGGCCAGCACCTGGCGCTGGTGGGTTCCGCGGTGGGCCTGGCGATCGTCGTCGGCGTGCCGCTGGGCATCCTGTGCGCGCGCTTCCGCTTTCTCGCCACGCCGCTGCTGACGCTGGCCACCATCGTGCTGACCTTGCCGTCGATCGCGCTGTTCGGGCTGATGATCCCGATCTTCGCGCGTTTCGGCCACGCGCTGGGCTACGTGCCGGCGGTGACCGCGGTGTTCCTGTATTCGCTGCTGCCGATCATGCGCAATACCTGCGTGGCGCTCACCAATGTCGACGACGGCATCCAGGAAGCCGGGCGCGGCATCGGCATGACCACCTGGCAGCGCATGCGGCTGGTGGACCTGCCGCTGGCCGTGCCCGTCATCCTCGGCGGCGTGCGTACCGCCGTGGTGATGAATATCGGCGTGGCCACCATTGCCGCCATCATCGGCGCGGGTGGCCTCGGGGTGCTGATCCTGCAAGCGATCAGCCAGAGCAACATGAGCAAGCTGGCGATCGGCGCGGTGCTGGTCAGCGTGCTCGCCATCGTGGCCGATGCCTGCCTGCAATGGTTGCAGCGGGCGCTGACACCGAAAGGAATTCGCTGAACATGATTGAACTCGACCAACTCACCAAGACCTTCAGGCAAAAAGACGGCGCCGAAGTGCGCGCCGTCGATGCCGTATCGCTTACCGTGCCCAAGGGCGAGATCTGTGTCTTCCTCGGCCCCTCGGGCTGCGGCAAGACCACCACGCTCAAGATGATCAACCGCTTGATCCAGCCCAGCTCCGGCCGCGTGCTGATCGACGGTGAGGACACCTCCCGCGTGGACGAAGTCACGCTGCGCCGCAAGATCGGCTACGTGATCCAGCAGATCGGCCTGTTCCCCAACATGACCATCGAGGAGAACATCATGGTGGTGCCGCGGCTGCTGGGCTGGGACAAGAAGCGCAGCCGCGAGCGCGCGCGCGAGCTGATGTCGATGGTGCAGCTCGACCCCGGCAAGATGCTCACGCGCTATCCGCGCGAGCTCTCGGGCGGGCAGCAGCAGCGCATCGGCGTGATCCGCGCGCTGGCGGCGGATGCGCCCGTGCTGCTGATGGACGAGCCGTTCGGCGCGGTGGACCCGATCAACCGCGAGAGCATCCAGAACGAGTTCTTCCTGATGCAGCGCCAGCTCGGCAAGACCGTGATCATGGTGTCTCACGACATCGACGAGGCCATCAAGCTGGGCGACCGCGTGGCCGTGTTCCGCGGCGGCAAGCTGGTGCAGTTCGACCATCCGGACGCACTGCTGGCGCGTCCGGCCGACGATTTCGTGCAAGCGTTCATCGGTCACGACAACACGCTCAAGCGCCTGCTGCTGGTGCGCGCCGGCGATGCCGCCACCATGGCGCAGACCTGCAGCCCCGGCATGCCGCTGGCGCAGGCGTTCGCCATCATGGACGAGGCCGACGTGCGCCACCTGCCGGTGGTGGATGATGCCCAGCGCGCGCTGGGCTACGTCACGCGGCGCGATGCGCGCGCGGGGCAGGGCATGTGCGCCGATGCGATGCGGCCGTTCATGGCGACCGCCGCGTTCGACGAGCACCTGCGCATCGTGCTCTCGCGCATGTACCAGCACAACACCAGCTGGCTGCCGGTGGTCGATGCCGATGGCGTCTACCTGGGCGAAGTCACGCAGGAGTCGATCGCCGACTATCTCAGCTCAGGCCGCTCGCGCGGGAATGCACCGGTGATCCAGCCGCCGCAGGCGCCGGCTGCCATCGAGCGCATTGCTGCGTAATGCTCAGCTAGCGCGATAGAAAAAGGGCCGGAATTTCCGGCCCTTTTTCCATGGTTGCGCGCGGGGTCAGTCGCGGGCCAGTTGCCCGTCGGTGAGGCGCCACACGTTCAGCGGGTTGCCATCCTGCAGCGCGGGCGGCAGCAATTCCGCCGGCACATTCTGGTAGCACACCGGGCGCAGGAAGCGCTCGATGGCCGATGCGCCCACCGAGGTGGCGCGCGTGTCGGACGTAGCCGGGAACGGCCCGCCGTGCACCATGGCGTACGACACTTCCACGCCCGTCGGATAGCCGTTGAACAGCACGCGCCCTGCCTTGCGCTCGAGCACTGTCAGCAGGCTGCCGGCTTCGGCGCGATCTCCCGCATCTGCTTGCACGGTGGCGGTCAGCTGGCCTTCCAGGCGGCGCGCCACCGCCAGCATCTCCTCATGGTCGCGGCATACGACCAGCACCGAGGATGGGCCAAATACCTCAGCTTCCATGCGGTGGTCCGCAAGGAAGCGCGCGGCCGTGGTTTCGAACAGCGCGGGGCGGGCCTGGTTGGGGCCGCTGGCGGCCTGGCCACTGCCGATGCGGCGCAGCCCTTCGATATCGCTGAGCTGGGCCACGCCGTTGTCGTAAGCCTGGCTGATTCCGGGCGTCAGCATGGTCGCCGCCGCCTTTTCCGCCAGCGCCGCAACCGCGCCCTGGCGGAACACGTCCAGCGCCGGGCTTTCTACCGCCAGCAGCAGGCCGGGGTTGGTGCAGAACTGGCCTACGCCCATCACCAGCGAATCCACCAGGTTGCGCGCGATCTCCGCGCCGCGCGCGGCGAGAGCTGCCGGCAGCAGGAACACCGGGTTGATGCTGCTCATTTCCGCATAGACGGGGATCGGCTGGGCACGGCTGTTGGCCGTTTGCACCAGCGCCAGGCCGCCGCTGCGCGAGCCGGTGAAGCCTACTGCCTGGATCGACGGATGCGCGACCAGGGCCGTACCCACGGCAACGCCTGCGCCCACCAGCAGCGAGAACACGCCTTCGGGCAGGCCGGCATCGGCCACGGCCTTCTGGATCACGCGCCCGACCAGCTCGGAGGTACCGAGGTGGGCCGAGTGCGCCTTGACGACGACCGGGCAGCCGGCCGCCAGGGCGGATGCGGTATCGCCGCCCGCTACCGAAAACGCGAGCGGGAAATTGCTGGCGCCGAACACCGCCACCGGGCCGACAGCGATCTTCTGCAAGCGCAGGTCGGGGCGCGGCGGCGTGCGCTCCGGCAGGGCGGAGTCGAGCGTGGCGGATTGCCAGCGGCCATCGCGCAGCACGCTGGCGAACAGGCGCAGCTGGCCGGCGGTGCGGGCACGCTCGCCCTGCAGACGCGCAACAGGCAATGCGCTCTCCGCGTGGGCGCGTTCGATCAGCGTATCGCCCAAGGCTTCCAGGCCGCTGGCGATCGACTCCAGGAAGCTGGCGCGGGTTTCCGGCGAGGTGTTGCGGAAGGTGTCGAACGCGGCCTCGGCCAGTGCGCAGGCACGCTCGGCCTCGGCGGCGCCGCCGCCATGGAATTCCGGTGCCAGGACTTCACCTGTGGCCGGGTTGGTGGCATGGAGGATCTTGGTGGTGCCGCGCACTGCGCTGGCGCCGATCAGCATTTCGCCGGTAATGGTCATTCGCGTTTCCTGCTATTCAACTGCGATCAAGTGGGAGCGTGCCGTAGCTTGCGCTTTGAGGCGGCGCGGATGTGGCCCTGGGCTAACACGCGGGACGCGTCAATGGGGTGCCGCATCGTCGAGCTTTATTGTAAGACATCCTACAACAAGCAGCGCTCGTCGAGCAAGCAGGAAATCCCGGATCCCGCCGGGATGCGCCGGCCGCCAGGCCTAGCCGGCTTCCACCGCCGCCGACGCCTTGCGCAGGCGTTCGCGGCTGTTGGTCAGGTGCATGCGCATGGCGGCCTTGGCGCCTTCGGGGTCGCGCCGCTCGATGGCGTCAAAGATGTTCTCGTGCTCGATATTGACGCGCTCGAGGTACTGCTCGCGCTCCGGCGCGCTGACATGCAGCCGGCTGCGCGGGATCACCATGGTGCCGAGGTGGCCCATGATGTCCGTGAAGTAGCGGTTGCCGGTGGCGCGCGCGATCAACAGGTGGAACTCGAAATCGGCACTGACGGAATCCTCGCCGCCCGCCGCCGTGCGCTTGAGCTCGTCGAGTGCGCCACGCATTGCCGTCAGTTGTTCATCGCTGCGCCGCGATGCTGCCAGGCTGGCCGCCTCGGCCTCCAGGCTGACGCGGAATTCCAGCATGGCCAGCACGTCCATGGCAGTGCCCATGGTGGCGGGGTCGATGCGAAAGGGCGAGCCGTTCTCGGCGCTGCGCGCCAGCACGAAGGTGCCGATGCCGTGGCGGGTTTCCACCAGCCCGCTGGCCTGCAGTCGCGACAGCGCTTCGCGCACCACGGTGCGGCTGACGCCGAGCGCGGCCATGATCTCGGACTCGGTTGGAAGCTTGTCGCCCGGCTTGAGCTGGCCTTGCTGGATGCGCTCGCTCAGGTTGCTCACCGCCTCTTCGGCAAGCGTACGGCCGCGGCGCCGCAGCGGGGGAGTGGAGGCAAACATCGGGTTTGACATGGTGATGGGCTGGCACTTGACCGGATCGCAATGGCCTTATTATACTGCGTCGTAAGTTATATGACGACCGATAACAGGTGTCTCCCGTCGCATTGGCCGTAGCAGCCGCGTCGGGACCTGGCAAGCACCGTACACAAGGATCCGGCAGCAGCCGGCGCATCCAACCCGAGACAACCCGCAAGGGCCGGCAGCCAACGCGGCGAGCCGCTCTTCCTGCTGGAGTTCAACATGACCCAATCATCCCTTTGCGCCTCGCCCATGGCGGGCACGCCCGTGATCACCGAGCTGACGGTCGTGCCGGTGGCCGGCCACGACAGCATGCTGATGAACCTGTCCGGCGCGCACGGTCCGTTCTTCACCCGCAATATCGTCATCCTGAAAGACAGCGCGGGCAATACGGGGGTAGGCGAGGTGCCCGGCGGCGAAGCGATCCGCCAGACGCTGGAGGATGCGCGCGAACTCCTCGCCGGCCAGTCGATCGGCAACCACCAGGCGCTGCTCAATCGCGTGCGCACCGCCTTTGCCAGCCGCGACGCGGGCGGGCGTGGTCTGCAGACCTTCGACCTGCGCATCGCCATCCATGCGGTCACCGCGCTCGAGGCGGCGCTGCTCGACCTGCTGGGCAAGCATCTGGGCGTGCCGGTGGCCGCGCTGTTGGGCGAAGGCCAGCAGCGCGATGCCGTGGAGATGCTGGGCTACCTGTTCTATATCGGGGACCGCAACCGCACCACGCTCGCCTATCGCAGCGAACCCGAAGCGGACAACGACTGGTTCCGCCTGCGCAATGAAGCCGCGATGAATGCCGAGGGCGTGGTACGCCTGGCGCAGGCTGCCTATGAGCGCTATGGCTTCAACGATTTCAAGCTCAAGGGCGGCGTGCTGCGCGGCGACGAAGAGATGGAAGCCATCCTGGCGCTCGCCGAGCGCTTCCCCAAGGCGCGCATCACGCTGGACCCCAACGGCGCATGGTCGCTGGCCGAAGCCGTGCGCCTGTGCCGCGACAAGCATGGCGTGCTGGCCTATGCCGAAGATCCTTGCGGCGCGGAGGAGGGCTACTCGGGCCGCGAGGTCATGGCCGAGTTCCGTACCGCCACCGGCCTGCCCACCGCCACCAACATGGTCGCGACCGACTGGCGCCAGATGGGCCACGCGGTGCGCCTGCAATCGGTGGACATCCCGCTGGCCGATCCGCATTTCTGGACCATGCAGGGCTCGGTGCGGGTGGCGCAGATGTGCGCCGAATGGGGCCTGACCTGGGGCTCGCACTCAAACAATCACTTCGACATTTCGCTGGCGATGTTCACCCACGTGGCCGCCGCCGCGCCGGGCCGCGTCACCGCGATCGACACTCACTGGATCTGGCAGGACGGCGAGCGCCTGACCAAGGCGCCACTGAAGATCGAGAACGGCAAGGTGGCCGTGCCGACGGAGCCGGGCCTGGGCGTGGAACTCGATATGGCGCAACTCGCGCTGGCGCACGAGCGCTACAAGAGCATGGGGCTGGGTGCGCGCGACGACGCCGTGGCCATGCAATTCCTGATCCCGGGCTGGACCTTCAACAACAAGGCTCCCTGCATGGTCCGGTGAGCCGCATCCGCGCCCTGCGCATGAATACAACAAAACCACCAAGAACCAGGAGACAACCATGAACAAATTCGATGGCCGGCCGGCTGCCGCGGGCATGCTCGCCGCACCCGCGCGGCGCAAGTTCGGCCGGCTTGCCGCGGCCACCCTCGCTGCCATGGCGGCACTGGCCACCGCAGGCGCCGTGACCAGTGCCGCGGCCGCCTCGCCGGCATGGCCCCAGAAGGCCGTATCCGTGGTGGTGCCGTTCCCTGCGGGCGGCTCCACCGATACCATCGCGCGCATGCTGGCGGTGCCGCTCAATGAAAAGCTGGGCCAGCCGTTCGTGATCGACAATCGCCCCGGCGCTACCGGGGCCATCGGCGCGACCATGGTCAAGCGCGCGCCTGCCGATGGCTACACCTTGCTGGTGGCGTCGATCGGCGTCTATGCGGTGAACCCGTTCCTGCAAAAGAACCTGGGCTATGACCCGGCCAAGGACTTCGATCTGCTGACGGTGGCCGTGCGCGCCCCCAACGTGCTGGTCACCAAGCCGGATTTCCCTGCGAAGAACTTGCAGGAGCTGGTCGCCTACATGAAGAAGAATCCGGGCAAGGTGGCGTTCGCCAGCTCCGGCGCCGGTTCGTCGGACCATTTGACGGCCGCGCTGTTCTGGCAAAAATCCGGCACCGACGGCCTCCACGTTCCTTATAAGGGTGGGGCGCCGGCCATCTCCGACCTGCTCGCCGGGCAGGTGGATGTCTCGTTCCAGAACGTCAACGCGGTGCTGCAGCATATCCGCAGCGGCAAGCTCAAGGCGCTGGCGGTGACCGGCGACAAGCGCTCGGCGGTGCTGCCGAACGTGCCCACCATGGCGGAGGGCGGGGTGAAGGACGTGGACGTGTATTCGTGGCAAGCCGTGGCCGCGCCGCGCGGGCTGCCGAAGGACGTCAAGGCGAGACTGCATGCCGCGCTGGTCGGCTCGCTCAACGAGCCGCAAATGCGCCAGAAGCTGGCCGAGAACGGCTTCGAGGTGGTCGCCAATACGCCGGAGCAGTTCGAGCAGTTCGAGAAGCAGGAGCTCCAGCGCTGGAAGGGCGTGATCGAGGCGGGCAAGATCAGCATCGATTAAGTACGCGGCATCAGCGCAAGCATTGCTCTTTGCCCCGCCTGTGCGCGGGGCGTTTTTATTGGGGCGAGCGGATACGGACGCGGGCCGGCGCGACCTGATAGGCTAGTCCTACGCGCGCCTTGCGCGGCTGCACCGCCGACGCCTTTCATGATCCGCTTCTGCAAATCGCCTCCTTGTCTGCTGATAGAAACAAAGTCACGATGGCTGATTCCGCGCGGCTTCGACGGCTTCGCGCCGGGGCCGCTGATCCTGGTGCGGCCGGGCGTGAGCCAGGCGCTGATCGAGCATGAAAAGGTGCATGTGCGGCAATTCTGGCGTTCAGGCGGCCTGATGGGCGTGCTCTACCTGGCGAGCCCGCGCTGGCGCCTGCGTTTCGAGCTGGAGGCCTACCGCGAGCAGCTCAGGCATTGCGAGCCCGGCGCCGCGCATCATTTCGCGCGCATGCTGGCGCGGCACTATCGGCTCGATATTTCGCAGGAGCAGGCGTATCGCCTTCTGACAGAGCGGGACGGGCCGGCAATCTCGGAAAAAACCTGATTCGCCGGCGATTTTGCCGCAAGCAAGGGTTGGCAGCGGCATGCACTGTGCTCTGCCCAGTACGCATGGCCGTTCAATTCGCATATTATGCGGATGGAAAACGCTGGGCGGCGTCTGCTCGTCATCCAGCAAGATAGAAGACCGATAAGAATAAAGAATAACGACGAGGATCTGCTTTCCGGGACAGCGCTGCCCTTGGGTGCGCCTGCTGAAGTCACGTCTCTGGAAAATCATCTGGTGAAGGTGTGGGATTTCGGAGGGGTCAATGGCAACGCGCAGGCATTTCCCGCTGCATATTCATATTTCGACACTGTTCGTCACGCTGCTTCTTGTCGTCGGGGGACTGATCAGCGGGGTCGGCTATATGCTGTCGAAGGAAATGCTGGAGAGCGAATCCTCCAGCACGACGCAGCGCATGAGCCGTGAAACACTGGGCGAAGTCCAGAAGCTGATGGAGCCGGCGGAGATGGCCATCAAGCTGATTGGCCGCAGTGCCTTGCCGGACGCCGCCACGCTGCGGGACCGGCTCGCCGGGCTCGACATGCTGCGCGCCGCCATCAAGGCGTCTCCGGCATTGAGTGCGCTGTATGTCGGTTATGCCAATGGCGACTTCTTCTATGTCCGGCATCTACCCGATGAAGCGGAGCGGCAGGCGGCCGGCGCGCCCCCGGGGACGCAATTCATTGTCCAGAGCATCGAGCACAAGCCATCCGGCGCGGAAGGGCGCTACCTGTATGTCGACACTTCCCTGAAGGTCCTCAAGGAAGCCATGCGTCCCGAGTATGCGGCGAGCTTCGATCCGCGTGCGCGGCATTGGTACCAGCGGGCGCTCGCCAATGGCGGCCTGGTCAGCACGGCACCCTATGCGTTTTACTCCAGCGGGAAAACCGGCACGACGCTGGCGATCGCCGCCAGGGGCGGGCGCGCAGCCATTGGCGGAGACATCACGCTTGATGCGCTGGGGCAGACGCTGTCACGCCTGCGCAGCACCAAGGGCATGGCACTCGCCTTGGTGAGTCCCAGCGGCCAGCTGATCGCAAGTGACAGCGTGGCCGCGAGCGACGTCGCCGCGGGGGGCACAAACCAGGAGCCCAGGCTCAGGCAGGTGCGCGAGCTGGGCAATCCCGTACTCACCCGCCTGTCCGGCATGATCCCGGCGCTGGCCGGGACACCGAGCCTGCACGACACCATGACCGTGGACGGCGAATCCTGGTACACCTCGATCGACCGCCTGAGCTCAGGAGACGAGGAGCCCCTGTACCTCGTGTCGGCCACGCCCCAGCACGAGGTCCTGCGCACAGCCAACCGGCTGCGCGATACCGGCGTGATGATCACGATCCTGATTATCCTGATCGCGCTACCCATCGTCTGGTTGGCTGCCCGCCTGATCTCGAAGCCCCTGCAGTCCCTGGCCAACGGGGCGCAAGCCGTCCGGCGTTTCGAATTCGCCCGGCCGTTCAACGTCGAATCGCGCATCAGCGAGGTCAAGAAACTTGCCATGGCGCTGGACAGCATGAAGCGGACCATCCAGCGGTTTCTCGACCTCATCCAGGCGCTGGCGGCCGAACCCAGCTTTGACAGGCTCCTGCCGATGTTGCTCAATGAAACGCTGGCTGCCGCCGACGCCGATTCGGGCGTCCTGTACCTGGTCGACGAGGATGTCCTGCAGCCGGCCTCGGCGAGGAACCAAAGCCTTTCCGACGTAACCGCTGCGCTTGAGAAGATCCCCCAGGGCAATGCACTCGTACTGATCCAGGAGGCCATCCGCGATGGCCTGGCCCACACTGGCCGGCTCACGGCAGAGGACATCCGCCGGGCGGGGCTGAGCGCGCTCTCGCCGGAACATGGGCAGCATGGCGTGGCCGTGCCCTTGCTGAACCGCCAGCGCCAGCTCGTGGGGGTGTTCCTGCTGCTGCGCGCCACGGCCATGGAAGACGCTCAGCTCTCCTTTGTCAAGGCGCTCGCCGGCGTGGCTGCAAGTGCGCTGGAAACGCGGGAGCTGATCAAGGCGCAACGCGATATGTTCGAAGCGCTGATTCAACTGATCGCGGGCGCCATCGACACCAAGAGCCCGTACACCGGCGGGCACTGCGCTCGTGTGCCGGCGCTGACCAAGATGCTCGCGAAAGCCGCTTGCGAGGCCACCAGCGGGCCGTACCAGGCATTCCAGCTGGGCGAACAGGAATGGGAAGCCTTGCATGTGGCCGCCTGGCTGCACGATTGCGGCAAGGTCACGACGCCCGAGTATGTCGTCGACAAGGCGACCAAACTCGAGACCATCTACGACCGCATCCATGAAATCCGCATGCGCTTCGAAGTGCTCAAGCGAGACGCGGAGATCGCGTGCCTCCAGGCCGTGGCACGTGGCGAGGAGGCTGCCTGCGCGCAAGCGCGTCGCGATGCCGAGTGCCGCCAACTCGACGACGATTTCGCCTTTGTCGCCGCCTGCAATGAAGGCGGCGAGTTCATGGAGCCGGCCCATGTCGATCGACTGCACCGGATCGCGGCGCGAACGTGGCTGCGCACGCTGAACGATCGTGTGGGCCTTTCACGGGACGAGACCGCGCGCAAGGACCGCATGCCCGCGGCCGACCTGCCGGCCGTCGAACCGTTGCTTGCGGACAAGCAGGAGCACCGCATCGCGCGCAGCGGGCAGGACAGGTTCGCCGCGGGCAACCCCTGGGGCTTTCGCATGGCCGTTCCCGAATGCCTGTACGACCGGGGTGAACTGCACAACCTATCGGTTGCACGTGGCACGTTATCCGAGGAGGAGCGGTTCAAGATCAACGAGCACATCATGCAGACGCTGGTCATGCTGTCGCAGTTACCGTTTCCCAAGCATTTGCGCCAGGTGCCCGAGATCGCGGGCGGGCACCACGAGAAAATGGATGGGACGGGTTACCCGAAGCGCTTGAAGGGCGAGGAGATGAGTCCCCTGGCAAGGATGATGGCGATTGCGGACATCTTCGAGGCGCTGACCGCGCCGGATCGTCCCTACAAGAAAGCCAAGACGCTGTCCGAGTCCATCCACATCATGTCATGCATGAAGCGGGACCAGCACATCGATCCGGATCTGTTCGAATTGTTTCTGGTATCCGGTGTCTATCGTGACTATGCCGCGCAGTTCATGAACAAGGAGCAGATCGATAGCGTGGATGTCGGGCGCTATGTGCAATCCGAATTGACGTGCTGAACCCGGTATCAGCGTTTCCAGGTGATCGGCGCGGTGATCGAGCAGGCTGTCACCTTGCCGTACCAGGTCTTGCTGGTAGTGAGATGGATGCTTTGCTCGGTCACGGGTTCGATCTGCCGCTGCCGGCGCTCGGCCAGGCTGTTGGCCACGCTGGCAAGCGCCGCCTTGCACTGCGCCGCGGCCGTGCTGGAGCGCACGGTGAACTGCTCGTAGCGATAGTTGACCAAGAGCGTGAAGCCGTCCGCGGTGTAGGTGGTGGTGTACTCGGTGTCCGTGTCATACGTGGACATTTGCAGGCCAGCATAGGGCGCCGGCGCCGGCGCTGGCGTGGTGCATGCTGCCGCTGCGAGGCAGGCTATTGCCGCCAACGCCTTCGTGGATTTCAATTGCGATCTCCAATGATTCCTTCGAGGGACGCGGGTGCATCTTGCGCTCGTGTACGGTGGGGGTGGGGGCCGGGCAGCGCAAGCACGTAACCCGCAGATCTTCATGCGGCGAGGAAATCTGGCGGAAGCGGTGAGATTCGAACTCACGGATGGGTCACCCCATCGGCAGTTTTCAAGACTGCTGCCTTAAACCACTCGGCCACGCTTCCGGCAAAGGAATGGCAGGCATTGTAGCGCGAAGCGGGGAGGCCCCGGCCCGAGCGGCATGCTGCCTTGGACGCCGGCACGACGGCCAGCGCCGCGCATTATAGCAAGTGCGGGGGACGCGCGGCAGCATGCGGCGTGCAAAGTTGTTCTGTCGGTGTTCGTCGGACACGACGGAACCTTCGTTTCGTCCGACTGATCCTAATATGCTTGAGGGGGCGCATGCCGATGCGCCGCGCCTCCCTCGTTCCACGCATTTGCAATCACTTGAGGAGAACAACTGATGAACGGCAAGACTCTGTTGAGCGTGGCGGCGGCGGCCGCCGCGGTGGTTGGCTTGGCGGGTTGCGCGGCGCCCGGTGGTGGTTATGGCGGCGGCTATGGCGGTGGCTACGGGGCACCGCAGCAACCGGCGTACCAGGCACCGCCCCCGCCCCCGGGCACCAATACCTACCAGGCACCCGCGAATTCGGTGTTCTATGGCCGGGTAGAATCGATCGAGCCGGTGACGACGCAGCAAAGCAGCTCGGGCTTGCTCGGCACGGTGATCGGCGGCGTGGCCGGCGGCTTGCTGGGCCACCAGATCGGCGGAGGCACCGGCAATACCATCGCCACCATCGGCGGCGCGGTGGCGGGTGGCGTGGCGGGCAACCAGATCGAGAAGCGCGCGGGCAGCAGCACCGATACCGTGTATCGCGTCAACGTGCGGCTGGACGATGGCCGTATGGCTACCGTGACGCAGCGCAACGTCAGCAATCTGCGCATCGGTTCCCGCGCCCAGGTGGCCAACGACATGGCGACACCGTACTGACCGGCATTGCTGGATGATCAGTGAAACGGCCACCCTCGGGTGGCCGTTTCACTGATCGCGGCGTGGCGTTGCGATCAACCTTTCAGGAACATCTCCTGCAGGTCGTTCAGGAAGCGCCGTCCCAGTTCTGTTGGCTTGATGGTAGCGAGATCCGCTTCCAGCAGGCCCTTCTTTTCGGCGGCGGCCAGGTCGCGGCTGATGGTGTGCAGCGGCAGCCCGGTGTGGTCGAAGAACGTGCTGGCCGGCACGCCGTCAGTGAGGCGTAGCGCGTTGAGCATGAACTCGAAGGGCAGGTCGGCGGCGCCGACATCGTGTTGCTCCTGCACCGCGTTGCCGGCCATGGCCTGCGCCATATACGTGGCGGGATGCTTGTGGCGCATCTGGCGCAGCACCCGGTGCGGGAACGACAGCTTGCCGTGCGCGCCGGCCCCGATGCCCAGATAGTCGCCAAAGCGCCAGTAGTTCAGGTTGTGGCGCGCTTGCCGGTGCGGCCGGGCGTAGGCCGAGGTTTCGTAGTGGACGTAGCCTGCCTGCGCGGTGCGCGCTTCGATCAGGTCCTGCATTTCATACGCGCTGTCGTCATCTGGCAGCGCCGGCGGGAACTTGGCGAACAGCGTGTTGGGCTCCAGCGTCAGGTGATAGAGCGACAGGTGCGTGGTGTTGAACGAGAGCGCCGTCTCCAGGTCCTCGGCGCATTCCGCCATCGTCTGGCCAGGCAGCGCGTACATCAGGTCGAGGTTGACGTTGTCGAAGTTGTCCAGCGCGATGCCGATCGCCGCGCGGGCTTCGGCGCCGCCGTGGATGCGGCCAAGCGCGGCCAGATGGCGGTCGTTGAAACTCTGGATGCCGATGGACAAGCGGTTGATGCCGCTGGCGCGATAGCTGGCGAAGCGCTCCGCCTCGAACGTGCCGGGGTTGGCCTCCATCGTGATCTCGGCGTCGGCGTCCAGCGGCAACAGCGCGCGGATATCCGACAACAGCCGGTCCATGCCGGCGGCCGACAGCAGGCTGGGCGTGCCGCCGCCAATGAAGACCGTGTGCACCTGGCGGCCCCATACCAGCGGCAGCGATTGCTCCAGGTCGGCGCGCAGCGCGTCCAGGTAGGCGTCTTCCGGGATGTCGTGGCTGTCTGCCGCGCCGGGCACGGCATGCGAGTTGAAATCGCAGTACGGGCACTTGCGCACGCACCACGGGATATGCACGTAGAGCGACAGCGGCGGGGAGCCTGGCAGCGCGAGCTGGCCCGGCTGCAGCCACAATGACTTGGTGTCGGCGGGTGCCCCGGCGCTGGCGCCCGTGGACGCCAGGGGAATGATCGGGATCATGGGCAGCCCGTTTTGGGGCCGCCGGCCTGCAGGCGCTCGGTCAGCGCCTTGAGCGCAAGCGCGCGGTGGCTGACGGCGTTTTTTTCCTCGGCGCTCAGTTCGGCCGCGGTCTTGCCCAGGTGCGGCAGCAGGAAGTGCGGATCGTAGCCAAAGCCGGCGTTGCCGCGCGGCGTGTCGACCACCTCACCGGCCCACACGCCCTCGGCGATCACCGGCCGTGGATCCTCGGCATGGCGCACCAGCACCAGCACGCAGTAGTAGTAGGCGTGGCGGTTGAGCTTGCCGGCCAGCTGCGAGATGAGGTGCGCGTTGTTGGCGGCATCGGACTTGGGCTTGCCCACGAGTTGCGCATAGCGCGCCGAGTAGACGCCCGGCGCACCATCCAGCGCGTCGACGCAGATGCCGGAGTCATCCGCCAGCGCGGGCAGGCCGGCCAGGCGGCTGGCGTGGCGCGCCTTGGTGAGGGCGTTCTCGACAAAGGTGGCGTAGGGCTCCTCGGCCTCGGCAATGCCGAGCTGCCCCTGCGGGATCACCTCGAAGCCGAGCGGCGCCAGCAGCGCGCCAAACTCGCCGAGCTTGCCGGGGTTGTTGGAGGCTAGGACCAGGCGTTGCATGGCGTTCACCGTATCAGGCCAGGCCCAGCGCGCGGCGCTGGTGCGCCACCAGTTCGGCGATGCCTTGCTCGGCGATGCGCGTCATCGCATCGAGATCGGCACGGCTGAACGGCACGCCCTCGGCGGTGCCTTGCACTTCGACAAAGCCGCCGCTGCCGGTCATCACCACGTTCATGTCGGTGTCGCAGTTGCTGTCCTCGGCATAATCCAGGTCGAGCACGGCCACGCCATCCACCATGCCAACCGACACGGCGGCAACGAAGTCGCGGATCGGGCTGGCCTTGATCTGGCCGTCGCGCAGCATGGCGGAAACTGCGTCATGGGCGGCCACGAAGGCGCCGGTGATGGCCGCGGTGCGGGTGCCGCCATCGGCCTGCAGCACGTCGCAGTCCAGGTGGATGGTGAATTCGCCCAGCGCCGACAGATCGAACACCGAGCGCATCGCGCGGCCGATCAGGCGCTGGATTTCCTGGGTGCGCCCGGTCTGCTTGCCGCGGGCGGCTTCACGGTCCGAGCGCGTGTGGGTGGCGCGCGGCAGCATGCCGTACTCGGCGGTGACCCAGCCTTCGCCACTGCCCTTCTTGTGGGGAGGCACCTTGGCCAGCACGCTGGCGGTGCACAGTACCTTGGTGTCGCCAAAGGCACTCAGGACAGCACCTTCGGCGTGGCGGGTGTAGTGGCGGGTCAGAGCAATAGGGCGCAGCGCATCGGCTGCGCGTCCGCTGGGTCGCATGTGGGAGTTTTCTCGGAAATCGATTCAGGACCCGGATTTTAACGCCGCCGGGCTGCGCGTGCGCGTCCTGCGCCAACTCCCCCTGTGGGGGAATGCGAATTCCCGCGCCATTGCGGCGCGGGCGGTACTTTAGCCTGGGCTCAGCGCATGAAATTGCTGGTCTTGTCGATCGCCGCGCGGATCTCGGCGATGGAGCGCTCGATCTCCTCTTCGGAGAGCAGGTCGGTATCGCCGCCGTTGTTCTCGAGGATCGAGGTGGTGAACGTGTTGAGCGGCAGGGTTTCGGTGGCGACCGAGTCCTCGTTGGACAGGTGGGCGTCGAGTTCCCACATCATGGCGATGGCTGTGGTGTTGTCGGCGCCGTCGCCGGCGTTGTGCAGCGCCTGCTCGATCAGGTCCGGGATGGCATGCACCACGGACAAGTTGGTGACCTTCTCGACCAGCAGTTGCTCCTCGATGCTGCCCCACAGCCCGTCGGAGCACAGCAGCGCCACGTCGCCCGGCTCCAGCCGCAGCGGGCCGCCGATATCGATCAGCGGCAGGTTGGGCGAGCCCAGGCAGTTGTAGAGCTTGTTGCGCTCGGGGTGGTTGGCCACGTCAATCGGCAGCACGCGCTCCTGCTGCAGCAGGTTCTCGATCTTGGAGTGGTCGCGCGTGCGGGTCAGCAGGTTGCCTTTGCGTACCAGGTAGAGGCGCGAGTCGCCGGCGTGGGCCCAGTGGATCTGGCCGTTCTGGACCAGGCAGCAGACCACGGTGGTACGCGGGACGTCGGCCAGCTGGTTGGCTTCAGCGTAGCGATGAATTTCCCGGTGGGCCAGCATGATCGTGTCCTGCAGGAAATCGGCAGGATTGCGGATCGAGGGCCGGGCCTGGGCCTGGAACTGGCGTGCCAGGGTCTGCAGGGCTTGCTGCGCGGCGACTTCGCCCAGCGCGTGGCCGCCCAGGCCATCGGCCAGCACCATCAGCAGGGCATCGCGCGTGAAGCAATAGCCCATGCGGTCCTGGTTGATGCGGCGGCCGCCTTTTCTGCTTTCCTGGTAGACGGAGAATCGCATGGTGGCTGTAAGAGTCAGTTCTTGAGAGACGGCGGCGTCATCTGCGCGCTGCACCGGCACAGCGTGCGGGCGGGCCGCGAGGCGACGGTTCTCATCATAGTTGTTATCGATAGCAGAGGGGGCGGAGGGAGAGGGGGCTGCGCACGGCGCGGGGACGGCGCCATTTAGTGCGTTATTCGCCGCTCGCGCCGGCCTCCTTGGCCTGGGTTGCCGCGGCCGGCTCCTCGCGTTTGCGCAGCAGCGTCAGGAACCGGCTTGCCAGGGGGCGCTCGGTGGCGGCCGCGGCTGCGGGCGCGGCCGCCTGCTCGCCTAGTGCATTGGTTTGTTCGCGCAACTCCTTCTGCAGCCGGAACACGCTCTGCGGCCGCTCGGAAGGAGGCAGGCGCAGGCACCATTCGACCAGGTCCACCAGGCCGTCGGTATAGCTGGCGCGCAGCCGCGTGATGGAGTCCGCCATGCGGTCGTCCTTCTCGCGCTGGTTGGCCTCCTGGGGCGGCATGCCGGCCATGCAGGCGTAGAGCGTGGCGCCAAGGCTGTAGATGTCGGTCCACGGGCCCAGCTCGGAATGCTTGCCGTACAGCTCCGGCGCGGCAAAGCCCGGCGTGTACATGGGCTGAAAGCGCGCCGCTTCCATGGTCAGGATCTGGCGGGCGGCACCAAAATCGAGCAGGATGGGCGATTCGTCTTCGCGCAGGTAGATGTTGCCGGGCTTGATGTCCAGGTGCAGCAGCTTATGGATATGCACTTCGCGCAGGCCGCTCATCAGGTCATGGAAGACCTTGCGGATGAAGTGTTCGCGCAGCACCTTGGCGCGGCCTTGCTGGCGCGCTTGCAGGATGTGTTCCTGCAGCGTTTTGCCCAGCTCGTAGTTCATCACCATGTAGACGGTGGAATTCTCGCGGAAGAAATTCACCACGCGCACCACGCTGGGATGCGAAATCTTCGCCAGCGAGCGGCCTTCCTCGAAGAAGTACTTGAGCCCCAGCCGGAACGACGCCGCGCTTTCCTCGGGCACCACGGGGATCAGCTCGCCCGGTTGGCGGCGTGCCAGCGACGACGGCAGGTACTCCTTGATCGCGACAGGCGAGCCGGTCTCGTCGGTGGCCAGGTAGACGAAACTGAACCCCCCGCTGGCCAACTTCTTTACAATACGATAGTTGGACAGCAGCGTGCCGATGGGCAGCGGTGCGCTCTTCGGAGGTGATGCGCCCTTTGGCTCTGTCATAGGATTCGGGACCTTGAATGCCTCCGGATTGTCCTGACTAATCGAAGACTTGTAAAGAACACAATAGCGGCCATTTTGGCCTCTCTTTTCGGCGTTCAACCAGCGCGGTTGCGGGGCTGCCGGCTCCCCGGGGCTGTTTGAACCCATGCGGCCAGTTGGCCATTTCGCGAGACTATTCAATGATCCACAGCATGACAGGCTACGGCCTGGCGACGCGCCAGGCGCCGCTGACGGACGCGCAAGGCGCGCCCACCGGCAGGACCGCATCCGTATCGGTGGAGTTCCGCACAGTCAATTCGCGATTCCTCGACCTGTTTTTCCGGGCTCCCGAAGAATGCCGCGCCTTCGAGCCTGCGCTGCGGGAAATGCTCATGGCGAAGCTGTCGCGCGGCAAGCTGGAATGCCGCATCAACCTGCAGCGCGCCGATGCCGGCGCTGGCGGCACCACGCTGGCGCTCAACGATGCCTTGCTGGCGCAGATCCGCTCGATCGAGGCCACGGTAGCAGCCACCTTCACGCAAGCCGGCTCGCTGCGCATGGGCGAGATCCTGCGCTGGCCCGGCGTGCTGGTGGAACCCGAGTTGTCGCAGGACGCCCTGCGCGAGGCCGTGACGGGCGCGGCCAAGGAAGCGCTGGGCCAGTTGCTCGAAGCGCGCCGCCGCGAGGGCGACGCGCTCAAGGCCACGCTGGACGAGCGCATCGAAGCCATGCTGGCCATCGTCGAGCGCCTCACGCCCACCATCCCGCAACTGATCGCCCATCACCAGGACAAGCTGACCGAGCGCCTGCAGGAGGCCTTCAACCTGGTGGCGCCCGGCGGCATGCCCTCGATGAGCCGGGACGAAATCGGCGAGCGCATCCGCCAGGAAGCCACGGTCTACGGCATTCGCATCGATATCGCCGAAGAGCTGTCGCGCCTGCAGGCCCACCTGAACGAAACCCGACATATCCTCAAGAAGGGTGGGCAGGTTGGCAAGCGGCTCGATTTCATGATGCAGGAGCTCAACCGCGAAGCGAACACGCTGGGCTCCAAATCAGCGGCCAAGGAACTGGCCGATGCCGCCATGGAACTCAAACTGCTGATCGAGCAGATGCGAGAACAGATTCAGAACCTAGAGTAATCATCATGAGTGAAACCTCGTCCCACGTCGCCATCGACACCGCCTACCCCGGCAACCTGTTCATGGTGGTGGCGCCTTCCGGCGCCGGCAAGTCCACCCTGGTCAACGCGCTGCTGGCGCAGGACCAGGCCATTCGCCTGTCCATCTCGCACACCACCCGCGCGCCGCGTCCCGGCGAGCAGGATGGCCGCGAATACCACTTCACCACCGTGGACGCGTTCCGCGCGGCGCGCGATCGCGGCGAATTCCTCGAGTGGGCGGAAGTGCACGGCAACTACTACGCCACCTCGCGGGTGTGGATCGAGCAACAGATGGCCCAGGGCAACGATGTGCTGCTGGAAATCGACTGGCAGGGCGCGCAGCAGGTGCACCAGCGTTTTTCCAACGCCATGGAGATCTTCATCCTGCCGCCGTCGCTGCAAGCGCTTGAAGAGCGCCTGAACAAGCGCGGCCAGGACGAGCCGAACGTGATCGTGCGCCGCCTGCTGGCAGCCGGCAGCGAGATGGCCCACGCGTCCGAGTCGGACTATGTCATCATCAACGAGGTTTTCGAGCAGGCGCTCGAACAGCTTCGCAGCGTCATCCGCGCTACCCGTCTGCGGTTTTCGTCGCAAAAGGCGCGTCACGCCGACCTCTTCATCGAGCTCGGTATTCATTGATCCGGAGCGCGGCGGGAACGTTTCTTGCCGCGTGCTGTAAAATAGCCGGCATCGCATAAGGTTTTGTCCCGAGGTGGATTACATATGGCGCGTATTACCGTCGAAGATTGTCTGAAACACATCCCGAATCGCTTCGAGCTCGCGCTCGCGGCAACGTACCGGGCCCGTCAGCTGGTGCAGGGTCACACTCCCAAGGTCGAGGCCAAGGACAAGCCCACGGTCGTGGCGCTGCGCGAGATCGCCTCGGGCCAGATCGGCATCGAGATGCTCAAGAAGGTACCGACCTGATTTTCGGGCGGCGGTGGCCAGTCCTAGCAACGCGTACCTTTGCATTGAGACTCTGCTAACGTACCTGTTCGCGTACTTGCTTAACCAGCCAGATTACAGAAGCCGCCCACATGTCTTCCTCCCAGCCTTCCTCCCCTGTCGCGACGGCCAGCCCAACGGCCACGCCGGCGCGATCGCGCGGAGAAGCCACTGGTGACGCGAGTGGCGATGCAGTGCCACCCGTTCAGCGCAAGCGCGCCGTGCCTGGTCAGTCGACCGTGACGGCGCGTACCGGCGCTCCCAATCTTCCCGATCCGCTTGGCAACGACGTTGTTGGCGAGCGTGCCGCTGCCCCAGCAATGGGTGCGGGCAAGGCACGAGCCGCCCAGGCCGCCGCCGAAAGTGAGCTGAGCGAGGCGCAGCAGGGCGCCGCGCCGGGCGATGCGCTCTTCATCGACGCGGTGCTGGCGCAGTCCTATCGTCACTTCTTCGGGCCGACCTCGCAACCCGCAGTGCCCCCGCGCCAGCAGGTGATCTCGATCACCCGGCTGATGGAGAAGCTCGCCTATCTCAAGCCGGCGGACCAGGCGCACGTGCGCGAAGCCTTCCAGTTCTCGGACGAGGCTCACCTTGGCCAGTATCGCCAGAGCGGCGAGCCCTACATCACGCATCCGGTAGCGGTGGCGGAACTGTGCGCCGACTGGAAGCTGGATGTCCAATCCATCATGGCGGCGTTGCTGCACGATGTGATGGAAGACCAGGGCATCACCAAGAGCGAGCTGGCGGAGAAATTCGGCCCCAAGGTGTCCGAGCTGGTCGATGGCCTGACCAAGCTGGACAAGCTCGAATTCCAGAGCCGCGAGCAGGCGCAGGCAGAGAGCTTTCGCAAGATGCTGCTGGCGATGGCGCGCGATGTGCGGGTGATCCTGGTCAAGCTGGCCGACCGCACCCACAACATGCGCACGCTCGATTTCGTGCCGCCGGAAAAGCGGCGCCGGATCGCGCTCGAGACCATGGAGATCTACGCGCCGATCGCGCATCGGCTCGGTCTCAACACCACGTACCGCGAACTGCAGGAACTGTCCTTCAAGGTTGGTTCGCCGTTCCGCTACGCCACGCTGGAAAAAGCGGTCAAGGCCGCGCGCGGCAACCGGCGCGAGGTGGTCAAGCGCATCCTCGAAACGGCGCAGAAGGCGCTGGGCGACGCCGGCATCGTGGCGGAGCTGTCGGGGCGTGAAAAGACGCTCTACAGCATCTACCGCAAGATGCACGACAAGCAGTTGTCGTTCTCGCAGGTGCTCGATGTGTATGGTTTCCGCGTGGTCGTGGAAACCCAGATGCACACCTATATGGCGATGGGCGCGCTGCACGGGCTGTACAAGCCCATGCCGGGCAAGTTCAAGGACTACATCGCCATTCCCAAGATCAACGGCTACCAGTCTTTGCATACCACGCTGGTGGGCCCGTTCGGCACGCCGGTGGAGTTCCAGATCCGCACCCGCGACATGCACCAGATCGCGGAAGCCGGCGTGGCCGCGCACTGGATGTACAAGCATCAGGCCGACCAGGCTAACGATATCCAGCAGCAGGCGCACCAGTGGCTGCAGTCGCTGCTCGATATCCAGAGCCAGACTGGTGATTCGCAGGAATTCCTGGAGCACGTCAAGATCGACCTGTTCCCGGATGCGGTCTATGTGTTCACGCCCAAAGGGCATATCCGCGCGCTGCCGCGCGGCGCCACCGCGCTCGATTTTGCCTATGCCGTGCACAGCGACCTCGGCAACCAGTGCGTGGCGGTCAAGATCAACAACGAGCTGCTGCCGCTGCGCACGGAGCTCAAGAGCGGCGATATCGTCGAGGTGGTGACGGCGCCGTACTCCAAGCCCAATCCGGCATGGCTGGCGTTCGTTCGTACCGGCAAGGCGCGCGCGGCCATCCGCCACTATCTCAAGACCACCCGGCTCGACGAAGCCATCCAGCTTGGCGAACGCCTGCTGGAGCAGTCGGCGCGCCAGCTCGGCATCGAGCTCAAGGCGCTGCCGCAGTCGGTGTGGGACCGCATGGTGCAGTGGACCGGCAACAAGCACAAGGAAGACATCTTCGCCGACCTGGCGCTGGGGCGGCGCGTGCCGGCCGTGGTGGCCAAGCGTATGGAGATCCTGCTGCAGGAGCTTTCCGGCGATGTCGACAGCGCGCTGCTGGCGGCCGTGCAGACTTTCGCTGGCGAAGAAGCCCCCGCTGTGCCGATCACCGGCGATGAAGGCATGTCGATGATCTTCTCGTCATGCTGCCGGCCGATTCCCGGCGATTCCATCGTCGGCTACCTGGGCAAGGGCGAGGGTTTGCAGATTCACGTCCAGGATTGCAAGATTGCCAAGCGCCTGCACAGCAAGGATCCGGAGCACTGGATCGACGTGATGTGGGCGAAGAAGACCACGCGTTCCTTCGATGTGTCGATCAAGGTGATGGTGCGCAACGTCAAGGGCATCGTCGCCCGCGTGGCGGCCGACCTGACTTCGGCCGACGCCAACGTCGCGCACGTGGCGATGGAGCAGCAGGAGGGCGGCCATCAGGAAGCCACCTACATGCAGTTCATCATCCAGGTGCAGAACCGCCTGCATCTTGCCAACGTGATGCGGGCGCTGCGGCGCAACCCCGACGTCATCCGCATCTTCCGCGACCGCAACGACGGCTGACGCGGTCTTCCCGCACGCAAGCACTGAGCCCGGCCGAGCCGGGCTCAGTGCTTTTCCGGCTGCGCGGCGGCGATCGGTTCCGCCTGCCTGCCGGGATAGCTGACTTTCAGGATATCGATCTGCTCCACCCCGGCCGGCGTGCGCAGCGGGACCGTATCGCCTTCGCGCGCCTTGAGCAGTGCGCGCGCGATCGGCGAGATCCAGCTCACGTGGTTGCTGTCGAGGTCCACTTCGTCGGTGCCGACAATCGTCACCGTGGTCTCCTCGCCAGCCTGGTCGGCATAGGTGACGGTGGCGCCGAAAAAGATCTGGTCGTTGTCGCCCTGCAGGGACGGGTCCACCACCTCGGCCTTCTCCAGGCGCTTGGTCAGGAAGCGGATGCGGCGGTCGATCTCGCGCAGGCGCTTCTTGCCGTAGTGATAATCGCCGTTCTCGGAACGATCGCCGTTGGATGCGGCCCACGAAACGATCTGGACCACCTCCGGGCGAGCCGTGTCGATCAGGTGCATCAGTTCATCGCGCAAGCGCTGGTAGCCTTGCGCCGAGATGTAGTTCTTGGTGCCGGGGGGCAGCGGGGTAGCGCCTTCAGGAAGGTCGTCATCCTCGTCGCCAGGTGACTCTTTGACAAATGCCTTGTTCATGATCCGATCACATCTGCGGGGCTGTCATTATAGGAAGCGGCGGCCTGCCGGAGGGGAAAGCAAAAAAAGTGGGGCGAGGGGGTTCCCAAATTTCAAAAGTACGTTATAATTTCTTTCTCGAGTGCGGCTGTAGCTCAGTTGGATAGAGTACTTGGCTACGAACCAAGGGGTCGTGGGTTCGAATCCTGCCAGCCGCACCACTCATTGCAAAAAGAGCTTCCAGAAATGGAAGCTCTTTTTTCATTTTGGCTTCTGCCATCGCTCTCGGTTCCTGCCCTGGCCATTCTACGGCGTTCCGCCGTGGGTAGACGGTAATCGCGGTAATCGCGGTAATCGCCGCGATTACCGCGATTGAGACTTGTCTCATCGTGCGCCGAGCTTCCTCTCGCTAATCTCTATTCCGGTGCGCATCCTCGCGCGTTCATAACCGGATCGCTCTCTTGCTGCTGCTTCCCGCTCTGCCGGGCCGAGCGATCGCGCTTTCCTCTGGAGCGTCTTGCGATGCGATCGTTGCCGTGGTTCATCAGTGCCGCCGTGCTCGCCGTTGTGGCCAGTGCCGCATGCCGTTGGCGTAAACCGGACGTGCCGCCAGCGGCTGAGTACGGGCCGGGCTTGCAAGACCGCGTCTGTAGCCAGGCGATCGAGGGCAAGGCTGCGACGGCCATCGGCGAGCGCACGTGCAGTTTGCTGGTGGGGTTCTTGCACGATGCGCGGCCGACCCTGAACGTCAGCACTCTTGCCACCGGTGTGGATCCGCACACGCAGGCGGGCGTGCTGGCTGCCGACTGGCATATCCGTACGGCCGGCGAGGCGCGGGGCACGCTGGCGTGGCTGCTGGAGGAGGGGCACCGCGCGCTGTATCCGCAGGTCTGCCGGATCTTGTTCTCGGTGCCGCGCTCGGCGCGCGAGCGTGAGATCGTGCTGCTCAATGATCGCTTCGATCCGGTGCGCCTTGCCCATTGCATTGACAATCTCGAACGCGCCATGCCGGACCTGCGCGCGAGTCGCCTGCTCGGCTCGCGGGTCGATCTTGCGCGTGGCGTGCTGGCCTGGGACATGAGCCGGGCGATACATGTCGCACGGGCCGCCTACGACTGTGGCATGCAAACCGAGGCGCAGGCCTGGGCCGTGATCGAGCAGGCTGCGTCGCAGGTCTTCGCGCAGATGGCGTCCTGGCAGGAGGTTGCGGTGAGCTACCTGCTGGGCCGCGCAATGTGGGCCGGGCCTGGCGCCGGTTTGCAGCGGCAGCTGGCATTTGTCCGGCACTGCCTCGACGATTCGAATAGTCCCATGCGCGGGGTGCGCTATCACGCTGCGCGCCATGGTGTATAGGCGCGCGCCGTCTTGCGGGGCCGGCGCTGGCGGCATAGGCTGGTTCAGGAGCGTGTTGGGGCGGGCGCCAAGCGCTATCCTTATTGCTTGCGGCAAGAGCCATGGGGGATCCAATGAGCAATGCGGACTGGCGGGTGGAGGCGTATCGGGGCATGGACGTCTATGTCCTCGTATCGAAGCCGGGTGACGGCGGCGTCCCGGCTTTGGGCAAGGTTGCCCAGTGGGGATATGAGGTGCGCGTCTGCCAGGAGGGTGCGGATCCCTCCGATGCCGGCGACATCGAGCGCTTGTCGGGTGACGGCGCGCAGTTTGCTACCCGGCACGCTGCCGAGGTCGCTGCGTTCGCCGCGGCCTACCAGCTTGTGGATAAGCTCGTGGGCCCGGTGACGGACTAGCGGGCATATCGTCGTTGCCGTGCGGGAGATGCGGGAGTGCGGGAGTGCGCTGTTGTGCGTGCTGCGGCGTGCCGGCGAAGGCGCCGCTTTGGAGGTTGTTGCGAAATGCGAAACGTCGCATATCACGCTGTGATATGTCTTCTTCGTCCATCTTTGATCGTGATCACGGCGTCGAATATCCTGCGGATCTACTCTGAAACTGAAGCGCATAGCCTGTCTGGTGCGCGCGCAGCAAGGAGATGCATCATGTTGGAGTTCAACGGCTACAAGATCCTCTATGAGGTCCAGTCCCTGCCCAAGGGCAAATGGGCAATCGTCATCGAGATCATGCGCACACGGGATGGTGCGCTGATCGCCAAACGCCACAACCCGTTTCCGCACCAGTCCTTCGATACCAAGCTCGAAGCGCTGGACCAGGTGAACCGTTACCTGAAAGACATGCTGGAGCAGAACGATGGCGAGGCCCGCGCGGCGCGGCGCGCTTGATGGCGCGCCCGATGGCAGGTTTTTCACGATGACGTCACAAAGCGATTGCAATGCGCGGCGGGATCCACCATAATCCGGCCTCTCGGACGCGGGGTGGAGCAGTTGGCAGCTCGTCGGGCTCATAACCCGAAGGTCGCAGGTTCAAGTCCTGCCCCCGCAACCAAAGACCTTTTCTGGTCTCCGAAGCTAGTCTCCGGGCCGTCCTGGCCAAGTTTTGCAAATTCCCAAAGATACGAAACCCGAGCGTTGCGCGCGACCGGTTTGCATTGCGTGCGCCATGGGTTCGCGCCGATCAGTGCCGCCCGCGGCCGCCTGCGCTGCGGCCGCCTCGCGCGCCTCCCGTACCGCCCCAGCCGCCGCCACGGTAGTAGCCGTGCGCCATGCCGGAGTGATAGTGATAGCCGCCGTAGTATCGCGGCCCGCCCGCGTGGTAGCCGGGGCCGCGATAGTAGCCATAGGCGCGATAGCCGTGATAGCCGCCGTAACCGTAGTAGAAGGCCGGCCCGTAGAACCCGCCATAGTAGGGCAGCGCGTAGTCGTACCCATATCCGTAGGCGTAAGTGCCAGGGGGATAGGCTACGCCGCCTTCGTAGAACCCGTAGGGATCGTAGGGGTTGTAGGGGTTGTAGCTGTCATACGGGTCGTAGTAAGGGTAGCCGGCGCATGCACCCACGCACAGCACTGTCACTGCCAACAACAAGCGGAGCAAGGCGCGGTGCATGGGGTTTCGGGTTCGCCAACGGATCGCGCCCGGCGGGCGCCGGGCGATAACAATTAGAGGCTCTGATCCGCCGAGAGGTTCAGTGTCGCGCTGGTTTGCGCCCGCACAGCGCCTGCCAGGGATTCAGGCGGGCGCCCGGGCTAGTTCGGCCGCCCGCGAAAACGTGTCTCGCACTTGCGGCTGGCCTTCACGCGCCGCTGCCTCGGACCGGGCCGTCAAGCGCTCGATCAGCACGCTCAGGTTATTGCCCTGCGGGGCGGTCTTGCTCGCGCCGCACTGATCGACGGCCTCTCGCACTACCTGTCCGAGTTCCTCGTTGACATCCGCGCCATCGAAGGCGCTGATCGACAGGGCGGAAATCTGCTCGAGGTAGAGGTTGACCAACGCTTCGTCGTGTACCGGTTCGGGCATCTCCGTCTCCTTGGCAATATGGACTGGGTGCAATCCATTGTAGTAGGCCGCATGCCCGACGCATGTCGGCACAAGGCCTACAGGGCGCCTCTCCCGTGCAGGCCTTGCGTCAGGTCAAGGCCGGCGGATACTGATAATGATTCCCATTTGTATGATAAGTGGCTTTCTCTTACAATCGGCGCTCGTCCGGGGGCACGGCAAGGTGCCCGGGCCAACCGTCTTTCCGAGGTAATTGAAATCATGATGCTGCAGATCCCGGATGTGCTGACAAAGGCGCAGGTTGCCCAATGCCGCGCGTGGATGGACGCAACGGAGTGGACCGACGGCAACGCCACTTCCGGGCATCAGTCGGCATTGGCCAAGCGCAACCTCCAGCTGCCTGAAGGCTCTCCGGTAGCGCGCCAGGTAGGCGACCTGATCCAGGATGCGCTGGGCGCCAATCCGCTCTTTATCTCGGCCGCGCTGCCGCTCAAGGTCTATCCGCCCTTGTTCAACCGCTACGAGGGCGGGCACGCGTTCGACAACCATATCGACAACGCGATCCGCCACCTGCGCGGCACCAACTTCCGCGTGCGCAGCGACCTCTCGGCAACGCTGTTCCTGACGGAGCCGGAAGACTACGACGGCGGCGAGCTGGTGGTGGAGGATACCTACGGGCAGCAACGCGTGAAGCTGCCAGCGGGGCATATGGTGCTGTACCCGGCCACCAGCCTGCACCACGTCAGCCCGGTTACGCGCGGCGCGCGCGTATCGTCATTCTTCTGGATTCAAAGCATGGTGCGCGACGAGGGCCAGCGCTCGGTACTGTTTGAACTCGACACGCAGATCCAGCGGGTCGGCCAGGCTCTGGGGCACAAGGACGCGGCCGTGGTGGGGCTGACCGGCGTGTATCACAACCTGCTGCGGCGCTGGGCCGACGCCTGAGCGGCGGCGTGGGAAATGAGGGAACGGGGGAGGGAGCGAAGCGGAGGAGGGGATGCTTCGGCTTGATGCTTTGGTTGATGCTTTGGCTTGATGCATCGGTTTGATACTCGCGAATCGCCGGCATCGGCCAGCCATTCGCGATGCATGGTGCAACGAGGCTAACGGCGATCCCGGTGCTGCGGCGGTAACGGGACCATGGCTACGCGTCGTCGCGCGGGCTTGAGCGCGCGCTGCATTGGCCAGAAAACGTATTGGGTATGCGGATCCATCGGCTTGCCGAAGTAGGACACCCACACCTGCACGCCCTGTTCGGTTTCTGCAACGATGGCAGCCACTGCGCGGGCTGCGACTGCGGGAGATTTGAGCAAGGTGGCCAGCGCTTCGACACCTTGGACCACGTGGTGCTTGACACCACTGAACCATGCGTATTGACGCATGGCTGACAACAAACGCTCGGTCATGAACTCTGGTGTTTGGTTGGAAGTAAAGATCAGACCGGAGCTTACACGCTTTGTTCAGTGCTGATTGATGGGACCTGTCTATCGCTTACCCTGAGTCATCGGATGTCCCTTTCCTTTCCCTGTCCCTGTCCCTGTCCATGTCCCTGCGGCGGGTGCCGGGCCCGGTGCCTGTTGTCATTGCGTCAATGCGCTAGTGCGGGTCGGCCACCACATTGACAAGGCAAGGGCCGAGGATTAGCGTCATCAACAGGACCATCCGACCCTTGAAGGCTTCCTGGGAGCTTGCCGATGACCGAAGACATGCTGCTGCAACTGATGGTGGAAGTCGAGAAGGAAGACCCCATCGACTATGCCGACCTGCCCTTCGACGACGCTACGCTGCGCGCGCTGGTGTGCCGCCTGGTGGCGCAGCGCTCCAGCGCCATGGAGACGGCCGGCATGCCGGTGGACGCGTTGCTGGCGACCATGTGGGCTTCCACCGCCAAGCTGGTGCTGGAGAATATGGTACTCAACGCGCGCTTGCTGACGCTGCAGGGGATGCCGGGCGACGCCAACGCGCTGATCGAGCGCATCGCCCGGCAATCCCGCGGCACGCCCTGAGGCGAGGCCCTCCGGCCACTTGGGCCACTTGGCCCGCTTGCGCCGCCGATCCTGAGCGATGGATCGGCGTGTGGCGTATCGCTATCATCCAGCAGGGCGCGTCCCATTTCGATACACTACGGGTTTTCGCCCCCGACACCGTCGCGTTGCTACGCGTATGCAACTGCGCGCGGTACTGCTGATAGGGAGGATTTCGGGTGATCAAGTGGATAATCGTCGCGGCGTACCTGGGAGCGATCCTGTACGTGCATTTCCGCGGCAAGGTGAGGCTGCGCATCTGGCGCCAGTTGCTCGACCATTCGGCCCTGGTGGCCCCGGTCAACTGCTTCATGTACATATTTTCCGGCGTGCCGCGCACGCCCTACATCCCAGTCGAGCGTTTTCCCGAGCTGGAGAAGATCCGCGCTGCGTGGCCGGAGATTCGAGACGAAGGCCTGGCCCTGGCAGCCATGCGCAAGATCAAGGCCGCCGACAAGAACAACGATGCCGGTTTCAACTCATTCTTCAAGTACGGCTGGAAGCGTTTCTACCTGAAATGGTATGAAGCCCGCCATCCGTCGGCCGAGGTCCTGTGCCCGCGCACGGTGGAGCTGCTGCGCAGCCTGCCGAGCGTGAAGGCGGCGATGTTCGCCGAGCTGCCGCCGGGCGGCAAGCTGAACCCGCACCGTGACCCGTTCGCGGGTTCGCTGCGCTATCACCTGGGACTGGCCACGCCAAACGACGACCGCTGCTTTATCGAGGTCGACGGCGAGCGCCATAGCTGGCGTGACGGCGAGGGCGTGGTGTTCGACGAGACCTACCTGCACTGGGCGGAGAACAAGAGCGACAGCAACCGGCTGATCCTGTTCTGCGACATCGAGCGTCCGATGCGTTTCGGCTGGGCCGGCAAGATCAACCGCTGGCTGGGCCGCAAGGTCATGACCGCGGCGAGCTCGCCCAACGAAGAGTCCGACCAGACCGGCATGATCAACCGCCTGTTCCGCTTTGTCTGGATTTGCGGCCAGTATCGCCGGCGTTTCAAGGCGTGGAGCCGGCCGGCCTACTACGTGGTCAAGTTTGGCCTGATCGCCGCCGGCGTGGCGCTGATCGTGTACCTGTAACGCTCGAAAGCGCGAAAGCTGAAAAGCATGAATGCGCAAGAAGAAAGGGCCGGCTGATGCCGGCCCTTTCTTTTGCCCATCGGCGATGGCCTATCGGCGCCGCCGCTCGCGCTCGTCATCGAGCGCCTCGTAGTGGGCGCGCTTGGCCTGGTACATGCGGGCGTCGGCCAGCTTGACGGCGTCGCTCAGGCGGTCCGTTGCGCTGCAGCTTGCGGTGCCGATCGACAGGCTGAGCGCGGTGCCCGGATAGAACTGGTTGTTGAGCTCCACCACCTGGTGGATCTGCTCGACCACCGTGGCCGCGCCGCGTTCGTCGCGCGCCGGCAGCAGCACCATGAACTCGTCGCCCCCGACCCGCGCCACGCAGGCCTGGTCGCCCACGGCCTTTTTCAGCGCCTCGCCGGTGCGGCGCAGGAGCGCATCGCCGTCACCGTGGCCGAGCTGGTCGTTGACCTGCTTCAGGCCGTTCAGGTCGACCGCGATCACGCTGACCGGCCACGGGCCCTTGCGGCCCAGCCGCGCGAGTTCGTCTTCGTAGTAGGCGCGGTTGTAGAGCTTGGTCAGCACGTCGTGCTTGCCGAGGAATTCGACATAGGCCTCGGCCTTCTTGCGCGCGGTGATGTCGGTCAGCGACACCAGCACCTGGTCCCATTCCGCCTCGCGGCCGGGGAACACCGACCACTGCATGAACACGTCCACGGCCCGGCCATCCAGCGCGTAGTTGATGACTTCGCGCTGCTGCCAGAGTTTCTCGTTCCAGAGGTCGATCAGCTGCTCGGCGAACTGGATGCGCATATTGTCGCGGAACACGTCGCCCAGGCGCGAGAGCAGCTCTTCCTTGGTCGACGCGCTGAACATCAGCAGGGTTTGCTGGTTGACGTCGAGCACGCGGATCTCCTGCATGCAGCGCGAAATGAAATCCGGATGCACGTTGAGGAAGGTGCGGAAATCCGAGATGCCCGCGCCGCGGACTTCATCGAGCAGCACCTTGACCGCGCTGAAATCCTCGACCCACAGCGAGACCGGCGAATGCTCGAACAGGCCCAGCGCGTATTGCTCGCTGCGGCGCAGCTCGCGTTCGGTGGCCACGCGCGCTGTGATGTCCTCGATCGACAGAAGCACGCGTTCCCAGGTGGCCTCATGGCCGGGCATGACGGTGGCATCCAGGCGGATGTCCAGCCGCTTGCCTTCCAGCGTGTAGTTGACGGTCTGGCTTGAAAAGCGCAATCCGCCGTCCCACAGCTGGCCGAGTTCCTCGACGTGCTGGTCGAACATTTCGTCGCGAAAGACGGTGTCGAGGTTATTGACGAGGTCGGCGAGGTCGGCGGCGCGGAAGAGGTCCAGCGTGCGCTGGTTCACGTCCAGCACGCGGATCCGTGCCGAGCAATGCGCGACTTCCTCGGGATTGGCGCGCAGGTGGCTGCGCAGGTCGGTCACGCCCTGCGCGCGCAAGGCCTGGAAGTGCTCGCGCACGGCGCTGAAGTCTTCCAGCCATAGCGAAACTGGCGCCAGCTGGAACAAGGCCTTGTACTCGTTGTCGCTCCGCGACGTTTCGGTCGTTGCTATCAATGCGTCTTTTCCCAATCCCGATCCCCATCCCAATCCCGTTCGGCGCGGGCCAGCGCTGGCACGCGTGTGGCACGGCTGGCGTTGCGCCGCCTCGGATCTGCCGGGGCCGCCGCCATGCTCGCTACGAGCGATAGCATAGGGCAGCAGGGGAGGGAATGGGTAGTGTGTGGCGTAAAAACCCACACATGGCGCCCGCCGGCGCGTCAGCCCTGGCGGGACAGCTCGGCGATGCGCGCGGGAGCGTACCGGTGCTGCGTGTTCTCTTGCTCGGCGATCAATTGCAGCGTGGCCGCCTGCAGTAGCGATCCGGCGGTCAGGTGCGAGGCCAGGGTGCGCAGTTCATCGAGCTTGCCACTGGCAGCGGAGTTGGCATGAGTCATCTCAGTCAATGTCTGGACAGGAACCCGGCCGATGGTATCGGCAAGCCAGGGGGGCCTGCTTTGTCCCTGGTCATGCTCCGTGCGCGCGGCGTTGTCTTTTGCGTCCTGGCCAGCCCGGGCATCGGCGCGGGCCGGGCGATGCGCCGGGTCGGCGCGGCGGGCGGTGCAAAGGCGCAGGGCGGAGCCCGCGGTCTCGAGGGCGGGCGGAAGGGAGGGGTGCGGCATCTGGTTCTCCTTGGGAGCGCGGCCTGCCGGTTTCGGCAATGTTCGCAAGGATGCCGGGCCGGTCCGGCGCCGCCTAGCGCGCTGCGATGAACGGCACGATGCCAGGAGCGAATGGTGGCGCGAAGCGACGGATGTGGCGCGCCATGCCCGTCGCCTGCCATCCGCCATCGGCTGCTACGGCTTGTCCGCCAGGCGCGCCACCACCGCGGCGAGCGTGCGCAACGCGCGCTCGATCTCCAGCGTGAACGGCGTGCCGCAATTGAGCCGCAGGAAATGGTCGAAGCGGTTGGAGTTGGAGAACATCACCCCGGGCACGACCCGGATGCCGGCCGCCATGGCCTGGTCGAACACGGCCTCGGACGGGACCGATCCCGGCAGCTCGACCCACAGGTGCAGGCCGCCGTTCGGGTTGGAGGCACGCGTGCCGGCGGGAAATTCGGCGGCAATCGCCTGCGCCACCTGCGCGCGCTGGCCGCGCAATTGCTCGCGCAGGCGCCGCAGGTGCCGCTCGAACGCGCCGGAACCCATGAACTCGGCCGCCGCCATCTGCGCCAGCAACTCGTTGGGCCGCGACTGGCTGTACTTGAGCATTTCCACGCGTGCCTGCCACTTGCCCGCGGCGATCCATCCCAGCCGCATGCCGGGAGCAAGGATCTTGTGCAGCGAGGCGCAATGGATCACGCCGCCGCTGCGGTCCCAGGCCTTGAGGGCGGCCAGCGGCGCGTCCCCGTCCGCCAGGGCGGAGAAGCAATCGTCCTCGATCAGCGCGATGGCGCGCGCATCGCACCAGGCCACCAGCTGCGCCTTGTTGGCATCCGGCATGATGCTGCCCAGCGGATTCTGCAGGTTCGGCACCACCACCACCGCGCGGATGTTGTCGTAGGTCTGCGCCGCCAGTTCCAGCGCATCGAGCGAGATGCCGGTCTGCGGGCTGCTGGGAATCTCCAGCGCGCGCATGCCCAGGCTCTCCAGTATCTGCAGCAGGCCGTAGTAGGTGGGCGACTCCACGGCAATCACGTCGCCGGGCTGTGCCACCGCGCGCAGGGCGAGGTTGAGCGCCTCGGTGCAGCCGTGGGTCACCAGGATCTCTTCCGGCGCAACCGTGACGCGCGAGAGCAGCGCGTTGCGCGCCAGCACGGCGCGAAAGGCTGGATGGCCGCCGGAATCGGCCGCGCTGCCGAACACCTGCGGGTGCAGGCGCAGCGCGCGCGCCGCCGCACTGCGCAGGCCCTGCGCCGGATACAGCGCGGGCGCGGCGCAGGCGCCGGCAAAGTTCACCGCGACCGGTTGCTGGCGCCCGCGCGCGGTGATGGCGGAGATGCGCTCATGGATGCCCACATATTGGGCGGGGTCCGGCAGCGTGGCGGCAGGCTCTTCGATCGGCGCCAGCGGCTTGTGCCGGCGGTGCCGCACGAAGTAGCCCGAGCGCGGCCTGGCCTCGAGCAGGCCATCGCTTTCCATCTGCCGGCAGGCTTGCAGCGCGGTCGACACGCTCACTCCGTGCAGCTCCATCAGCGTGCGCACGGAGGGCACGCGGTCCCCCGGCTTCAAAACGCCCGTCTCAATGGCGTGCAGGTAGTGCTGGGCAATCTGGCGGTAGAGGGGGGCGGATTCCATGCGGCATGGTGGCGCGGCGGCGGCCGGCGCAACAGATACAGATCGGGGTCTTCTGTATCGTAACAGATGCTCTGTTATGCCTCTGTTACGGTTCACAAGCCACGGGCGTGTGCCTGTTTTGGTCCGGCCCGCATGGGTAGTCTGGAATCCTGTCAAAGCCAGGGAGCCGGCATCATGCAAAGCTATCGTTCAGACCCGATCATCCCCACTGTCCAGCCCGTGCAGCCCACGCCAGCCATGCCGGCTGGCGCCGAGCCGCAAGCGCAGGCAATCGACCTCGAAAGCAGCCGCGTGCTGCGTTTCCATGCCATGGCCGGCACCACCCTGTGCGTGCTGGAAGGCGAAATCGAACTCACCGAGGCGCCGCGCTGGCTGGCCGGCGCCGTGTGGCGGCAGCCGCGCCGTCTGCCTGCCGGCAGCGTGGTGGCGCTGTCGCCCGGCTGGGTGGAAGTGCTGGCCCGGCAGGCGGCCACGCTGCGATTGCAGGCGCCGGCGGCCGGGCCGTGGTGGACTCGCTGGCTGCGGCTGGCGCAGGCATGAATAGCGGGAGCGCAACGAAGGGGATGAGCCGGCGAAGGCCTGGCGCGCACTTGGCCGGGACGGCCGCCCTGGGGCGGTCAGTCCTGCTGGCCGTGCGCGCTCAGCATGGCATGGGCCACCAGGTCCAGGGCGGGCCGCGTGTCGCCGTTCTTGTCGGTCCAGACCTTGGGCGTGAGGCTGCCTGACAGCGCGACCGATTCGCCGTCCTCCAGCGCCAGCAGCCCTGCGCGCACCTTGTCGGCAAACGCGATCACATTGACGATGACGGTGTCGCCATCGTTGATCGCTGCCTTGAGCTTGGCGGTCACGTACTGGCTGCCGCCCTGGCCGGAACGTTCGCTGGCGTGGCCGTGGAGCCGGCCGCTGACTAGTGCATCGATCATCTTTCTTCCTTGCTGGTTATCTTGCCGGGGTGCGGAAGATCTCACAATTTCGCACGCTCGTGGCAGAGAATGCGGACCCTGGCGCTAAAAACGATAAAATTGCGGTCCGGCCAGCCCGACGCTCAACCAGAGTGCAGTCCGCGCCCCTTCCGGCGCCGACCCACCGGCCGCAGAATTCCAGGTTCCCATGCTACGTCTAAGTGAAGTCAAACTCCCGCTCGACCACGCCGAGAGCGATCTCAAGGCCGTGGTCCTCGCCCGCCTCGCCGAGCTCGGCGTCAAGGCCGATGGCCTGACCGGGTTCACCGTGTACCGCCGCGCGCACGATGCCCGCAAGCGCTCCGATATCAAGCTCACCTACATCCTCGATATCGCGGTGAAGGACGAAGCCGCGGCGATCCAGCGCATGGCCGGCAAGCCGAACTGGAGCGTGACGCCGGACATGGCCTACCGGTTCGTCGCCCAGGCGAGCGCATCGGGCACCTCGCTGCGCCCGGTGGTGATCGGCATGGGCCCGTGCGGTTTGCTCGCCGGCCTGATCCTGGCGCAGATGGGCTTCAAGCCCATCATCCTGGAGCGCGGCAAGGAAGTGCGCGAGCGCACCAAGGACACCTTCGGCCTGTGGCGCAAGAGCGTGCTGAACCCCGAGTCGAACGTGCAGTTCGGCGAGGGCGGGGCGGGCACGTTCTCCGACGGCAAGCTCTACAGCCAGATCAAGGACCCGAAGCACTACGGCCGCAAGGTGCTCGACGAGTTCGTCAAGGCCGGCGCGCCGGAGGACATCCTCTACCTCGCGCGCCCGCACATCGGCACCTTCCGCCTGGTCAGCATGGTGGAGAAGATGCGCGCCGAGATTTTCGCGCTGGGTGGCGAGGTCCGCTTCGAGACCCGCGTCGAGGACGTGGATATCGAGGGCGGCAAGATGCGCGGCCTAAAGCTGTCCAACGGCGAGTACCTGCAGGCCGACCACGTTATCCTGGCGGTGGGCCACAGCGCGCGCGACACCTTCGAGATGCTGCATGAGCGTGGCGTGTTCATGGAGGCCAAGCCGTTCTCGCTGGGTTTTCGCATCGAGCATCCGCAGGGCATGATCAACAGCAGCCGCTTTGGCAAGTTCGCCGGCAACAAGCTGCTGGGCGCGGCGGACTACAAGGTGGTGCACCACGCCAGCAACGGGCGCGCGGTCTACAGCTTCTGCATGTGCCCGGGCGGCACGGTGGTGGCCGCGGCCTCGGAGCCGGGCCGCGTGGTGACCAACGGCATGAGCCAGTACATCCGCGCCGAGCGTAATGCCAATGCCGGCATCGTGGTGGGCATCACGCCGGAGGATTTCCCCGGCGGCCCGCTGGCCGGCATCGCCTTCCAGCGCCATTGGGAAGAGCGCGCCTTCGAACTTGGCGGGCGCAACTACAACGCGCCGGCGCAGTTGGTGGGCGACTTCATCGCGCGCCGGCCGTCCACGGCGATGGGCGCGGTCGAGCCCTCCTACAAGCCGGGTGTCACGCCGACGGACCTGTCCACCGCGCTGCCCGACTACATCATCGAAGCCATCCGCGAAGCGCTGCCGGAACTGGACAAGAAGATCGCCGGCTTTGCCATGCATGACGCGGTGCTGACCGGCGTGGAAACGCGCACGTCGTCGCCGCTGCGCATCCGCCGCAAGGACAACTACCAGAGCATGAACGTGGAAGGGCTGTACCCGGCCGGCGAAGGCGCCGGCTATGCGGGCGGCATTTACTCCGCGGCCATCGATGGCATCGAAGTGGCCGAGGCCGTGGCGTTGAGCATCGTCAACGGCAAGGCGGCCTGAGCGAGCCCAGGCTGGCTTAGCGCCCGGCAGCCCCGGCCGCTTCCAGCCAGGCCGAGGCGCCCAGCCCGGCCGCGCGCCCGCTGGCAAAGCAGGCGGTCAGCAGGTAGCCGCCGGTGGGCGCTTCCCAGTCCAGCATCTCGCCGGCGCAGAACACGCCCGGCACGGCGCGCAGCATCAATTGCGCGTCCATCGCCTCGAACGCGACGCCGCCGGCGCTGCTGATCACTTCATCGATCGGGCGCGCGCGCAGCAAGCGCACGGGCAGCGCCTTGAGCGCCGCCGCCAGCCGCGCGGGGTCGGCAAATTCTTCCTTTGACAAGCACTCGCGCAGCAATCCGGCCTTGACGCCGGTGATGCCCAGCTTGCTCTGCAGGTGGCTCGATAGCGAGCGCGCGCCGCGCGGGCGCTGCACCGCTTCGGCCACGCGTTCGGCCGGCAGGCCCGGCGCAAGGTCGAGATGGATCGTGGCCTCTTCCGTGGCCTCGAGCAGGTCGCGCATTGGCGCGCTCAGCGCATAGACCAGGCTCCCCTCGATGCCGCCGGCCGTGATGACGAACTCGCCCTGGCGATAGTGCTCCACGCCATCGCGATCGCGCAGCCCGATGGCCACGGCCTTCAGCGGGTGGCCAGCGAAACGCGTGCGGAAGTGTTCGCTCCAGGCTACGTCGAAGCCGCAGTTGGCGGGGCGCAAAGGGGCGATGTCCACGCCGCGCGCGGCCAGCAGCGGCACCCATGCGCCGTCGGAACCCAGGCGTGCCCAACTGCCGCCGCCAAGCGCCAGCACCGTGGCATCGGGCCGGACCAGCTGCTCGCCATCCGGCGTGGCAAAGCGCAGCTGGCCCGATGCATCGTCCCAGCCCAGCCAGCGATGGCGCATATGGAACCGCACGCCGGCCTCGCGCAGGCGGTGCAGCCACGCACGCAGCATCGGCGCGGCTTTCATGTCGGTGGGGAAGACGCGGCCCGAGCTGCCGACGAAGGTCTCGATGCCCAGGCCGTGCACCCAGCCGCGCAGCGCTTGCGGATCGAAGCCCGCCAGCAGCGGCGCGATTTGCGCGCTGCGCTTGCCATAGCGCCCGAGGAAGGGCTGCGCCGCTTCGGAATGCGTGAGGTTCATGCCGCCGCGCCCGGCCATCAGGAACTTCCGGCCAACCGAGGGCATGGCGTCATACACGTCCACGCGAAAGCCGCGCGCGGCCAGCACCTCCGCCGCCATCAGGCCCGCGGGGCCGCCGCCGATCACGGCGATGCTGGCGGCAGGGAGGGAGGCGGTGGGTGCAGACATGGGTTGGATCCGGGGCAAGGCGGTCGATCGCGCAAAGGGGCGCAAGGCAGGGTGCGGCGGATCGGATTATATAGGGCAGGGGCAACTGCTAATATCGCGCCTTCCCTCGTGCCACGGGTCTCCCGCGCCTTCCATGCCCTTGCCGTTCCGCTTGTCGTTGCCTCTTCCCGCCGCGCGGGCCTTCGTGCCGGTCTTGCTGGGCTTGCTGGGTCTTGTAGCCGGCATGCACCCCGCGCTCGCGCAGGAAACCGCGCAGGGGTTGCAGGAAAAGGCGATGAAAGGCGATTTCCTGTCCCAGCGCAACCTCTCGTACTGCCTGCAGTCCGGGTGCCTCGGGCTCGAGCGTGACCGCGTCAAGGCCTGCATGTGGCGCAAGGTGATCGTGCTGTCTGGCGAGCGCCATGTCACCGACCTGGACTCCGCCAACCTGGAGTACGTCTGCGCAAAGCTGAGCACGGCAGAGCGCGATGCGGCCATGCGCCAGGCGGACGCGCTGGCCAGGCAGATCTACGGGCCGCGGCGCTGAGCGCCTTTGCCTGCTTGGGCGGGAGGCTAAAATAGCGGTTTGGCGCGTTTAGCGCCGTTCCCTGCGTCACGCATCGCCATGCCCATCGCTTCGCCATCCAGCCAGTTCATCGTAGACACCACCCAGCAATGGCTGGAACGCGCAGTGATCGGCCTCAACCTGTGCCCCTTCGCCAAGGCCGTGCACGTGAAGCGGCAGATCCGCTACACGGTGAGCGATGCCACCGATACCGAGGGCGTGCTCGCCGATCTCGAAACCGAGTTGCGCACGCTCGCCGATGCCGACCCTGCCGAGATCGACACGACCCTGCTGATCGTGCCGCACGCGCTGGCCGAGTTTCTCGACTACAACGATTTCCTCTATTTCGCCGAGCGCTTGCTCAAGAGCCTGCGCCTGGCGGGCATCCTGCAGATCGCCAGCTTCCATCCGCACTACGAGTTCGGCGGCAGCGAGCCGGACGACATCGAGAACTACACCAACCGCGCGCCTTACCCCATCCTGCACCTGCTGCGCGAGGACAGCATCGCGCGCGCCGTGGCGGCTTTTCCCGATGCGTCGGAGATCTATGAGCGCAACCAGGAAACCATGCGCCGGCTCGGCCACGATGGCTGGCGCAAGCTGATGACCGAAGCCAGCGGAACATAAAAAACGCGCCGTTGACGCGCGTTGACGCGGCGCGTTTGAGCTTGCGCACAGCAGCGCGCCATTGGCTTGGCGCGAGCCAGCTTCAGCCGGCAGCAGCCGGCTCCTGCGTATAGAAGCGCGCTTCCATCTCTTCCAGTCCCAGCGTGCGCAGCACTTCGTTCAGCCGCTCGGCCGGGCGGCGGCGCGGCAGGTCCTTGTACTGCGCGATGATGAGCTCGTTCTTCATCGAGTGTTCCCAGCCCACCAGCTCGGTCACGCTGACCTGGTAGCCATGCGCCTCCAGCTGCAGGCAACGCAGCACGTTGGTCACCTGGCTGCCGAATTCGCGCGTATGCAGCGGGTGGCGCCAGATCTCGGTCAGCGGATTGCCGGCCAGCAGCTTGCCCTTGTTCTTGCGCAGCACGCCCGCCACCTCGGCCTGGCAGCACGGCACCACCACGATGTACTTGGCGCGCTTTTCCAGCGCGAAACGGATCGCATCGTCCGTGGCTGTGTTGCAGGCGTGCAGCGCGGTGACGATGTCGATGGTGGGCGGAAGCTGATCGGAGGTGATCGAATCCGCTACCGACAGGTTCAGGAACGACATGCCCTTGAAGCCCAGCCGGCTGGCGAGTTCCTGCGAGCTGCGCACCAGCTCTTCGCGCGTCTCGATGCCGTAGATGTGCGACTGGTCGAGCTGCGCCTTGAAGAACAGGTCATACAGGATGAAGCCGAGGTAGGACTTGCCGGCGCCGTGGTCGACCAGCGTCACGTCCGGGTGATCCTGCTTGAGGTCTTGCAGCAGCGGCTCGATGAACTGGAACAGGTGGTAGACCTGCTTGAGCTTGCGGCGGCTGTCCTGGTTCATCTTGCCATCGCGCGTGAGGATATGCAGCGCCTTGAGCAGTTCGATGGACTGGCCGGGACGGATTTCGTGGGGGCTGGGCGCCGGTGCGGCGGGCGTCTTGGACGCCGGGGACTTCTGGGCCATCTGGGATGTCTGGAACCTGGGGAAAAGCGGTGAGGCGTGCGCCAAAGCCGGACGACGCTGCGCCGGTACAGCGGCAGTTTACCGAAAGTCGCGCTTGCCCGGGCGAGTGGTGCAACCGGCGCATGCCGGCGCCGCCTTGCCGGCCCCCCTGAAGAGGCCCCCTAAACAAGCCCCCTGAACAGGCCCGCTATAGCAGGCAGTAATCCACCGGCACGAGCGGAGGCGGCAGCTCGGTCTCGCCCAGCGCTTCCTTCATGCCGATTTCGATGGCGCGGCAGAGCGCATCGAGCGGCAGGTCGTTGGCGCTGGTGCCGAACGGCTCTTCCAGCTCATCGCCCAGCGCATCCAGGCCGAAGAAGGTGTAGGCCACGATGGCCACTACCACGGGCGTGACGAAGCCGATGGTATCCACCAGCCCGAACGGCAGCAAAAAACAATACAGGTAGGCGGTACGGTGCAGCAGCAGCGTGTACGAGAACGGGATGGGCGTGTTGTGGATGCGGTCGCATGCCACCGCCGTGGCCATCATGGCCGACAAGGTGTCGTCGATGCCGGCGGCGAGGCAGGGCTCGACGCGGTGCTGCCGCACGCACTGGCCCAGGTCTTCGCCCATGCGCATCATCAGCAACGCGGGCGCATTGGTGGTGCGCTGCACGTCGGCGAGCTCCGCCGGGCGCAGCCACGCGGGGTCCAGGCTGGTGGCGGCGCTGGCGCCGCGCAAACGGTTGCGCAGCGCGTACGCGTAGGCAATCGTGCGGGAGATCATGCGCACGCGCGCGTCGTTCAGGCCCGCTGGTTTATGGCCGGCGCTGTCCGGCACGTTGTCCGCGATCAGGCTGAGGCATTGCCGTGCCAGGTTGTGGCTGCGCACCACCAGCTCTCCCCACAGCTTGCGCCCTTCCCAGAAGCGATCGTAGGCGGCGGTATTGCGAAAGCCCAGGAAGATGGCCAGCGGCAGGCCGATCAGCGTGAAGGGGATGGCCGTGAGCGTGATCTTGTGCGCGAAGAACGCGCCGTGGCTGAGCGTGACGGCAACCGCTACCAGCAAGTTCACCAGCAGCACGCGCCAGATGCGCGACAGGATCGAGCCTCGCAGGACCAGGAACAACCTCGGTCCCGATGGGCGGTCTCGCACAATCATCTGTGATCCCCTGGCATTGCGGCACGGCGTTCCGTCGATGGGCAGAAGTGTACATTTTTCGCCTCGGGCGGTGGGGTGCGGGCTGCGGCGCGGCTCAAGTTTTCGGCGAAACGGCCGATGGTGTTGTGTGCGTCGGAAGGGACCAAGATCCAGCGGCGCATCAATGACATCCCCGGCTTCAAGGGCCTGCCTTGCAGGCCATGGGCACCGGGCGGCCGCGCCATGGCGCAGCGGCGGCGCGGCACTGCCGAGGCCGGGATTGCGGACGACCCCGAGGACGGGGCGGAGCCGTCCGGACATGATCCATCAATGGAACAACCGAATGGAAAACCGGGGACAAGACACAGGGGACGGCGGCTTACGGGTTAGCCTGGACGACAGCGCGCGGCAGCTGCGCGCGGCGTATGCCGCCATGCCGGGCCGCATGGCGCCGGACCGCGCCGTGCTGCAAGAGGCGCTGGCCAGGGGCGGCTGGGCGCTGGCGAAACTGGACACCGCCGCAATCGGCACCTTTCTCGCGCAATGCCAGCGCGCCACCGAGGGGACGCCCGTGGAAGCGCTGATCGGCGAGCTGACCGACGGCTACTTCGATCTCAGCGTCAGCAGCGACAACCTGAGCGTGCGGCTCAACCTGCTGCCGCCGCAAGGCGGGCGCGAGGTGTCACGGGACGAGATCCGCGCCGCGCTGGCCGAGCGCGGCATCAAGGCCGAGCCGGACAGCGCCGCCCTGCGTGGCGCGGTCGAGGCGGGATATTGCGACGGGCTCGAGATTGCCACGGGACGCGCGCCGCTGCCCGGCATGCCGGCGCGCTTCGAGAGCCTGCTGGCCCCTCCCAAGCCGCTGGTGGCCGAGGACGAAAGCGGCCGCATCGACCTGCGCGACCTGGGCACGCTGTTGCTGGTCAATCCCGGCACGCCGCTGATGCGGCGCATCCCGGCACGCCAGGGCAGCGACGGCATTGATGTCTTCGGCAAGGTCGTGCCCGCCGTGCCGGCCGCCGATCCGCCATTTGCGGACGGCTTGAGCGGCGTGGCGCCGGATCCCGCCGATCCGGAGGTGCTGGTGGCGGCGATCTCCGGCTCGCCGTCCTTGTCGGCGCAGGGCGCATCGGTGAGCCCGGTGGTCGATGTGGAAGCGGTGGACATGCATTCCGGCAACGTCACTTTCGACGGCACGCTGCGCGTCAACGGCGATATCAGGACCGGGATGACCGTGCGCGTGACCGGCGATGTGATCGTCACCGGCACCATCGAGGCTGCGCATGTGGAGGCGGGCGGCAATGTGGTGGTGAAGGGCGGCATCATCGGCAAGGCCGAGGGCACGCATCAAGGCACACAACAGGGCGCCGAGGGCGTCGCGCTGGCACGGGTGACCTGCAAGGGCTCGCTGCATGCGCGCTTCATCGAAAGCGCGGTGGTCGAGGCCGGCACCGAGGTCAAGGTGGAAAGCGGCATCCGCCAGAGCGACGTCTGCGCCGGGCGCAGCATCATTGCCGGTAGTCCCAAGGGGGGCCAGGGCAACATCACCGGCGGGCGCTGCCGTGCGCAGCTGGCTGTGCGCACCGCCACCCTTGGCGCCTCCGCGGGCACCGCCACCACCGTGCAGGTGGGCACCAATCCCTACGCCGAAGCCGAGAAGGCCGAGCTCGAGGCCCAGCGCCGCCAGCTGGAGGCGGAGCAGGCCAAGGTGCAGCAACTGGTCAGCTTCTTCGCCAAGAATCCCGAGAAAGCGGTGGGCGACCTGCGCGAGAAAGCGCGCGCCACACTGTTCAAGCTCACCCGCGACTCGATAGCGCTCGACGCCAGGCTCGCCAAGCTTGCCGAGCAGCTTCGCCCGTCTCCCGAGGCGGTGATCGAGGTGAGCCGGCGCATCCACGGGGGTTGCAGCCTGCATATCGGGCAGAAGTCGATGAAGATCATGGAGGACAAGCCGGGCGGCCATATCCGGCTGGTGGAGGACCGCATCGCGCTGGTCTGAGTCACCCTCGCTTCCCGTCGCACGCCGGCCGCCGCGCTCTTGCGCGGCGGTTTTGCTTGTGCCCTGCGGAACAATATGCGGAACACGTTACGTGACGCGTAACATGCCCCGGCCCCGCCCGGGCCGCGCCGCCCGCCTTCCGCGCAAGCGGCAATCCCTTGCGCCGTAAGGCCTGGCGGCCTGCCCAGCCGCGCGCGAGAACCCGCGTTGGCGGCTGGCACGTGCCTTGCACCGTACCCTGTCAGGCGTCCCCGCTGGCGCCGTTCCAGAAAAAAGCAAAAGGAGGAATCATGGACATGGCACTCACCAGCCGGGCAGGCGTAGACAGCATCACCGCGCGAGGCGTCTCGCCGGGCGTGCCATCGGCCATGTCGGCGCGGCAGGTTGCCAGGCTGCCGCTAGCGTCGCATGGCACGGCGCCGCTCAGGGCGGTGGTGATCGACGAATGCGCGCTGCTGCGCCTCGGCCTGGCCCGCATGCTGGAGAGCATGCCTGGCGTGGAGCAGGTGGACGGCGTGGATCCCGACGATCTCTTCATGCACGGTACGACGATCCGCGAGGCCGGCTTGCTGGTGTTTGGCATGCCGCAGGACGTGACCAGCGGCTGGCGCCTGCTGCGCAAGCTGCGGAGCATGCTGCCCGCCCAGCGCGTGCTGCTGCTGTCGGACAATATGTGGCTGCACATGCCGCCGCCGGAGATGGGCTACGGCATCTGCTGCTGCCTGCCCAAGACCGCAGCCCTTGTGACCCTGGAAGCCGCCATCAGCAGCATGCTCGAAGCCGAAGTGCTGGCCGCCTGAGCTGCGCTTCAATCCACGGGGGCAGGGCGTCAACATGTCCATGCCACCGACAGCCTGATGCGCATCTTGCAGCACTCCCAAGTATGAACCACGTTCACATGTCTGTAAATCCAGACATGTAGCTATTCAGAATCGTGAATGGCAGGTCTATGTTGATCCTTCGTCACAACCGCTCCCCCATCAGCGGCGGTTGCGGCGATCGACGAGGGAAGCGTCGATTTTCTGAAGCCTCAACATAAGACAGGAAGAACATGCCAAAAGCTGCTCACGAAGCGGTGACCTCGCCTATGGATCCGGCCGGCCCCCGATTCACGCCGACCCGGCTGGGCGCCATCGCGCTCGCCTCCTTGGCGCTGACCCTGGGTGCCTGCGGCGGCGACGATCCCGTTGCTGCCACCCCGGCTTCGACCACCCCGACGGTGGTCGCGGGCTGCGAACTGAACGGCACCACCGGCGGCGAAGCCGTGGTGTTGCCGGGCGACCCCAACGCGCCGGAGATCGCCACCGGCTATGCGCCCAAGAATACGGTCTACGCCAAGACCTATATGGCGGTGACCAACAACCCGGTCTCGACCAAGGCCGCCTGCGACGTGCTGAAGAACGGCGGCACGGCAGTGGACGCCGCGGTAGCGGCGCAGATGGTGCTCAACCTGGTCGAGCCGCAATCCTCCGGCATCGGCGGCGGCTCCTTCATCATGTACTACGACGCGGCCACCAAGCAGGTCACCGCCTACGACGGGCGCGAGATGGCGCCGGCCGCCGCCGACGGCAACTATATCCAATGGAAGTCCGCCGCCGACCAGACTACGCCGGCACCTAACGCGACGCACAGCGGCCGCTCCATCGGCACGCCCGGCACGTTGCGCGTGCTGGAGCTGGCGCACGGCGAGCACGGCAAGCTGGCCTGGAAGGACCTGTTCTCTCCCGCCATCAAGCTGGCGACCGATGGTTTCCCGATTCCGCCGCGCATGGCTGCCGCGATCGCCTCGGCGGTCAGCAACCCGGTGACGGCCCCCAGCATCAAGCGCGACGCCGAGATGGCCGGATACTTTCTCAATGCCGATGGCACCCCGCGCGCGGTCAACACCATCATCAAGAACCCGGCGCTGGCCAATGTGTTCAGCTCGGTCGCCAGCGGCGGCGCCGATGCGTTCTACAAGAACGGCCCGATTGCCCAGGCGATCGTCGCCAAGATCCAGAACACTTACGGCGGCACCGCCACGCCAGGCCTGACCACGCTGGCCGACCTGGAGAACTACGTCGCCAAGAAGCGCACGGCAGTTTGCACGACGTATCGCGAGTACGAGATTTGCGGCATGCCGCCGCCGTCCTCCGGCGGCATCGCGGTGGCGCAGATCATGGGCATCATCGAGAACTACGAGATGTCGCGCTATGCGCCGTCGAACATGGACAAGAACGGCGGCCGCCCGAACGTGCTCGGCGTCCACCTGATGGCCGAGGCAGGCAACCTGGCCTATGCCGACCGCAACAAGTATGTGGCGGATACCGACTTCATCGGCCTGCCGGGCGGCACCTGGGAAAGCATGCTGAACAAGCCTTACCTGCGCAAGCGGGCGGACCTGATCAGCACGGTGGGCTCCATGACGCTGCCGGTCGCCGCGGGCGACCTCGGCGCCGTGCCGCTGGCCCCGTCGGTCATCAACGAGCACGGCACCACGCACCTGTCGCTGACCGACAAGTACGGCAACGTCGTCTCGATGACCACCACCATCGAGGCCGGCCTCGGCTCGTATCACTTCACCAACGGCTTCCTGCTCAATAACCAGCTGACCGACTTCAACGCGGCACCCGCCGATGCCGGCGGCGTGCCGATCGCCAACCGCGTGCAGCCGGGCAAGCGCCCGCGCAGCTCGATGGCGCCCACGCTGGTGTTCAAGCGCAATGCCGACGGCTCGCGCGGCGACTTCTACATGACCACCGGTTCGCCGGGCGGCGCCAGCATCATCCAGTACGTAGCCAAGACCCTGGTGGGCGTGCTGGACTGGAAGATGGACGCGCAGCAGGCTGTGTCGATGATCGACTTCGGTGGCTCAAACAGCGCCGCCAGCGGCATGATGGTCGGCGGCGAGCATCCCAACGTGGATGCCACCAAGCCGGCCGGCGGCCTGGCCGGCGACAACGATCCGCTGGTCAAGGGCCTGCGCGGGCTCGGCCACGTGGTCAACGTGACGGCGCAGTCCAGCGGCTTGAGCGCCATCATTCGCACCACCGTGGGCGGGTCGACGGCACTGGTCGGCGGGGCCGATCCGCGTCGTGAAGGCGTGGTGCTGGGCGATACGTTCAAGCCATAAGCCATAAGCCATAAGCCGGAACGGAAGGGTTTGCGGAAATTTCTCTGCATGCATTGGGAAGTGGCTGATTGGTTGATGCGGCTCCGCTCGCTAAAGTAGTCACTTACCGCTCTCTCCCCGGGGGTGGTTTTCCCGAGAGGGCCTAATCCCTTGGCCCTCCTTCCGTGGCGCTGCATGCTCTTGCATGCGGCGCCTTTTTTTTCCGCCGTCCCCTTACCCTTCCCTCTGCCTTCCCACCACGGAGTCGCCTACCAGACCCGGATCTTGAGTTGCAGCGAGATGCAGCCATCCACCTTCCCCCGCATCGTCGGCACGTAGATCAGGTTCGCTCCCACGCGCCCATACTCGATGCTGATGACGGGCGCCGCCATTGGCGACCAGCCACCGTGATTGACATCCGGATATCCGCGCACCGCGCCCGCCGTGGCACCGATCCGCACCGGGCCAAGATGCAGAGGCTGCCAGGTGACGCTCGCATAGGTGGAGTGATAGCGCATGCTGTTGCGGTACTCGCCGGCCGACAAGGTGAAATCTTCGGTGATGCGGACATCCGCGCCGATGCCCCAGTTGGCCGCGTTGTAGTGCGCCGCATGATTGAAGTGGTAAGAGAGAAACCCAGCGTTCAGCCAAACCTGGGGGCTGAAGGCGGGCGCCGGCGTAGCCTGTGCCGGATCTGCCAGGGTGTCTGGCGGCGTGCTGTCATCCGCGCGGGCGGCGGCCGCCCACAGAGATGCGCCTAGCGCAAACACCATCAGGAGCTTGCGCGGAAAAAGGCGATACCTCGCCGCGCCAGGAACTGGATAAGCATCCATGGCCGCTTCCTTGTCGATTGTCTTGGCTGGGAGCTGGCTGGACGCGACGCGAATCGGCGTGCGGGCGCAGCCATCCTGCGCGAGTCCGGCGTGGCGCCGGCGGCCCTAGGTGGCGGCGGTGTGCATGATGTTCCCCGGTTGCGTGGCAAGTGCGAACGCGTACCGCGTGCTGCGCGGCCGCTTCGTCATCAGTCCCGGCGGCCAATTGGATCGGCGGGCCGGTCTTGTATTTATCGTGTTACCAGTCTGGTGCTTCGGCGCGAGGGATTCAATCCATCGAATGCCGTAAGCCTATGGAGGGGATTGGAGGGCAAGCGGATGTCAACGTTCCGGTATACGGCACGTTCCGCGAGCTTGCGCAGGCAGGCAGGGGGAGGGTTGATATGCCGCTGGCGGCTGCCATGCGGCAGCGCCAGGGCATGGCGCAATCAGGCAAACACGCGTTTGACGATGCGCGCTTGGGTCAGGTCATACGGCAGACGCGCTGGCGGAACCAGCCTGGCTGTGCGTCATCGTGCGCCAGGCCAGGTGCGCGGTGCCGGCGGGCGGCTCCGCACGCATGGCTTGCGCGCGCACATCCGGAAAATCCGCTGCGTCGAGCCAGACCGACAGGAAGGCGCCCATCGCGTCGAGCAGCGTGTCCGAGTTGATGCCGGTCGGCCCGCCCACCTTCGGGCAGATAACCAGGTGGGTGCCCTCGTGCGAATACACGCGCAGCGTCTTGACCAGGTCCGCCGGCTGCAGATGATGCTCCGAGCAGGGCACGCCCTGGAAGCCAAACGCCAGCAGGAACTCCTCTTCCTCGGCCTGCCCCGTGCAGAGAATCACCTTGGGACGCATGCGCCGGCGCTGCTCCGCGATAAAGCGGAAGCGCCCGCCCTGGCGGCAGAACTCCACATAGCGCCAGTTCGGGCTGAGGCACGGGTTGCGGCGAAAGGTCTCGATCTGCGACAGGTCCATCTGCTGCGGCTTGGGCAGGGGGTAGAGATTGATCTTGAACTCCCAGCCGCGCGGCGCGTAGAGGTACTGGTCGAAGTAGCCGCGCCAGTCCAGCCCCGGCATGGTTTCACGCAGCGTTGCCGCGCGCGTCGCCGCCATGATGCGGGCGAGGCGCTGGTGCGTTTGCCAGCGCGGCATGTCATGCCGGTGGCGCTCGCGGAATGCGCTGTCCCAGGCGGGCGGCTCATGCACCGGCGCCAGCGAGGCACCCGGCGTAGACGCCAGCAGGTGCGGCTCCTTATCGCATATCCAGACCGCCGCGCCGATGTTCCCCCCCTCCATGCCGGCGTACGAAGAGAAATACGCGTCCAACTCCTCGCTGCTGAAAACTGATGTCATTTGCTCTCTCATTCTTCGTGGCCCGTCATGCAAGTCCCTGTCGATGCGCGGCGCGCGACAGGGTTCCCCGAGTAGCGGCGGCATGGCGCTGCGCGCTCGCGCTTGAATGACAAGGACAAGCGCAATCACCGTGCCATCTGGCCGACGGCGCTTGCCGACGTGGCGCGGTGGTGGTGCGAGGTGGATGGGATCAGGCTGGAAGCCGCGCCAGATAAGGGATTGCGGGTGATCTGCCGATGACGGGGAACGGGACGGATACCGTGGGCCGCCGCGCGGGCGGATGGCGCGGCGGTGTTACGCGTTACGTAACGTGGGCGGTGTGGGGGAACGCGGAGGGTAGTGAGGGGAGGGGTGCTTGCGGTGTCGCTATCGTCGTAGCATTCGCGCACGCTATCGTTGTTCCTGGCAGGTAGGCGTGGAGCGTGAGGCTAAGGCCGCGTCGGCCTTCATGGCTCGATTCTCTGCATGTCTCGCCTTCGCATGTCTCGCGATTGCAGCCTGGCTTGCAGCTTGCGCCGCGCCATGCATCGCGGGTCGCCGGCAAAATCGCAGTGGACGCCAGAAAAGAAAAAAGCCCTTGAAATTCAAGGGCTTAGATCTAATTAATGGTGCCGAAGAGAGGAATCGAACCCCCGACCTTCTCATTACGAATGAGCTGCTCTACCGACTGAGCTACTTCGGCCCACCATCCGTCAACAACTGGATGAAGCCCGCAATCATAGCAGCGTTTTTTTTTGCTGGGAAGCCCCGGCGCAAATTTTTTGCCGGGAGTCCCCGCAGGCGCGCCGCCGGGTGGCGGCGCGGTCATTCAGGCGGCGTCGTTGGCGGGCAGTGGCGTGGGCTCGGCGCGATGGCGGAACCGGAGCAGGTAGGCCACGCTGAGCACTGCCAGGAAGGGGATGCCGGTGAGCAGCGTCATGCGGAAGGCGTCGGTAAACAGGGTGGTCAGCATGATGGCCAGCAGCATGCCGGCGCCTAGCAGCGTGAGCACGGGGAAGCCGCGCATGCGGAAGGCCAGGGGGCGGTTGCCGACGGCGGCCCATTGGCGACGGAAGCGGTAGTGGGTGACAAAGATCATGAACCAGGTGAAGAGGGCGCCGAACATGGAGATGGCCATCATCAGCAGGAAGGCGTCGCCGGGGTAGAACACGTTGAGGCCGGTAGCCAGTGCGATGCCGATGCTGGAGAGCAGCAGCGCGCGCACGGGGATGCCGCGCTTGCTGACTGCGCCGAAGCTGCGCGGCGCCTGCCCGGCGCGCGCCAGGCTGAACATGGTGCGGGTGGTGATGTAGAGCTGGCTGTTCATGGCGGACAGCGCGGCGATCAGCACGACGAAGTTGATGATGGCGGCGGCGCCCGGCACGTGAATGGCTTCCATCACCTGGACGAAGGGGCTTTTCTGCGCGCCGGCCTGGTTCCAGGGGACGATGGCGAGCATCAGCGCGAGCGTGAGCAGATAGAACAGGCCGAGCCGGATCATGGTGGAGCGGAAGGCTTGCAGCACGGCGCGCTCGGGGTCCTGGGCTTCGCCGGCGGCGACCGCGATCATCTCGATGCTGAGGTAGCTGAAGATCGAGACGATCACCGCGACCCACATGCCCCACAAACCGTTTGGCAGGAAGCCGCCGTGCGCCGTGTAGTGGTGGAAGCCGGCGCCGGCCGCGCCGCTGCCGGTGCTGCCGGGCGCGCCGAAGACGATGTAGGCGGCCACCAGGATAAAGGCGACGATGGCGATGATCTTGACCATCGAGAACAGGTACTCGACGGCGCCGAAGATGCCTACGCCGACCAGGTTGATCAGGATCAGCGCGGCGGAGAACGAGATGATCCAGAACCAGGCGGGCACCTGCGGGAACCAGTACCCCATGTAGAGCGCCACGGCGGTGACTTCGGTGCCGACCGCCAGCACGATGGAGGCCCAGTAGGCGTAGCGCACCAGGAAGCCGGCGAGCGGGCTGACATAGTGCTCGGCATAGGCGCCGAAGGAGCCGGAGGTGGGGTGGGCTACCGTCATCTCGGCCAGGCAGCCCATCAGCAGCAGCGTGACCAGTGCACCGATGGCGTAGCTGAGCAGCACGCCGGGGCCGGCGAAGCCGATGGCAAAGCCGCTGCCCATGAACAGGCCGGTGCCGATGGCGCCGCCAATGGCGATCATGGCGAGCTGAGCGGGTTTGAGGCTGCGGTGCAGGCCTTGCTCGCGCTGGACGATTTGCTGGAAGCCTCCGCTTGCGTGGCGTTGCCCGTTTCCTTGTTCCATGTCTCCTCCTTGGTTTGCCCGCCCACCGCCCGTGCCTTGTCGGGCACGAGCGGCGTCATTTGTGGCTTGTCGTTCGTTGCTTGTCGTTTGTTGTTCGTCGTTTATGACTTGCTATCCCCGAGCCCGAAGAATGCCGCTGCGTTGGCGCCCAGCAGCTTGCGGCGCGCCGCGTCGGCAAGATCGGTCGCGCGGATCAGCGCGCCGACCTGTTGCTCGCCGAGCGGATAGGGATAGTCCGAACCCAGCATCACGCGGTCCTCGCCCATCACGTCGACCAGCAGCTTGAGCGCGCGCGGGTCGAATACGGCGGAGTCCACGAAGAAGCGGTTGACATACGACGAGGGCGGGTGCGGGCAGTCCTCGCGCACGATGTCGCGATGGCGCCAGGCGTTGTCGACGCGGCCAAGCAGGAAGGCGAAGCTGCCGCCGCCATGCGCGAAGCACAGCTTGAGCGAGGCCGGGATGCGCTCGAACGCGCCGGACAGGATCAGCGACAGGATGCCGAGCTGCGTTTCTGCCGGCATCGACACCAGCCACGGCAGCATCCACTTTTTCATGCGCGGGGCGCCCATCATGTCCCACGGGTGCACCAGTACGGCAATGCCTTCGTTGGCGCAGTGGATGAGGAAGGTGATCAGGCCTTCGTCGTCGAGGTCGCGGTCGCCGAGGTGGTTGCCGATCTGCACGCCGACATGGCCTGCGGCCTTGGCGCGCGAGGCTTCGCGGCAGGCGGCGTCGATATCCTGCAGCGGCACCTGGGCCAGCGCCTTGAGCCGCGCGGGCCGGTGCGCGCACAGTGCCAGCGCGTAGTCGTTCATGCGCTGCGACCAGGGCACCGCGACGTCCGCCGGATAGCGGTAGCCGAACATCACGGGCGTGGCGCACATCAGCTGGATGTCGACGCCGCAGCGGTCCATCTCCTCGATGCGGCGCGCGGGGTCCCACAGCGCGGAGTAGACCGGGCGGAATGGCTGGTCGCCGGTCATGATCATGGCCGTGTCCGTGCCATTGGTCTGCAGCCAGGGCGCGGCGACGGGGTCAAGCGCCGCGGCCTCCTGGCGGGTGATGGGCGGGAAGAAGTGGCTGTGGATATCCACGACGCTGTTGGTGCTCATTTAGGGTCCTTGCTGGCCGGTGCCGAGGCACGGCCCGGATGCACCGTGCCGCATTGCCCGCAGCGGCGCAGCGCTGCGTTGTCGTAAAAGCCGGCAAACAGCGGCGGCAGGTCGGTGACGATGCTCTTGAGCTGCACCTCCACGCGGTGCACCAGCGCGCTGCACGCGGGGCAATACCACTCGAAGCCGTCCACCACGCCTTCGGGGCGCTGGCGCTCGATCACCAGGCAGCGGCTGTCGGCCTCGGGGCGTTGCGGGGAATGCCGCACGTGCGCGGGCAGCAGGAAAATGTCGCCCTCCTTGAGGTCCACTCGCTCGCGCTTGCCGCGGTCCATGATGTCCAGCCAGGCATTGCCCTTGAACTGGTAGAAGAACTCTTCGAGCGGATCGTCATGGAAATCCGTGCGCTGGTTGGGCCCGCCCACCACCGTGACGATGGTGTCGGCGTCCTGCCAGACCTGCTGGTTGCCCACAGGCGGCTTGAGCAGGTGCGCGTGCTCGTCCAGCCAGCGCGGGAAGTTGAGGGGCATGCCGTAGGTGAACATGGCGCGAGTCTCTTGTGCGGGTGAGGTTGCGATTGCGATGTCGGGCGTGCCGGCGCATCAGTGCATCAGTGCATCAGCGCGGCTGCGGCCGGTAGGCCACGGCCTTGATCTCGATGAGCAGATGCGGGTGCGGCAACTGATGCACGGCCACGGTGGTGCGGGTCGGGCCGTCGTAGTCGAAGTACTCGCCGTAGACCTCGTTGTAGCCGCCGAAATCGTTCATGTTGACGAGAAAGGTGGTGATCTCCACCAGGTCGGACAGATCGCAGTCGACGCTTTGCAGGATCGCGCGGATATTGAGGATCACGGCGCGGGTCTGCTCGCGGATGTCGAGCGCGGTCACGCCCATGGCGTCGGCGCAGGCGCCGGCGAAGCTGTTGTCCGCGCGGCGCGAGCTGGTGCCCGAGACGAACAGGAAGTCGCCGGCCCGCTTCACGTGCGGGAAGCGGCCGCGCGGGGTGGCCTTGTCGGTCAGGACTTTGGAAAGCGTAGTCATGCGTGGTCTCCGGTGGTCAGCGTGTGCTCAGTTCGACTTGCCCCAGCCGGCTCACGCGGGTGCGCACGTGGCAGCCGGGACGCAGCGGCTCGGCCGCGGTGGCAGCGCCGGCCATGATCAGCGAGCCGGCCGGCAGCACCATGCCGGCCCGCGCCAGCAGTTGCGAGGCCTGCACCAGCGCGCGCAGCGGGTTGCCGAGGATGGCCGCGGTAGTGCCCAGCTGCGCCGGGCGGCCGTCGATCTCGAGCTGCACGCCGCGGTTGGCCAGCGCGCAGTCCGGGCGCGACCACGGTCCCACCACCAGCGCGGCGGACGAGCAGTTGTCGGCGACCACGTCGGCCAGCGAGAACTTGAAGTTGCGATAACGCGAGTCGATGATCTCCATGGCCGGGGCTACCGCCTCGATGTAGCCGCCGGCATCGAGCAAGGTGAGCGGGCCGGCGATATCGCGTGATGTCAGGAAGCAAACCTCGGGCTCGATGCGCGGATGGATAAAGGCATCGAGCGCGAGCGCGGCGCCTTCCTCGCACAGCATCGCATCGGTGAGCTGGCCCCAGATGAGGCTGTCCACGCCCATCTGGACCATCTTGGCGCGGCTGGTGAAGCCGAGCTTGATGCCGATCGGTTGCTCGCCGCGCGCGTGGCGCAGCGCGATGGCGCCGGCCTGGATGGCATAGGCGTCATCGATGGAAAAGGGCGTGGCGCCGCCCAGCGGGTCGATGGCTTCACGCTGGCGCGCGGCGTCGTCGAGGCGGGTGGCGTACTGGGTAATCTGATCGGCAATCATGCGGCACTCGCGATCGGGTTGTGGGTGGGGGCGGCGCCGGGATGGGCGCCGGGATTGGCGGGATCGCGCTGGCGCAACAGGTCCAGCGCTACGTCCACGATCATGTCTTCCTGTCCGCCGACCATGCGGCGGCGTCCGAGCTCGACCAGTATGTCGACGGTGGCGATGCCGTAGCGCGCGGAGGCAGCCTCGGCGTGGCGCAGGAAGCTGGAGTACACACCGGCATAGCCAAGCGCCAGCGTTTCGCGGTCGACGCGCACGGGGCGGTCCTGCAGCGGGCGAACCAGGTCGTCCGCCGCGTCCATCAGCGCGTAGAGGTCGGTGCCGTGCGCAATGCCCGCGCGGTCGATCGCCGCGATGAAGACCTCCAGCGGTGCGTTGCCCGCACCCGCGCCCATGCCGGCGAGCGAGGCGTCCACGCGGTCGCAGCCGTGCTCCAGCGCCACCATGGAATTGGCCACGCCAAGCGACAGGTTGTGGTGAGCGTGCATGCCGGTCTCGGTGGCGGGATCGAGCACTTGCTTGAACGCATCGAAGCGCTCGGCCACGTCGCGCATCGACAGCGCGCCGCCGGAGTCCACCACGTACACGCACTGGGCGCCGTAGGATTCCATCAGCCTGGCCTGCTGCGCCAGCGCCGCCGGCGTGGTCATGTGCGACATCATCAGGAAGCCCACGGTATCCATGCCGAGCTTGCGCGCGTACTCGATATGCTGGCGCGAGATATCGGCCTCGGTGCAGTGGGTGGCGACGCGCACGGTACGCGCGCCGGCGTCGTAGGCCGCGCGCAGGTCGTGTATGGTGCCGATGCCGGGCAGCAGCAGCGTCGCCACGCGTGCGTGCTTGAGTTCCGCCGCCACCGCGGCGATCCATTCGAGATCGGTGTGCGCGCCAAAGCCGTAGTTGAAGCTCGAGCCGTTAAGGCCGTCGCCGTGGGCCACCTCGATGCTGTCCACGCGTGCGGCGTCCAGCGCGCGGGCGATGGCCACGGCTTGCGGCAGGCTGTATTGATGGCGGATGGCGTGCATGCCGTCGCGCAGCGTCACGTCCGACACATGGACTTTCTTCACGGCCTTGCCTGCGGGATGTGGTGCTGCGGTCATTGGGTTGCTCCTTGCGCACGTGCCAGCTTGTGCTCGGCCACGCGCTCGGCGGCGGCCAGCGCGGCGGACGTCATGATGTCGAGATTGCCTGCGTAGGCGGGCAGGTAGTGCGCGGCGCCTTCCACCTCCAGGAACACCGAGACCTTGAGGCCGGCCAGGTGGCCGATGCCCGGCAGCGTGAGCGGGCGCGCCGGGTCGACGCGCTCGAACTGGACTTGCTGCTTGAGCCGGTAACCGGGCACATAGGCGGCCACCTGCGCCACCATGCGCTCGACCGAGGCGCGGACGGCGTCCTGGTCGGCATCGGCCGCGGTCAGGCAGAACACCGTGTCGCGCATCAGCAGCGGCGGCTCCGCCGGGTTCAGCACGATGATGGCCTTGCCGTGCGCGGCGCCGCCCACTTCCACGATCGCGTTGGCGGTGGTCTCGGTGAACTCGTCGATATTGGCACGCGTGCCCGGGCCGGCCGAGCGGCTGGCGATGGACGCGACAATTTCGGCGTAGCGCACCGGCGCCACTTGCGACACGGCACGCACGATGGGGATCGTGGCCTGCCCGCCGCAGGTGACCATATTGATATTGGGCGCGTTGAGGTGGGCGTCCAGGTTGACCACCGGCACCACATAGGGGCCGATTGCCGCCGGGGTGAGGTCGATTACCTGGATGCCGTGCTTCTGCAGCACGGCGTTGTGATGCATATGGGCGCCGGCCGAAGTGGCATCGAAGGCCACGCGGATATCCGCGAAGCCGGGCATGCCAAGCAGCCCTTCGATACCTTCATGCGTGGTGGGCACGCCGAGGCGCTGCGCGCGGGCGAGGCCGTCGGAGGCGGCGTCGATGCCGACCATGGCGCCGACTTCCAGGTGCCGGCCGTGGCGCAGGATCTTGATCATCAGGTCGGTGCCGATATTGCCGGAGCCGATGATGGCTGCGCGCAGGCGCGTGCGGGATGGCTTGCTCATGCTCATGCGCGGGGCTCCTTGCTGGCCGGGGCGAAGCGGGTGGACAGGCGTCCCAGCCCTTCGATCTCCAGGTCGAGGACGTCGCCGGCGGCAACCGGCACCATGGGGCCCAGCGCGCCGGTCATGACGATGTCGCCGGCTTGCAGCGGACGGCCCACGCGCACCATGGTGTCGGCCAGCCACAATGCGGCGTGCAGCGGATTGCCCAGGCAGGCGGCGCCGGTGCCGAGCGAGACCTGTTCGCCACGGCGCTCCATCACCATGCCGCAGCCGATGAGGTCCAGGTCCGCCAGCTTGACGGGGCGCGAGCCGAGCGCGAACAGGCCGCTGGATGCGTTGTCGGCAATCGTGTCGGCCAGGCGGATATCCCAGTTGGCCACGCGGCTGCCGACGATCTCCGCAGCGGGCAAGGCGTAGGCGGTAGCGCGGATCAGGTCGGCGATGGTGTGGCGCTCATGCGCAAGCGGATGCGCCAGCACCAGCGCGATCTCGGCTTCGATCTTGGGCTGCAGCACGCGGCGCAGGTCGATCTCCTCGCCCTCGGCCACGGCCATGTCGGCGAACAGCATGCCGAAATCCGGCTCGCCCACGCCCAGCTGCTGTTGCACGGCGCGCGAGGTCAGGCCGATCTTGCGGCCCACCAGGCGGCGGCCTGCGGCGAGCCAGCGCTGCGTGTTGATCTCCTGCACCTGATAGGCGGCCTGCGGATCGGTTTCGCCGATCAGCGTGCGCACCGGCGCGCACGGCGCATGGCCGGCATGCGCCTGCCACAGCAGGTCGGCGGCCGTGCGGATGGCGGCGCCGGCGTTGGATGGTTGTCGGGTCTCGTTCGTCATGGCTCAGAGCTTGATGCAGATGTTCGCCACTTCCGAATAGAAGTCGAGCGAGTGGCGGCCGCCTTCGCGGCCCAGGCCCGAGAGGCCGACGCCGCCGAAGGGCGTGCGCAGGTCACGCAGGTACCAGGTGTTGACCCAGGTCAGGCCCACGCGCACCTGGCGCGCTACGCGGTGGGCGCGCGTCAGGTTGGTGGTCCACAGCGCGCAGGCCAGGCCGTAGGCGCTGTCGTTGACGCGGGCCACGACTTCGGCTTCGCTGTCGAACGGCGCGATATGGCAGACCGGGCCGAAGATTTCCTCGGTGACGCAGCGCGCGCTGTCGGGCAGGCCGGTCCAGATGGTGGGCGTCACGTATGCGCCTTCGTCGCGCGCATCGCCGAACACCGGCACCTTGCCGCCGCAGACCACGGTGGCGCCTTCTTCCACCGCGAGGCGGAAATACGACTCCACCTTGTCGCGGTGGCCGCGCGAGATCAACGGGCCCATGTCAACGCCATCGTCGCCGGGGTAGCCGAGCTTGAGCGCTTGCGTGCGCGCCTTGAGCGCCGCCACGAAGGCATCGAAGATCGGCCGCTCGACAAATACGCGCTCGGAGCACAGGCAAACCTGGCCGGCGTTGGTAAAGGACGAGCGCAGCACGCCCGCCACCGCGGCGTCGAAATCGGCGTCGGCGAACACAACCGCGGCGTTCTTGCCGCCGAGCTCGAAGGAGATTTCCTTCACGCCGTCGGCCACCGCTCGCATGATGGTGCTGCCAGTCCTGGACTCGCCCGTGAACGTGATGGCGTCGATACCGTCGTGGCGGGTGAGGAACTCGCCGGTGGAGCCGCCGCCGAAGCCGTGCAGCAGGTTGAACACGCCGGGCGGCACGCCGGCCTCGTGGATGACCTCGGCCAGCAGTGCGGCTGAGGCCGGGGTCTCTTCCGAGGGCTTGGCCACCACGGTGTTGCCGCATGCGAGCGCGGGCGCCACCTTCCAGGTCAGCAGCAGCAGCGGCAGGTTCCACGGCGAGATGATGCCGACCACGCCCACGGGCTTGCGCACGGTGTAGTTGAGCGCGCCCGCGCCATCCGCCGTGGGCGTCTCGTACAGTTCGTTGCCGGCGGTCTTGGCGAGGTCGGCGAAGGTGCGGAAGTTGGTGACGGCGCGCGCCACGTCCAGCGTGCGGGCCTGGTGCTCGGGGCGGCCGGTGTCTTCCACCTCGGCGGCCACGAACGCGTCGAAGCGAGCTTCGATGCCGTCGGCGATGCGGTGCAGCAGCGCGGCGCGCTGTTGTACGTCGAGTTGTCCCCAGGGGCCGTGCAGCGCGCGCCGCGCGGCTTGCACGGCGCGGTCCACGAGCGCCGCATCGGCTTCGCACACGTTGGCGACAAGGTGGCCGTCGACCGGGCAGGTGTCGGGAAAAGTGCCGGCGCTGGCGACGAACTCGCCGTCGATGTAGTGCCGGATGAGTGGAATGTTTTGCTTGGGCACGGGTTGGTCTCCGTGCTGCGCGGGGTGGGGGAAGGGTGCGCAGCGAGGACCAGTATATGGAGCGCCCCCCGGCCTTGCATAATGAAGAAGACGGCCCCAGGTATTCCAAAATGGCATGTCTGGAAGGGGCCAGGGTGGCCGGCTTCGGGGCGCTCAGCGCTCTTGCGACAGCGCGGCAGCTTCACGCAGGCAGGCGATGAAATGCGCGGCGGCGGGTGCCGGCGCGCGGTCCGCGCGCACCGAATAGCCGATGGTGCCAAAGCGCCCGATATCGCCCAGGTCGAGGATGGCCAGCAGCCCGAGGCGCACAAAATGATCGGCCACGTCGCGCGCCATCAGGCCGATGGCACCGAGATCCTGCATCAGCCCGATATTGGTCAGCAGCGAGAGCGACTCCACCAGGTTGGCGGGCACCTGCAGGCCGGCGTCGAGGAACATGCGCTCGGCGGCCAGGCGCGCGGGAGATTCGTTGAGCGGGAGGATCCACGGATGCGCGGCCAGTTCGGCCAGGCGCAGGCCGGCGCTGGTGGCCAGCGGGTTGTCGCGGGCCACCACCACGCACATCGCGGTGTCGTACAGCGCGGTGTGTGTGAGCGCGAACATGCGGGCAAGCGGCAGGTCGCTCTCCGGCAGGCGGCCGATGACCAGATCCAGCTCGCCGGTGGCGAGGGCGGGGAAGAGGCGGTCGGTGGGGGCTTCGCGCACCGTTACCAGGATGCCAGGGCGGCGCGTCTTCATCAGCGCGATGGTGCGCGGCAGCAGCCGCGCCGAGGCGGAGATCAGCGTGCCGACGATGACGTTGCCGGTGTCGCCCGAGCGGAAGCTGTTGAGCTCGTCGGTGAGGTAGCGCAGCTCGGCGATGACCGACTTCACGCGCTCGCCCAGCAGCAGGCCGTAGCTGGTGGGCACCACGCCGCGGTTGGTGCGCTCGAACAAGGGGACTTCGAGGTCTTCTTCCAGTTCCTGGATCGCCTTGGTGACGGCGGGCTGGGTCAGGCTCAGCTCACGCGCTGCCCGCACGATGGAGCCGGACTGCAGCACGCGATCGAAGATCAACAGGGGCTTGAGCTTGAGTCGGCGCAGCATCACGTCGCTCAAGGTAACGGTGGGACGGCTGGACATGAGGCACATTGCTTTGACCGCCTGGTGGGGCGGAAGACCATGCGCCGATTATAGGGTGGGCGCCGGTGCCGCCATATTGAGGTTTACCGCCGGCGCGGCTCGGGGCCGCGCCGGTGTGCCTGTCGCCGCTGGTCGCTTACTCCGGCTGGATGCCGGCCGCTTCGATCACCGGCTTCCACTTCTTCTGGTCCCGCTTGATGCGCTGCGCGAATGCCTCGCGCGTCTCACCCAGCGGGATGATGCCGGCCTTCTCCAGGTGCGCGCGGAACTCCGGCTCGGCGATGATCTTCTTCGCCTCGGCGCCGATCTTGTCCACGATATCGGGCGGCATCTTCGACGGGCCGACCAGGCCGTTCCACGTATCCACCTGGTGGCCGGGATAGCTCTCGGCGATGGTGGGCAGCGACGGCAGCTGCGGCAGGCGCTTGTCGCTGGATACGGCGAGCAGGCTGAGCTTGCCGGTGCCCGCGTACGGCATCACCTCGGACACGCTGGCGCTGTACAGGTCGATCTGGCCGGCCAGCACATCGGCCAGCGCCGGCGCGCCGCCGCGGTACGGCACCATCGTGGCCTGCACGCCGGCGCGGCTCAGGAACAGCAGCGCGGAGAGCTGGGTCAGGCCGCCGTTGCCGGCGTGGCCTACGTTGAGCTTGCCGGGGTTCTCCTTGCCATAGCGCACCAGGTCCGCCACGGTCTTGAAGTTGTGCCGGGTGCTGGCGGCGAGGATGAAGGGGTTGCCGCCGACGTTGACGATAGGCACGAAGTCTCGCACCGGGTCGTAGCGGATCTTGTTGGTCATCGGGGCGGTGACGATCTGCGTCATCGTCGACATGAACAGCACATAGCCGTCGGCCGGCGCACGCGCGACATACTCCGCCGCGATCAGGCCGCCCGCGCCACCGCGGTTGTCCACCACGAAGGGCTTGCCAAAGGTCCTGCCCAGGCGCTCCGCCAGCAAGCGCGCAATCATGTCGGTATTGCCGCCGGGGGCGAACGGCACCACGATGGTGACCGCACGCGCGGGCCAGGGCTCCTGCGCGTGGACCAGCGCGGGCAGCGCCGCCGCGAAGGCCAGTGCCAGGCTTGCGGCAAGGCGGCCGCCGAGTTTGCCTGCGATGCGCTTGCATGTTTTCGCCGTGCTGGCGGTTGGCGTTGGCGGCGCGATTGGCGGCGCGATTGGCAGCGCGATTGGCAGCGCGCCTGCTGCCCGTTGCGTCCATGTGCGGTGGACGCTGTGTGTCTTCATCATGTGTCTCCTCCGTGGTGGTTGCCGGCGTTCTTCGCTGGGGGAAGCGCCGCGCGCATTGTGTTCGGAAATCTACTCGATGCGGCAGGCCTGCCCAAACGCGAGCCGGGGCAGCCGTGGGAACAGGCGCGCAGGGTCGCCGCGGCCGAGGTTGCACAGGAAGTTGACGCGCCAGCGGCCATCGGGGAAGAAGGCCTGGTTGACGGCCCCGGCGTCGAAGCCGGAGAGCGGCCCGCAGTCCAGCCCCAGCGCGCGGGCAGCCAGGATCAGGTAGCCGCCCTGCATGGAGCTGTTGCGCATCGCGGTCTCCTGCGACAAGGCCGCGTTGGCGGCGAACATCTCGTACATCGCCGGGCGGTGCGGGAACAGGGCTTCGGCCAGCGCATGGAACTGCGTGTCGTAGGCGACGATGGCGGTGACCGGCGCCTGCATGACCTTGTCCACATTGGCGGGCGCGAGCGCCGGCAAGAGCTTGGCCTTGGCCTCGGGCGAGCGCGCGAACACCAGCCGCATCGGGCAGCAGTTGGCGCTGGTCGGGCCTTGCCGCACGAGCGCGTACAGGCGCTCCAGCGTGGCGTCGTCGATGTTGCCCTCAAGCCAGCCGTTGTGGCTGCGGGCCGCCATGAACAGGGTGTCGAGCGTGGCGGTGTCGATCATGCGGCCTCCTCTGCGCGCCATGCGGTGGCGGTGATCTCCACGCGCATGTCGGGGTGGGGCAGCGCGGCCACCGCCAGGCATGTGCGCGTGGGCACGGCGGCGGGGAAGTGGCGCGCGTAGGCGGCGTTGAAGGTGTCGTAGTCGGCCATGTCGATGAGGTAGCAGGTCATGGCCACGCAATCGGCCAGGCCCAGTCCCTCGCTGGCGAGCGCGCGCTCGATCTTGCCCAGCACGCAGTCCGTCTGCGCGGCAACGTCGTACACGCGCGTGCCGTCGGCGGCCATGCTGACGCCGGCGCAGCCATCGGCCGTGCGCGCGCTCATGCCGCTGACATGTACATGCCGCCCGGCGCGGCGGCTGGCCGTGTAGCGCGCCAGCGGTGGCGGATCCTGCCGCACCGGCGCGTTCATGCCGGCTGCGCCATGCCGCGCAGTGCCGGCATGGCGCTGGCCATGGCCAGCGAGAGCTGCAGGGCGGCATCGGCGGCGAGCGGCACCAGCGGCGGGCGCACATGGCGCCAGCCCGCATCGCCCGCCAGCAGCGACAAGGTGTGCTTGACGGCAGCCACCATCGGGAAGCGCTCCGCGGTCTTGCGCACCGCGGTGATGCTGTCGTTCAGGCGCGCGGCCTCGGTCACCGAGCCATAGGCCAGCGCGATATCGCGCGCGTTGATGTTGTTGGTGGCGGAGATGCAGCCGGCGGCGCCCAGCGCCAGGCTGCGCAGCATCAGGATTTCCGAGGCGGGGAAGATCGACAGCGTGGGGAAGCGTTCCAGCATCGCCACCACGTTGTCCCAGTCGCCGCTGCTGTCCTTCACGCCGGCGATCTGCGCGGGAAAAGCCGCCACCAGCCGCTCGATCAAGGACAAGGTGATGGGCACGCCCGACATGGCGGGGATGTGATACAGCACGACGCGCAGCGCGGGATCGTCCACGCGCTGGATCAGTTCGCGGTAGTAGGCGAACACGCCATCCTCCTGCACGTTCTTGAAGAAGAACGGCGGCAGCACCAGCACGCCCGCGCAGCCGCGGTCGATGGCATGGCGGGTCAACGCCACTGCGTCGCCAATGGCGCAGCAGCCGGTGCCGACCAGCACGCGCTCACCCGGGATGCCGGCATCGATCACGGCATCGACCAGCGCCATGCGCTCCTCGAAGGTTTCCGAGCAGGCTTCGCTATTGGTGCCGGAAATCGCCACGCCGGCGCCGTCGGCCACAAGGCGCTGGCAGTGCGCGACGAAGGCCGGCAGGTTGATCGAGAGATCGTCATTGAATGGCGTGACCACGGGCGCGAACACGCCGCGCAGTTTGTCTGCTGCCATGGGAAAGTCTCCTGTCTTGTTGTTTGTTATTTCTGTTTGTTATTTCGAGGCGGCGCGTTGCGTGACGACGGATGCGATGAAGTCGCTCAGCGCATCGGCCAGCGCGGTATCCGCGCTGCCGAGATGCGCCACCACGGAGGTATGGTTGTGGTGCGGCACCTGGACCACGCGCGGCGCGCGCCGCTGCGCCTCGGCGACGCGCGCGGCGTATTGCAGGGCGTAGAGGTCGAGGTAGGGGTTCTCATGCTCGGCGAACACCACCATCAGCGGCACCGCGAGCCGCTGCGCAAACGCCATCGGCGCGCGTTGCTGTTGCTGCGCGCTGTCCGCGCCGTAGTAGGCGATGACGCCGCCGGCGTTGGGATTGTCCGGCAACGTGTCGGCCTGCAGGCGCGCGCTGACCAGCACCGCGCCAGCTACGCCCGCGGCCTCGCCATCGAACAGCGGATCGCTCAATGCGCTGGCCACGTGGCTGCCGCCGGCCGAATGGCCGATTAGCACGATGCGCCGCGCGTCACCGCCGTAGGCGCCCACCGACGCGCGCAGCCATGCCAGCGCCGCCACCACATCCTGCGCGCCGGCGGGATAGGGCGCCTGCGGCGCAAGCCGGTATTCCAGGTTCACGCCGACATAGCCCAGCCGTGCGAACAGGCGCGGCACGTTGGCGTAGATGTAGGGGCTGGCGTCCTTGTTGCCACGCAGGAAGGCGCCGCCGTGCACGAACACCACCACGGGCAGCGCGCTGGCCGGCGTGGCATCGGGCGGCAGGTAAAGATCGAGCTGCTGGCGGGGATCGCTGCCGTAGGCCAGGCCGTCCACGCGCCGTACGCTATCGGCGGGCAGTGCCGCGTGGACGGCGTCATAGATCTCGCAGACCTGCTTGCGGTTGCCCTGGATATCGCGCGCCCAGTCACGTCCCAGCGCGCGCATGGCATCGCGCTGCGCGGGCGACAGGCCTGGCAGGCCCTGGCCACCCGGCGGGCTGGCACCCTGGCTCATGGCGCGTTCCCGGCTTGCGGGTCCGCGGGCTGCTCTTCGTCCTTGGCCGGTTGCTTGCCATGCTTGGCGGCGAGCATGGCGGCGGGTGGGGTCACGACGAAGTGCGCCAGGCGATGGCGGTCGAAGGATTCGAGGTTGCGTTCCCAGGTTTGCGGCGCGTGTTCGGTGCCGGTGGCGATGCGCTCCATGTCGGTGTAGATCTCGACGTTGTTGCCGTCCGGGTCCTTGAACACCAGGAACCAGTTGCCGCCCGGCCCATGCTGGCCGATGCCGCGCTCGATCACCACGCCGTGGCTGCGCGCCACGTCCACCGCGCGCTTCATCTCGTCCAGGGACTCCACGTAGTAGGAGAAATGCTCCAGGCCCGGGCGCGTGTAGCGCGGCAGGTCGTCGCGCTCGGCGCTGTCCTCGGGCAGGCGCGAGAGCGCCAAGTCGTGGTGGTCCTCGCCGGCGCGCAGGAACACCATCTGGTCGGCGATGCGGTCCGAGACCTTGAGGCCCATCACTTCCGTATAGAAGCGGGTGGATCGTTCCAGGTCGCGCACCATCAGCACCAGGTGGCCCAGCTTGCGGGTACGTATCGGGTTCATGCCAGTCTCCTCCAGGTCGCCGTGGCGATGCGTGTGGGCGCAGTGTGCCTGCGCCGCGCGCGCATTGCCACGGCGGTGGTGTTCAACGCGCCGCCAGCGCCTCTAGCGCCACTGCGTTCTCGATCGAGCCAATGCCTTCGACCCAGGCCACCATGTTGTCGCCGGGTTTCAGGAACACGCCGCGCCCCATGCCGACGCCATCCGGCGTGCCGGTGGCGATCAGGTCACCCGGCTGCAGCGTCAGGATGCGTGACAGGTAGGCGATCTGCTCGGCCACGGAGAAGATCATTTGGGAGGTATTGCCGTCCTGCATGGTTTCACCGTTCACGGTTAGCGACATGCGCAGGTTCTGCGGGTCGGCGATGCAGCCCGCCGGCACCACCCACGGGCCCATGGGGCCGAAGGTATCGAAGCTCTTGCCGCGGAACCAGTCGTGGGTGAAGGGATAGTCGGTGCGGCGGTTGAGGTCGCGCGCGCTGATGTCGTTGAACACGGTATAGCCGGCGATGACCGATAGCGCGTCTTCCACCGAAACGTGGCGGCAGCGCTGGCCGATCACCACGCCAAGTTCCACTTCCCAGTCGAGCCTGGCCGTTTCCGGCGGCATCAGCACGGTCGCGCCGGTGGGGATCACGCTGGTTTCCGCCTTCATGAAGGCATAAGGCTGGCTCTCGCTGCGCGCTGCCAGCTTGGTGCCCATCTCGTCGGCGTGGTCGTAGAAGTTCGACGCCACGCCAAAGATGCGGCCCGGCTGGTAGGGCACGGCGTAGGTGGCGGCCGCATCCACGGCGGCGAGCTTGCCGCTGGTTGCCAGTTGTGCCGCGCGGCTGGCCATGTCGGCCAGCAATGGTGCGTGTTGTGCCCACTGGGCAAACACCTGGTTCATGTCGCCGAGCAGGCTGGCGGGATCGACCTCGCACGCACGTCCAAGCGCGGCCAGGTCATACAGGGTATCTGCGACTACCAGGCCGGCGCGCTTGTTGCCGGCGAGTTCGTAGGTTGCGAGGCTGTGCCAGTTCACCTTGTCTCCTTGTCATTTGTGTTCAGGGTGACGGAATGCATCGTTTTTCATTGCCATGCAATTTCGTCTATGTGAATACTTTAAGTGTTATGTGTATACACGTCAACGCCTTCGTGATAATTTTGTTCAACACCGCTTCCAGGCGGATTCGATGACGGAGGAGAAAGGAAGATGGCTAGCGGATTGCATGGCAAACAGCAGGTACTGGTGTTGACGCGGCTGGCGCTGGACGCCGCGTGGCTGGCGGCGCAGGCGCCGCGCTATCGCTTCATGGCGTGGAGCGAGGCCGACGATGGTGCGCGTGCCGGCGCGCGCGCCGTGCTGACCAACGGCTCGACCGGCTTGTCGGCCGCGGAGCTGGCGGCGCTGCCGGCGCTGGAGCTGGTGGCGAGTTTCGGTGCTGGCTACGAGAACATCGACCTGGCCGCGGCAAGGGCGCGCGGCGTGCGCGTGTGCCATGCCCCCGACACCAATAGCCAGGTAGTGGCCGACCACGCGCTCACCCTGATGCTGGCGCTGTCGCGCGGGATTGCCGCGCTCGATCGTGGCGTCAAGTCAGGCCAGTGGGAAAGCCTGCGCGCGCCGCGCCCGGGCGTGCGCGGCAAGACGCTGGGCATCGTCGGGCTGGGCAATATCGGCGGCAAGCTGGCCGTGCTGGCGCAGGCCATGGGCATGCAGGTGGCCTACCTGCGGCGCAGCGCGCCGGCCGCAGGGGACTACACGCCGTATGCCGATCCGATCGCGTTGGCGGCCGCAAGCGATGTGCTCGCGCTGACCTGTCCGGGCGGCGCGGCCACGCATCATCTGGTCGACGCAGCGGTGCTGCGCGCGCTGGGGCCGCGCGGCCTGCTGGTGAACGTGGCGCGCGGCAGCGTGGTGGATACGGTAGCGCTGGTCGACGCGCTGGCGCGCGGGGAAATCGCCGGTGCCGCGCTCGATGTCATCGAGACGGAGCCATTGGTGCCGGCGGCCTTGCGTGAGATGGACCAGGTCATTCTGACGCCGCACCTGGCCGGCCGCTCCCCCGAAACACGGGTGGCGCAGCACACGGCGCTGGCGGGCAATCTGGATGGATGGTTCCTGCGAGGCGAGCCGGTACATCCGGTGGCATTGTCAGCCTGAACGCGTCCCCGCGGCGCGGGGACGCAAACGTCGAAGGTTGCGGCGAGGCGCTTACAGGCCTTCGCGATCCGCCTTGAGGTCCGGGTTGCGCAGCGCCGGGCCGGCGTCGCCGCCGCTGCCTTCCTTGGACGCGCCGCCCCAGCCGTGATCGGTCAGGTCGATAATGATGTCATGCGGGTCGCGGTACTTCACCTCGTAGAAGATGTTGCCCTTGACCGGCACTTCGCCCATGTAATAGCGGCCGCCCGCTTCTTCCACGGTCTTGCGCGCCTGGGCGATGTCGTCGACCCACACGCCGATGTGGTGCAGGCCGATGAAGTCCTTGCCGCGCTCCTCTCCGGCCGCCTCGTCGCTTTTGTAGTTCAACAGCGCAATGCTCATGGTCCCGTCCGTCAGGTAGACGCCGCGCGCGAGCGAGGAGTCGGTCTCGCCGACTTTGCGAAAGCCGAATGCCTTTTGGTAGAACTCGGCCGCGGCCCAGGGATCGGGGACGGACAGGGCGATGTGGCGCAGTTTGCTGGTCATGTTTGTGCTCCTCGTTTGGCGATTGATTATCGGCACGGCGTCATTGCCGTTAGTCAATATGTATACACGCAATGAAAAGTGTATTCAATAGATGTGATCGAGAACATTTTTGGTGCGCCTTGATAAGGTGAAGGGTGCGCCGCGTATAATTGCGCCCATATCCGGGGCAATGGCTGCTTTGCGATGCCCCAAACCGGGGGCTTGCCATGCCGAACGCTTCGATCAAGGACCAGGACACAAGGACAACAGTGACCACCATTGCCGCCCAAATCAGCCAGAAGCTTGCCGATGAAATCATCGCTGGCACCTTGCCCCCCGGCGAGAGGCTCGAGGAACCCGCGCTGGCGGAGCGCTTCCAGGTGTCGCGCACGCCGGTGCGCGAGGCGCTGCGCCTGCTGGACGCGCGCGGGCTGATCGAGCTCGTGCCGCGGCGCGGCGGCGTGGTGGCCAATGTGGGCGCCGCGCAGCTGGCCGATATGCTGGAGGCGCTGTGCGAGCTGGAGTCGCTGTGCTGCCGCATCGCCACGCAGCGCATGAGCGCCATGCAGCGCCGCCAGCTGGAGCTGCTGCACGAGCAGACCGAGGCCGTGGGCGAGCGCCGCGATGTGCAGGCGTACCTGGAGCTCAACCACCGCTTCCACCAACTGATCTGCCAGGGCACGCAGAACGAGACGCTGATGGCCGCGGTCGAGAACCTGCGCGACCGGCTGGCACCGTTTCGTGCCGCGCAGTCCGGCGTGGAGCGCCGCTTCGAGACCTCGCACCGGGAGCACCAGAAGATCGTCGAGGCGATTCTCGCGGGCCAGCCGGAGGAGGCCTACCTGGCGATGCGCAGCCACACGACGCGCCTCACGCTCAATGTGATGGAGCTGATCGAGGCGCAGCGCGCCGACGGTGCGGCCAAGCGCAACTAGGCACATCCAGGCCAGCACCAAAGGCAGCAGAAAGGGCAGCAGAAAGGGCGCACCGCATCGTGCGCCCTTTCTTTATGCAAGACGGCCGTGCGCGGCCTTGCCTCAGAACTTATGCGTGATCCCCAGCCCCACGCCGGTGGCGGAGTCGCCTGGTTTCAGGCCGGGCACAGAATTGCCGGAGAGGTTGTAGCGCGCCGTCGCGTGGTTCACCAGGCGCGTCCATGCCGCCCACAGTTCGGTCCGCTTCGACAGCGTGTACCCGTAGCCCAGCGAAACCTGCCAGGCGCCGGAAGCCGTGCCCGGCAGGCCGATGCCGCCTACCGCCGCCGTGCTGCTGCCGTGGGCGTTGCCGCCCGAGGTGTACGACGCGCGGAACTCATGCGCGCCGATGGCATGCGTGGCCGCGACCTGCCACGCATCGCGCCGCACGGATTGGCCCGGCGCCGGTTCGTAGGAGAGCCGTTCGTAGGCGCCGCGCAGCTTGGTGCAGCCAAAGGCGTACACCACGCCGAGCCGGTCCGCGTGGTCGCGCGAGCCGTTGTAGAAGTAGTCGCCGTGATATTCGTGCCCCCACGCCACATACCAGCTCTTGTCCTCATAGGACAGCAGGCCGGACCAGGCGATCGGGTTGGTGGTGGGGGTGCGGTCCTCGGGCATCGACAGGGCCAGCCGTCCGGAGACACCGCCCCAGTGTGGCGTGCTGTATTGCACCAGGTTTTTCTGGCGACGGTCGAACGATTCCGGCGCGGCGCCGTTGGCGCCCGTGGTGAAGCCGTTGCCCATGATGGAGTTCGAGGCAAAGATGCCCGCGGTAAACGGGTCCACCTTGTACACGGAGACGTAGCGCAGCGGCATTTCCCACTGCCCCATCAGGATCTGGCCCCACGGGCTGCGCAAGCCTACGCCGGTATTGCGGTCACCGATCTGCGACGTGCCGGTGCCATCCATGCGCAGGTTGGTCTCGATCTGGAAGAAGGCCTCCAGCCCGCCGCCGAGCGACTCGCGGCCGCGAAAACCCAGCACTGACAGATCGTTCGACAGGCGCGACACCGAAGCGGTACGGCCGTTGCCCGAGAGCCGCACCTGTTCCACGTTTTCCTTGATGAAGCCGTAGATCTGCACGCTGTCGCTCTGTGCCCGGGCGAGCTCGGGAAACGCACCGGCAAGGGCGGCCAGCGCGGGCAGGGCGGCGAAACGAGAGATGGCGCGCGCGGCGCGCCGGCCAGGGCAGGGCGTGGTCATGGTGTCTCCTTATTGTTGAGGTACAAATACTATCCGTTTGTAAACATACCGTAATATATGTATACACTTAGTGGAAAGTGAGTGCAAAAGAGATAAAAGTGTGCCGTGAGGCGCATAGTTCGCGCGTGGCGCTATCGACGCGATGACGGCGGCATGGCTGTGGGCAGGGCTGTGGCACGTGAGAAGAGAAAAGAAAGAGAGGAAAGAGAAAGGAGAGGGCGAAGCAGGCAGGGGAGCAAGCCGGCAGATCAGCGTTTGCGCCGGACCCGGGCGAGTGTCATTCGCACTCGCCGGAGTGCGCCGGCGTAACGTCGTTTTTTCAGCGTAAACGAGGCTGTTTTCTCATCGCATGAGGGCGGTGCGGAGGCGCTCGTTCCGCAGTTTCCGGCCATAAATTTACGGCATCCCGGAGGCGGAATATTTCATTTTCGCCGCATGCCAGCCCTCTCCATACTGCGGCTGAACACTGCGCAAGAAAGGCCCCGAACAAGCGGGTCGCGCATGACCAGGGCACCGGCAAGAGCCAGCCGGTGCAGCCAGCGCGCATGCACGCATGCACATAGGCAAGTGCAGCGCGACGGCCAACCACAAAAGAGGAAGAGGAGAGGAAATGAGAAGAGCTGACAAGGTGTCGTATGCCCGGGCCGTGGTGTCCTGCGCGCTGGCGATGGGGGGCGCGCAGGTCTGTGCCGAGGAGTCCTGGGTCCGGCTGTCAGGCTTCGTCGACATCAGCGTGGAGCGCCTCGCGCAGTCGGGCAAGGGGGGCTCGGTGTATCGCGTGTCCAGCGGCCAATTGAGCTCGTCGCGAATCAACTTCAGCGGGCAGGAAGTGCTCAGCAGCGACCTGAAGGCCATCTTCACCTACGAGCCGCAATTCTCGGCCGATACCGGCACGGCGGCGGCGCAGGCGCGCCAGTCATTCGTCGGGCTGCACAGCAATAATTTCGGCGTGCTGACCATGGGCCGCCAGAACACGCCGTCATACTGGATCGCCGGCTATGCCGACCCGAGCTTTTCGGCCGACTACAGCATGGTCAGCAACATGCAGTTCTTCTACGCGGCCTACCGCGTTGACAATGCGATCCAGTACAACACGCCGCGTTTCTACGGCTTCATGGGGCGCTTCATGGTGACCACCGGCCTGGAGGACACCACTCGCGCCGGCCGCTACCTCAGTACCGGCATCGAGTACCGCGACGACAAGCTCTACGCGGGCTTCGTCAGCGACCTGCGCTACACGCGCAATATCAACAACGCCGGCAGCGTGCCTTCGGCGCGCGACAACTACGCCTCGCTGGCCTACAAGTTCGGCGATTTCGAGCCGACGCTGGTTTACCACACCTACAACGGCTACTACGCGTATCCGCCCTATGCGGACTTCCAGTCCAAAGGCTGGGATATCCAGATCGGCGCGCGCTACAGGCTCAACCCGTCGAACCGTTTCTACGCCAGCTTCGTCCATCGCAAGGACGACAACAACACCAAGCTGTCGGACGCCAACGGCTTCGTGCTGGGCTACATCTACAGCCTGTCCAAGCGCAGCGAGATCTACGCCACGTACGCCCACGTGCAGCACAAGCATGACAGCCCGATCCGCTATCCGGTCACGTTCTCGGCCTCGCCTACCAGCCAGCAGAACCCGTCCGGCGTGGCCATCGGCATTCGCCACGCGTTTTGAGCGCCCGGCCTGGACAGGGTGGCCAGGACCGTGCCGCAGTCCGCCGGGGTGCGCCCTGCGATGCGCGCAGACCGCGGCGGGCGAGGAAATTGTTGATACAAAAGGAGGAAGCCATGCTTCGAATCAGAACGTTCAGATCAGTCCTGGCAACAGGTACAGCTTCGGCAGCCATCTTCATGATGGCCTGCGCAAACGCGGACACCGTGCCGGCTACGGCGGCGCCTGGGGCCTCCGCAACGCAGGGAACGCCGGCAACACCGGGCACGCCCAATGTTCAGGATCCCTATCTCGCCGCCTGGCTGCGGCTGACACCCGATCGCTCGCCCGCGCCGCTCAAGCCCGGTGTCGACTACGGGATGGATCCGGCCACCGGACAGTTCGTCTGGCCGAAAGCGACGCCCGAAGTGCACCAGGGCCAGCGCTTCCCCGGTGAAATGACCACATGGGACAAGAAGAGCTTTGCCAAGAACGTGGAGGTCCTGGCCTTCTATCCTGCCGTTGGCTCACCCTTCCATGCCTGGAACAACATCGCCGACTTCGAGGGGCGCCGTTACCTCTATATTCATGACCGGGACTATCTGCGGATCATGGACATCACCGATCCCGCCCATGGCAAGGTGGTCTATTCCAAGGGCGGTGTCTGGGGACCGAAAGGGTCGAGCGAGAAATACGATCCGCGCAACGTCGACGACTACCTGGGCGGCGCGACCATTGCCTGGAGCAAGACATTGGGCAAGCCGGTGCTCGTCGCGTCGTTTGAGATTGGACGCTATGGCCTGATGACTGACAAGACCCAGCAGCCGGACCAGGTCGCGGCGCAGCGTCGCTACAATTCGCTGAAAGGGTTCAAGGTCTTTGCCATGGATGGTCCGCTGCCAAGCCAGTGGCGGCTGCTGGCAACCCGCACCACCGACTACAAGCACCCCGATGCGCCGATCGGGCAACAGCAGGGGTCCGGGTCGCTGGATTCGCCTGAATACCATGGCGGCAAGTACATGATCCTGGCGTCGGCGCCGGATGACACGTACGGCCTGACCGAGTATCCCAATTATCTTTACTCGCCCGGTTATCAGGTCTGGGACATGTCCGATCCCGCGAATCCGACCTTTGTTTCCCAGATCTCGGTGCCGGGGCAGATCCTCGGCAATGAAGCCCATGAGCAGGCTTACCTGATGAATCAACGGGCCGGCAACCGTACCTCGTGGATGGGAGCGCGCATTCCAATCTTCCTGCCCAAGCCATTGGAGGACGGTGGCAAGATCGGCTTTGGCGCGATGGGTGGCCTCGGTCTCTATTCGTTCGACCTTTCCGACCCGGCAAAGCCAAAGGTGCTCGGCAACGTCAATACGCCGCCCAGCTTCGCTGGTACCGAGTATGACAACGCCGATGTCAGCCAGTACGCGCGCACGGGCTATGTCCTGACCGGCGGCTATCCGATGAACCGCGATTGCTATGAGCCATACAAGGACATTTTCGTCATCGACGCGCGCGATCCGTCGCACTTGAAGGTGGCCGGAAAACTGCCGCAGCCGAAGGTGCCGCAAGGGGCGTCATTCACGAGCTTCTGCCAGCGTGGCGGCAATTTCGGCCCGAAGCGCGCGAACTCCATCGGCCAGCCCGGCCAATGGCGTCAAGGCATCGTTCCCTATTCTTTCTACAATGCTGGCGTGCAGATCTTTGATGTCAGCCATCCGGAAAAGGCGACGATCGCGGGCTATTTCGTGCCTGCGCTGGCGGATGAGACGGAATTGCCGAATTACACGCTCGGCAAAGGCGTGTTCGCGATCTACACGGAGTACGACCGCAATATCATCTGGGCCTTCACCGAGAACGGTGCCTACGCGTTGTCGACGCCCCTGCTTGGCAAGCCGGTCCTGGGCGCGTCCGCTACGCCCTGGCCATCGCGCAAAGTTGCCGCACGGGCGCAATAGATGCAATAGATGCAATAGATGCAATAGATGTAATAGATGTAATAGACGTAATAGTCGCAATGAAAAAAGGGACGCCGTGGCGTCCCTTTTTCGTCGGATCGATGAAGCTGCCCGCAATCAGCCGGCCGCTTTCTCTTCCTGGTGGTAGCGGGTTGCGCGTTCCACTTCGTTCTTCGAGCCGAGGATCACCGACACGCGCTGGTGCAGCTTTTCCGGCTGGATGTTGAGAATGCGCTCATGGCCGTTGGTGGCCGCGCCGCCGGCTTGCTCGACCAGCATCGCCATGGGATTGGCTTCGTACATCAGGCGCAGCTTGCCGGGTTTTTCCGGCTCGCGCTTGTCCCACGGGTACATGAAGATGCCGCCGCGCGTGAGGATGCGGTGTACGTCGGCCACCATCGAGGCGATCCAGCGCATATTGAAGTTCTTGCCGCGCGGGCCTTCGTCGCCGGCCAGGCATTCGTCGATATAGCGGCGCACGGGCGGGGCCCAGTGGCGCATGTTGGACATGTTGATCGCGAATTCCTTGGTGTCTTCCGGGATCATCACGTCGGATTGCGTCAGCACAAAGCTGCCGGCTTCGCGGTCCAGCGTGAACATGTGCACGCCGTTGCCGACCGTCAGCACCAGCGTGGTCTGCGGGCCGTACACGGCGTAGCCGGCGGCGACCTGGCGGCTGCCGGGCTGCATGAAGTCGGCCTCGGTCACGGTCTGGCCCGGCTTGGGCATGTGCAGTACCGAGAAGATGGTGCCGATCGACACGTTCACGTCGATGTTGGACGAGCCGTCAAGCGGATCGAACAGCAGCAGGTATTCGCCCTTGGGATAGCGGTTCGGGATCTCGTAGAAGCTGTCCATTTCCTCGGACGCCATGGCGGCGAGGTGGCCGCCCCACTCATTGGCGTCGAGCAGGACTTCGTTGGCGATCACATCCAGCTTTTGCTGGGTCTCGCCTTGCACGTTGCCGGTGCCGGCCGAGCCGAGGATGCCGGCGAGGGCGCCCTTGCTGACGGAGTTGGAAATGGCCTTGCAGGCGCGCGCCACGACTTCGATCAGGAGCCGCAGTTCGGGCTCGATCGTGTTGTGCTTGCGCTGCTCCTCGACCAGGTAGCGGGTGAGGCTGATGCGACTCATGGGGATTCTCCTTGAATGGCCGCAATTCTACATGGGCGCCAGCCCGCCAGGCCAATGCCACCGGCCTGTGGGGTACTGTCGGGCCGGCCTGGGCGCGGTGCTGCCAGCCGCGCCCAGGCCAGCCCGGCGCAGCCTTACGGCGCCAGCGCCTTGCTCACGATCTCGCGCACATCGCGGGACAGCTCGCTGGCCTGCGCCACCTGTTCCAGCGCGGCGCGCATGCGGTCGCGCAGCGGCAGGGCGTACTTCTGCCAGCGATCCATCACCCGCGCCAGGCGGGACGCCACTTGCGGGTTGATGGCGTCCAGCGCCAGCACCTGCTCGGCCCAGAAGGCGTAGCCCGAGCCATCCTCGGCATGGAACTGGGCCGGGTTGGCCGCGCAGAAGCTGAAGATCAGCGAGCGCGCGCGGTTGGGGTTGCGCAGGTTGAAGGCGGGGTGCTGCATCAGCGCGCGCACCGTGTCGATGGTGTGCTTGCCTTTGTGGCCGGCGCTTTGCGGCCCCACGGTGCCGCGCTGCGTGCCTTGCAGCGAGAACCATTTGTCGATCACCAGCGGGTCTTGCTCGAAGCGCTGGTAGAAATCGGCCAGCGCGGCCTCGCGGCCGGGGGCAAAGGTGTTGACCATGGCGCTGAGCGCGGCGAAGCGGTCCGTCATGTTGTCGGCCGCATTGTATTGCGCTTCGGCCAGCGCCTGCATGGCGGCGTCGCCGCTGTCGGCCAGGTAGCCCAGCGCCAGGTTGCGCAGCGCGCGCTTGCCGGCGGACACCGCATCGGGGCTGTAGGCGCCCGGCGTGGCGTTGGCCTCGAACGCGGCCAGCCAGTCGGCCTTGAGCGCGCGCGCCAGCGCCTCGCGCATGAACTGGCGGGCGCGGTGGATGGAGGCCGGATCGGCCACGCCCATGCGCTCGGCGAGGTAAGCCTCGGCCGGCAGCGTCAAGGCTTGCTCGCGAAAGGCGGGACTGAGCTGCTGGTCGTTGAGCACGGTGCGCAGCGCGGCCACCAGCACCGGGTCGAGCTGGAGCTCGTGGCCGGCCTGGCTCTGGGCCACCAGTTGCAGCAGCGCGCGGGTGGTCAGGCGTTGGCCGGCCTCCCAGCGGTTGAACGGATCGCTGTCGTGCGCGAGCAGGAAGGTCAGCTGCGCTTCGCTGTACTCGGCGTCGATGATGACCGGCGCGGAGAAGTCGCGCAGCAGCGACGCCAGCGGCGGCTCGGCGCCGCGCGGCAGGTTGATGAAGCGGAAGGTCTGCTCGGCCTCGGTGAAATCCAGCACGCGCGTGGTGGCGCCGGGCTGGCTTTCCCCCTCGAGCTGCAGCGCAAGGTCGGCGCCGCTGGCGTCGATCAGCCCCAGTGCAAAGGGGATATGGAAGGGCAGCTTGTCCGGCGTGCCGGGGCGCGTCTCGATGCCGACCTTGGGACACGTCTGCGACAGCGTCAGCGCCAGGGTGCCGGTGGCCGCATCCCACGCGGTGCGCACGGCGACCACCGGCGTGCCGGCCTGGCTGTACCAGCGGCCGAACTGCGTCAGGTCGCGGCCATTGGCGTCGGCCATGGCGGCGCGGAAGTCGTCGCAGGTCACGGCCTGGCCGTCGTGGCGCTGGAAGTACAGGTCCATGCCCTTGCGGAAACCGTCGCGGCCTAGCAGGGTCTGGTACATGCGCACGACCTCGGCGCCTTTCTCGTACACCGTCACCGTGTAGAAGTTGTTGATTTCCTCGTAGCTGTCGGGGCGCACCGGATGCGCCATGGGGCCGGCATCCTCGGGGAACTGTACCTGGCGCAGCATGCGCACGTCCTCGATGCGCTTGACCGCGCGCCCGGATTCGGAGCCCATCATGTCGGCCGAGAATTCCTGGTCGCGGAACACCGTCAGGCCTTCCTTGAGCGAGAGCTGGAACCAGTCGCGGCAGGTCACGCGGTTGCCGGTCCAGTTGTGGAAGTACTCATGCCCGACCACGGATTCGATATTGCCGAAATCGGCATCGGTGGCGGTCTGGGCATTGGCCAGCACGTACTTGGTGTTGAAGATGTTGAGTCCCTTGTTCTCCATCGCGCCCATGTTGAAGTCGCCCACGGCGACGATCATGAAGCGGTCGAGGTCCAGTTCCAGGCCAAAGCGCTGCTCGTCCCAGCGGATCGAGTGGATCAGCGAATCCATGGCGTGGCGGGTCTTGGGCAGGTCCTGCGGCTCCACCCAGACCTGCAGCAATTTCTCCTTGCCGGAGGCGGACAGGATCCGCTCCTCGATGCATTCCAGCTTGCCGGCCACCAGTGCGAACAGGTAGGCGGGCTTCTTGAACGGGTCTTCCCAGACAGCCTCAAAGCGGCCGCCGGGCAGCTCGCGCTCGCTGATCAGGTTGCCGTTGGACAGTAGCACCGGGTAGGCCGCGCGCTGCGCGCGCAACGTGACCCGGAAGGTCGACATCACGTCGGGGCGGTCCAGGTAATAGGTAATCTTGCGGAAGCCCTCGGCTTCGCACTGGGTAAAGAAGTTGCCGTTGGAAACGTAGAGGCCGGACAGCGACGTGTTGGCGGCCGGCTGGCAGGCGGTGACGATTTCCAGCGTGCCTTGCGCGGGCAGCTCGGGCAGCGTCAGGCTGTCGGGCGTCTGCTGCGCGCCTTCCAGCGGCTTGCCGTCGAGGCGGACCCCGACGAGCTCCAGTGCCTCGCCGGCCAGCACCAGCGGGCCGGGTGCCTGGCGCGTGAAGCGCAGGATATTGGTAACCACCGTGCGCGCCGGGTCGAGCTCGAGGGTGAGGTCGACGTGCTCAAAAGCGAAGGCCGGCGGAGTATAGTCTTTGCGATGGACGGTAACGGGCGTGTCGGTGCGCAGCATGAAGGAATCCTGTCCTCTGAGGGCCACTTGGGGCGGCAAGGTCGCCATGGTCACGGCAGGCGGGCAGGGTGGGAGCCGCTGCCGGGCCGCGTGCCACGGCACTGAAGAACCCATTGTAGCCAAGCGCGGGCGCCCCGGCTCGGGCGCGCGGCGCCGTTGGCGGATCGCGGTGGAATTCCGCCGTCCCGGCACGGTCTGAGTCACACAATGGACAACGAATCGATGAGGGGCATGATGCCGAAACGATGGCTGGCAACGCTCGGGAAGCTGGCGAAGCTTGGTAAGGATTGGGGCCGGATAGCCGGCGAAGGCTGGCGCGGCGGCCGCCTGATGGCGAGCGCGGCGCTGCTCGGCGTGGCGCTGCTGTCCGGCTGCGCCAGCACCGTCACCACGGAGGTGACGGCCTTCCGCCAGGGCGACTGGCAGAACGATCCGCCGCGCACCTATGCCTTCGATCGCGCCAGCGGCCAGGAGGCGCAGCTCGAGGACCAGACCTATGAGCAGTGGCTGGCGCAGGCGCTCTCCGGAATCGGCTTTGAGCAGGTGGCCCGGCCGCAGGCGCATTACCTGGTCAGCATGGAGTACGACAGCAACTCGCGGCTGGTGCGGATCCAGGAGACCAACTACGTCGACCCGTGGGGCCCCGGCTTTTATCCCGGCCCTTACTGGGGGCCTTATTACCGCCCCTGGGGCCCGTATGGCTGGGGTGGCCCGGGCTACTGGCCGCCGGTGACCACGGTGCGCGATGTGCCGGTCACCCAGTCCACGCTGCGCGTGTTTTTCAAGGATGCCGCCAGCGGCCGCCGGGTCTACCAGGTCACGGCGAACCACCGCGCGGAGGGGTCGTCCCTGCAGGCGGCGATGCCTTACCTGATCCGTAGCGCCTTCGTGCAGTTCCCGGCGGAGAGTGGCCGGCCAAGGCGGGTGACATTGCCGCTGGACCCGAATGACAAGTAGCAGGTGGCAAGCAACAAGCAAGCAACAAGCAAGCAACAAGCAAGGCATTGCCTGTGCGGCGGTAAAAACTGAATTGCCCGGCGAAAAGCCTCAAATCCCTGGATGCCCCAGTGGGAGGGGCTTCGCGCCGGGCTTGGGTGAGCTAGAATGACGGCTCGATTTTTCGGCCCGAGCCGCCGGAGCCCGTCTTTGAAAGCTGCAATGGAAGATTCCGGCAAGCCACGCCGGATACGACCGGCGCAGCCTCGGCGGGCACTGGCAGGGCCACTTCCTGGACGAGCATAATGACCAGCAAGACCGGCGGTGATGCACCGCAACATGCCCCCAACAGTCCTGAAGCGCAATTGCGCCTGGCCGCGCTGGAATACCACCGCAGCCCGACCAAGGGCAAGATCCAGGTAAACGCGACCAAGGCGCTGTCCAACCAGCGCGACTTGTCCCTGGCCTATTCCCCGGGCGTGGCCTACGCCTGCGAGGAGATCGCCAAGGATCCCGCGATGGCCGCCGAGTACACCTCGCGTGGCAACCTGGTGGCAGTGATCACCAACGGTACCGCCGTGCTCGGCATGGGCGATATCGGTCCTCTGGCCGGCAAGCCGGTGATGGAGGGCAAGGGCTGCCTGTTCAAGAAGTTCGCCGGCATCGACGTGTTCGACATCGAGCTCGATGCGCACGACCCGGACAAAATCGTCGAGATCGTGGCCGCGCTGGAGCCGACGATCGGCGGCGTGAACCTCGAAGACATCAAGGCGCCCGAGTGCTTCTACATCGAGAAGAAGCTGCGCGAGCGCATGAACATCCCCGTCTTCCACGATGACCAGCACGGCACCGCCATCATCTCGGGCGCGGCGCTGCTCAACGGCCTGAAGGTGGTCGGCAAGGACATCGCCAAGGTCAAGCTGGCGGTCTCCGGCGCCGGCGCCGCGGCCATCGCCTGCCTGGACACCATGGTGAGCCTGGGCGTGACCCGCTCGAACATCTCGGTGGTGGACTCCAAGGGCGTGATCTATGTGGGCCGCGACGCCAACATGGAACCCAACAAGGCGCGCTACGCGCAAGACACCTCGAACCGCACCCTGGCCGACATCGTCAATGGCGCCGACGTGTTCCTGGGCTGCTCGACCGCCGGCGTGCTGAGCGCCGAGATGGTCAAGACCATGGCCGACAAGCCCATCATCCTGGCGCTGGCCAACCCCGAGCCGGAAATCCGCCCGGAAGTGGCCAAGGCCGCGCGCCCGGACTGCATCATCGCCACCGGCCGCTCGGACTACCCGAACCAGGTCAATAACGTGCTGTGCTTCCCGTACATCTTCCGTGGCGCGCTGGATTGCGGCGCCACCAAGATCACGGAAGCCATGAAGCTGGCCTGCGTCAAGGCCATCGCCGACCTGGCCGAAGCCGAGCTGAACGACGCCGTTGCCGCCGCCTACGGTGGCCAGGAACTGAAGTTCGGCCCGGACTACATCATCCCGACGCCGTTCGACCAGCGCCTGATCGAGAAGATCGCGCCGGCGGTGGCCAAGGCCGCCGAGGAGTCCGGCGTGGCCACCCGTCCGATCAAGGACCTGGAAGCCTACCGCCAGCAGCTCACCCAGTACGTCTACCACACCGGCCTGATCATGAAGCCGGTGTTCACGGCAGCCAAGGCCGCGCCCAAGCGCGTGGTCTATGCCGAGGGCGAAGAGGAGCGCGTGCTGCGCGCGGTGCAGACCGTGGTGGACGAAGGCCTGGCCCGTCCGATCCTGATCGGCCGCCCGCACGTGATCCAGATGCGCATCGACAAGGCCGGCCTGCGCCTGAAGGCCGGCACGGACTTCGAGCTGATCAACCCGGAAGACGACCCGCGCTACCGTGCCTACCACGAGGCCTACCACGGCCTGCGCGGCCGCGACGGCGTCACGCCGGACGTGGCTAAGGTGATGCTGCGCCGCTCCAATACGCTGATCGGCACCATGCTGATGCATATGGGCGACGCCGACGCGATGCTGTGCGGCACCGTGGGCCGCTTCGAAGCCCACCTGGAGCACGTGCGGGACGTGATCGGCCTGGCGCCGGGCGCCAAGGTGTTCGCCGCGATGAACGCGCTGATGCTCGAGAAGTACACGCTGTTCATCACCGACACCTTCGTCAACGACGATCCCACCGCCGAGGAACTTGCCGCCATCACGCAGCTGGCCGCCGAGGAAATCGCGCGTTTCGGCCAGCATCCGAAGGTGGCGCTGATGTCGCACTCGATGTTCGGCTCGTCGGACCGCCCGTCGGCCAAGAAGATGCGCGCGGCCCATGAGATCCTGGCCCGCGAGGCGCCGCACCTGGAAGTGGAAGGCGAGATGCAGGGCGACGCCGCCCTGGTCGAGGACGTGCGCCGTCACTTCCTGCCGGGCACCAAGCTGGCCGGCAGCGCCAACCTGCTGGTCATGCCGACGCTGGATGCAGCCAATATCGCCTTCAACCTGCTCAAGATCACGGGCGGGCAAGGCGTCACCATTGGCCCGATCCTGCTGGGCGCGGCCAAGCCGGTGCACATTCTCAACCCGCAAGCGACCACCCGCCGCATCGTCAACATGACGGCGGTAGCGGTGGCCGAAGCCAACGCGGTGCGCTGATCCGGCGGCGCGGCCGGCTCGCCGGCCGCCGCCCAATGAAAACGGGGCTCCTCTGGAGCCCCGTTTTTTTGACCGGCTTGTGAAGCAGTTCCGCCGGCCCGGAAAACCTGTCCCGCCCTGTCCCGTTGCCGCTATTGCCGCTATTGCAGCATGTTGTACTGCTCGCGCATCACGACGATGATGGACTTGGCCGCGGCCAGCCGGGTTGGCAAATGGTCCTCCTCCTCGCGCGGGAAATCGACTTCCGCGCTCCAGTTGCAACCGGTGTGGTCAGGCTGGTGGACTCGCATGGCATGCAGTTCGCACTCGCCGCACTCCGGATTGTTGTTGAGGAACTGGTTCAGGATGGCCATCAACTCCGACCGGGTCTTTGCATCACGCCGCATGAGTCACCTCGTCCGTTGCCGTCTTGTTGCCTGGAACCTAAATCTAGGCACGCAGGCGCAAGCCCGCCAATTGAATCGCCCTATTAAGCAGCGGCTTTCGATCCCGAATTCCGGTAGTTTGTATCTATCGCACTGCAGCAAATCCATGCTGCGTCGCGGCACTTCCGAAACCAGCGGCGCCCAATCCGGTCGAACCGCCATGGCGCGGCGCGCCGCGATCCGGCGGCGAGGCTCCCAGGGCGCCAGGGCAATCTCGCGACCCCGGCGCCAGCCTCAATGCCATTCTCAAGGCAATCCCGATGCTAAAGAATCTCTGGTATGTGCTGGGCCATTCAACGGATGTGCGTGCCGAGCCAGTCATGGTGACCGCGCTTGGCCAGAAGCTGGTGCTGTTTCGCGATAGCGCTGGCCTGGCCTGCGTGCTGTCCGACGTTTGCGCGCACCGGGGGGGCTCGCTCAGCCATGGCAGCGTGGTGGCCGGCGACGTGGCGTGCCCGTACCACGGCTGGCGCTACGACGGCAACGGCATCTGCACGCATATCCCGGCCCAGCCGGGGCTGCGGGTGCCCGCCCGGGCGCGCGTGGACGCTTACCCGACGGTGGAGCGCTTTGGCTGGGTCTGGGCCTTCCTGGGCGACCTGCCGCCGGCGGAGCGGCCACCGCTGCCCGATTTGTCCTGGGCCGAGGATCCCCGTTTCCGGCTGGTGCGCGGGCATTTCGACTGGGATGCCAGCTGGGACCGCGTGATGGAGAACGGCCTGGACTTTGCCCACGCGCCATTCGTGCATGGCACGGCTTTCGGCGACCCCGCGCATCCCGAGATCGACGACTTCACGGTAGAGGCAGGCGAGTGGCAGGGCGAAGCGCGCATGCGCATGTACCGCCCACGGCGCCGTTCCTGGCTGGCGTGGCTCGCCCGCGGGGCGGACGGTGGCCGGGTGCCGGTCTACACCACGCCGGGCTACCACTTCTCCGGGCCGTGCACCACGCTGCGGCTCGAGCCCCGTCCCGGCTGGGAGATCCGCATCGTCTCGGCGCACCTGCCGGTCGACGCCAAACGCACGCGCACCCTGTGGATGATGGGCCGTACCTTCATGAAGAGCGCGCTGCTTGACGCGCGCACCCGCCGCGGCAACCTGCGCATCTTCGAGCAGGACCATGCCGTGCTGTCCCGGGTTTGCCCCCAGCACACGCCCGACGACTGGCAGGAGGAAGTGTCGGTGCGCTCGGACGGCTTGCAGATCGCTTTTCGCAAGACGCTCAAGGCGCTCGAAGCGCGCGGCTGGGAAATCGACCTGGCCCGCATGGCCAGCGAGTTCGCGGGGCGCAAGGCGTGCGCGATTCCATGCCCGGCACGGCGTGAATCGTCGGCCTGGGCCATCGCCGGCGTGCCGACCCGGGGAGGCGGCTGAGCGTACCGGGCATCCCCCTGCGTCAGGTAGCTGCCGCAGGGGGACTTCTAGGCGCAGCGGCCCGCGGGGTCGGCAGCCGCCTGACGCCCTCGTTTGCCGGGGGCGAACATCATCAGGCTGAGCAAGGCGAGGACCCAGGCACCAATCCCGCCATACAGCATCACAGAGCCAAAGCCATGGACCAGCGCCGCATGCAGCGCGGCGCCGGACGCGTCCAGCGCGGGCAGTTGCGCGAAGGCGTCACCGGGCGCATCCAGGTTGCCCGCGGCAATGCGCTGCGCCAGCGCGCGCAACTGCAACGCATCGAACGCCCCCGGAAAGGCACGCTTCAGATACGCAGAGATCCCCGCGACCAGGATGAATCCCATCAGCGCGATATTGACCGCCAGCGAGATCATCCGCGCGCTCATGTCGATGCCCGACGCCATGCCCGCGCGGCTGCTGGGGACCGAGCCGGTGGTGGTGTTGGTCACCGGCGTGTTGGTGATGCCCAGGCCGATGCCGGCCAGCAGCGAACCCGGGAGCAGGGTCAGCCAGCTTGCCTGCGCCAGGCCGCTGCCGAGCTTCATCAGCATGAAGCCCAGCCCGATCGTGAACAAGCCCAGGGGAATGACCCTGCCGGCGCCGTAGCGCAGCGCAAGCCGCTCTCCCAGCGGCGGAAACAACAGCGTGGGCAGTGTGTAAGCCAGCAAGGACAAACCGGCGGCCACGCTGCCGTAGCCCAGGCCGCCGTGGAAATAAAGCGGCAGGTAAATCATGAACGGCCAGAAGCTGAAGTTCATGCCCATGGAGCCAAGCAGCGCGCCCGAGAAGTTGCGGCTGCGGAACACCGAAACATCGAACATCGGATGCGGATTGAATGTTTCCGCAAGCAGGAAAGCGACGAAGCTGGCCACCGTCGCGGCCGTCATGCCGATTGCGGCGGCGCGGGAAACGCCGGCCTCCGGCCCCTGCGTGATCAGGTATGCCAGGCCGAAAACGGCCAGCGACAGCGTGACGATGCCCGCGATATCGAGCTTGCCCGCCTGTGGATCGCGGGACTCTTCCACGCCCGCGAAGACCAGCGCCAGGGTCAGGATGGCCAGCAGGACGTGAACCAGGAACACCCATTGCCAGCTGGATACGGCAACGATCATGCCGCCAACGATGGGCCCGAAACCCAGGCCGATCCCGAACACGATGCCCCATGCGCCAAAGGCCTTGCTGCGCTCCCTGCCTTCCTGGAACTGATGCGACAGGATCGCCACCAGGCAGATCAGCATCGCGCCGCCGGCCATGCCCTGGAGAAACCGGCTGGCAATCAGCACGGCGGCGCTTTGCGCCAGGCCGCAGATCAGGGAGGCGAGGCCGAACAAGGCAATGCCGAGGATGAACATGCGCTTGCGGCCAAAGCGGTCGGCCAGCGTGCCGGCCGCCATCAGCACCGTGGTGCAGGCGATGGTGTAGGCATTCATGATCCATTGCATGTCCCCGAAGCCGCCATGCAGGACGTGCTCAAGGGTGGGCAAAATGACCGGCACACTGGAGATCTCCAGGCCGAACATCAGCGCGGCCAGGCAGACCGCGGCCAATGCCATTTGGTTTTTACGGGAATGAGTGAGGTGCATCGATGGTGCTTTCCAGGCGAATCCGGTTGCGGGGAACGGATGGCGTCGTGCTCGACGCCGGTCTTGGCGCACATTGTGGGCGAGTCCTCGCTATGATAGAAATGATCTAATTTCTTCCAATTCATTAGCATTCATCATAAATAAGGGACCATGGATTTCGATCCGACACTGCTGCGGGCCTTTGTCGCCGTCAAGGAAACCGGCGGCTTCACGCGCGCGGCGCAGCGGCTGCACCTGACGCAGTCCGCGGTCAGCCATCAGATCCGGCGGCTCGAAGAGCAGGTGGGCCGGCCGTTGCTGTACCGTACGACGCGCACCCTGACCCTGACCGAGGACGGCAACGATTTTCTCCAGCACGCGGAGCAGATCCTGGCCTCGCTCGATGCTCTGTCGCGCCGGTTCCAGCCCTCTCCCGTTTGCGGCGTGGTGCGCTTCGGCGTGCCGGAAACCTTCCTGGGCGAGCGGCTGCCGCAACTGCTGTCGCGCTTCGCCCGGGCATTCCCCGCGGTGCGTCTCGATGTGAACGTGGGCACGTACCTGGACTTGCGCGCGATGATCAAGGCCGGCGAACTGGATCTTGCCGTGGTGTTGTCGGCGCCAGGCGGGGAGGGCGGCACGGTGTTGCAGCACACGCAGTTCGTGTGGGCCGCCGCCCAGGCCTTCGAGGTCGCACCGGGTGCGTCGTTGCCGCTCGCCTTGTCGCCCTCGCCGTGCGTCAACCGGCAGGTGGGCGTGGCGGCACTGGAGGGCACCGCCATACCGTGGCACGTGGCGTTTACGTCGCCAAGCCAGGAGGGCATCCGCACCGCGGTACTGGCGGGGCTCGGCGCCTCGGTGCAGATCCGCGGCGACCTGAAGCCAGGGATGAAGGTAGTCGATGGCCAGTACGGCTTGCCGGCCCTGCCGGCAGCGGATTTTGCGCTGATCTGGAGCGACGGCGAGAAGACGCCGGCCGCGCGCGAGTTCGGGCGGTTGCTGGTGAGCCTGCAGGCGCCGCCGCCCAAGCCTGGGCGACGGCTCAAGAATCCCTAGGGCTCGCAGCGCGGCGCGCTAGGCTACGCCGGGCCGCGCGCCGGGAACCCATGCCCGCGCGAGGCCCACGCAATCAACAGCCCTACCACCAGCAACGCAAGCAGCGCCCACGGGAACGCGCCGGCGCCGTGCGTCTCCAGCAGGACGCCGCCGACGATGCCGCCGGCCGCGATGGCGAGGTTCCAGGTGGTGACGAGCATCGATTGCGCGACATCCGCGCCGGGCCCTGCCGCCTCGGCGGATGCGGTCTGCAGCAAGGCGGGGGCGCCGCCGAAGGTCAGGCCCCAGGTCACGACGGCCAGATAGACCACGAGCGGATGGCTGCCGCCGATGGCGAGCGCCAGCGAGGCCATGGCGAACAGCGCAAGGCTTGCCAGCACCAGCACGCGCAGCATGCGGTCGATCAGCAGGCCGCTGACCCATACGCCGCCCAGCGACGCTACGCCGAACACCAGCAGCACGATATCCACCTGCCCGGCCAGCCCGGCTGGCACGAGAAAGGGCATGACATAGGTGTAGAGAATATTGTGGGCCATTACCCACAAGGCCAGTACCGCCAGGACCGGCCGCACGCCCGGGGTCGAGAATACCCGGCGCACCGGCATGTGCTTGCCCGCCGCCTGGCCTGGGTAATCCGGCGCTCTCAGCGCGACCCACGCCATCACGGCCAGCGCCAGGACCGACATCGCACCAAACGCGGCGCGCCAGCCCAGCGTGTTGCCCAGCAGCGTGCCGAACGGCATGCCCAGGCACAGGGCCAGCGGCGCGCCGACGCCGGCCACGGCCAGTGCGCGGCCCTTGAGGTGATCCGGCACCATGCGCCGCGCATAGCCCGCGAGCATGCCCCAGATCAGGCCGCCCGCCATGCCCGCCAGGAAGCGCGCCACCAGCGCCACCACGTAGCCGGGCGCCAGTGCGGTGAGCGTATTGAAGACCAGCAGCCCGGCCAGCGCGGCCAGCAGCAACGGCCGGCGGCGCCAGCCTTGCGTGGCCGCCGTGAGCGGGATGGCCGCCACCAGCGAGCCGATGGCGTAGAGGCTCACGAACTGGCCCGCGAGCGCCTCGGATACCCCCAGGCCCTCGCTGATGCGGGAGAGCATGCCGGCGGGGATGGTCTCCGTGAGCAGCGTCAGGAAGCCCGCCATGGCAAGCGCAAGCAGGGCCGGCAGCGGCAGGCGGTCCGTGCCCGCCGCCGCGGTGTTGTTCATTGTCAGCATGTTGGTTCTCATTTCTTCCCATTTCCCGGGCAACAGAATGGGGCGAGTATTGTCTGTGCGGGACTAATGAACAATGGGCTATAGTTCCAAACATATCTGACAGATCAGTCAGTAATCAAATCTGTCAGACATCGAAGCCATCGGAGCATCGGCGTCATCGAAGCCATCATCGGGAGGTCGGCAATGGATAGCCTGGGTTCGCTTGGCGTGTTCGTCAGGGCAGGGGAAGCCCGCAGCTTCACCGTGGCGGGCCAGCAGCTGGGCATTTCGTCCTCGGCGGTCAGCAAGGCAATCGTGCGGCTGGAGGCGCGCCTCGGCGTGCGGCTGTTCCATCGCTCCACCCGTAACGTCAGCCTGACCCCGGAGGGCGCCCTGTTTCTCGAGCGCTGCCGGCGCATCCTTGGCGAGGTCGAGGCGGCGGAGATGGAGCTCTCGCAGACGCAGAGCGCGCCGCGCGGCAAGCTGAGGATCAGCCTGCCGTCGATCGGCACCCCGTTCATGAACCGGCTCGCCGAGTTCAAGCGGCTTTATCCCGAGGTCGAACTGGAGATCGATTGCACGGACCGGCTGGTGGAGGTGATCGAGGAGGGCTTCGATGCGGTGATCCGCACGGGAGAGCCCAACGATTCCCGCTTGATGTCGCGCACCATCGGCTCGTTCCGGCTGGTGATGGTTGGCTCGCCAGATTATTTCCGGCGAGCGGGGCTGCCGCGCGAGCCCGAGGATCTCGCCCGCCACGACCGCCTGCTGTATCGCTACCCCAACACCGGCAAGCTGCAGCCGTGGCCGCTGTGCCGCGATGGCCAGCCGGCCGGGATCGGGGTCGAGCGGCAGGCCAGCATGGTGACCAACACGCTGGAGCCGCAGGTGTGCTTCGCCGAGCAGGGCCTGGGCATCGCCTGCGTGCCGGATATTTCCATCCGGCGCCAGCTCGACGATGGCACGCTTGTCAGCGTGCTGGACGACTACAACCAGGACCGCACGATGCTGCGGGTGCTGTGGCCGTCCAGCCGCCAGCTGTCACCCAAGCTCCGGGCCTTCGTGGACTTCATCGCCGGGAGCCTGCTTGCCGCCTGAGCACGGCGCGTTGGCGGGGGCATGAAAAAACC